>NZ_JACHDI010000013.1:0-204760 GCF_014201025.1 Paraburkholderia sp. MM5384-R2
TTGCCGGTGATGCCCTGCGTGATGACCTTGGTGTCTTTGTTGATCAGAATCGACATGTATTGACCTCTGTTCGTTTGGCGTCGCGCGGTAGCGCCACTCGGCGCGATGCTGCACGCCTGTGTCGCTTGCGCGCCGCCACTCGTAAACCTGGCAAATGAGCTGGCAAATGAGCTGGTAAATGCGCCGTGGACAGCTGGCTTACGCCTTGCCCGAAGCAGCCGCGACGACCTTCTGAGCCGCCTCTTCCATGCTGTCCGCCGAGATGATCGGCAGGCCGGATTCGGCGAGCATCTTCTTGCCCAGGTCTTCGTTCGTGCCCTTCATGCGGACCACGAGCGGCACCTTCAGCGACACGGCCTTCGAGGCCGCGATCACGCCTTCCGCGATCACGTCGCAGCGCATGATGCCACCGAAGATGTTGACCAGAATCGCGGTCAGGTTCGGGTTCTTCAGCATGATCTTGAACGCTTCGGTAACCTTCTCGGTCGTAGCTCCTCCGCCGACGTCGAGGAAGTTCGCCGGTTCGCCGCCGAACAGCTTGATGGTGTCCATCGTTGCCATTGCGAGGCCGGCGCCGTTCACCAGACAGCCGATGTTGCCGTCGAGCGAGATGTACGCGAGGTCGAACTTCGACGCTTCGATTTCAGCCGGATCTTCTTCGTCCAGATCGCGGTACGCGACGATTTCCGGGTGACGGAACAGCGCATTCGAGTCGAAGTTGAACTTCGCGTCGAGTGCGATGACCTTGCCGTCGCCGGTCAGGATCAGCGGGTTGATTTCGGCGAGCGATGCGTCGGTTTCCCAGAATGCCTTGTACAGGCCTTGCAGGATCGCGCGAGCTTGCGGAATCGAAGCGTCGGGCACGCCGATCTTCTTCGCGAGGTCGTCTGCTTCCGAGTCCTTCAGGCCAGTCGACGGATCGACGGCAACCTTGTGGATCAGCTCGGGCGTCTTTTCCGCGACTTCTTCGACGTCCATGCCGCCTTCGCTCGACGCCATCACGACGATCTTCTGCGAAACGCGATCGATCACGAGACCGACATACAGTTCCTTCTTGATGTCGGCGCCTTCTTCGATCAGCAGGCGGTTCACCTTCTGGCCTTCCAGACCGGTCTGGTGCGTGACGAGCTGCATGCCGAGGATCTGGTTCGAGTACTCGCGAACCTGTTCCAGCGACTTGGCGACCTTGACGCCGCCGCCCTTGCCACGGCCACCCGCGTGGATCTGAGCCTTCACGACCCACACCGGGCCGCCCAGCTCTTGCGCGGCCTTGACCGCATCGTCCACCGAGAAGACCGGCTTGCCGCGCGGTACCGCGACGCCGAATTTCCGCAGGATTTCCTTACCCTGGTACTCGTGAATCTTCATGCGTGATTCCCTTCAGTCTGAGAGTTGGATAGAACTTCGATTCCGTTGCCGCCGTTCAGGCCGACGCGTCGCCGCTTCGTTCGCGGGCCGCCGCGCCGTCCGACGAGGCCGCGCGTTCCGCCGGACGCGGTGCATGACCATACCAGCGCGGATAAAACTGTTTCACCGCCTCGCCGTCGAAACGCAGCGCGTGGCAGCGTCCCAGCTGGAATGGCGGTTTGTCGTTGGAATGCTCGCCTGTGCCGTTGGACGATTCGTCTCCCGAACCCGCGTTCGCGCCCGGCGTGCCGTCATCGGTGTTCCATACGTCGCCGGCGAACGCCTGGATCGCGGCGGTCGGCAGGATCGCGCACAGCTCGGTGAGATGCGTGCAGCCGGCCGTGCCGGCCAGCAAACGGGCAGCATCGCGACGGAAGTTGTGGAACAGATTGAGCCCGATGAGGGCACGGTAGGCGGGATTGCTGGCCTGGCACAACCCTGGATAGGGCACCCAGTCGGACGACGCCTCGGCGTTGACGACATTGAGCTTGCGATCGATGGTGATGCGAAGCCAGAGTTCATGGATCGGCTGACCATTGGGCCGGACACCCGACGCAAGCGCCACATCGCGTGGCTTTTCGTCGGTCAGGCACGCTTCCACATCCCACAGGCCATCGGCTCGCTCGTAAGCTTCCGCTCTGATTGCGCGACGATGGCGCAACTGACTGGACACTGGCGGGGAAAGCGACATGCGGGAAGGAAAGGCCGGATTGGAAAACTTCTGGAGTTTAGCATAACGGGTATTTGGGACAGCCCCGATTGCGCACGGCCTGGCGCCAGGTTACGGCGCGGTAATTGCCCTACCCGTCGAGACTGGCGTGTTAGTCGCCGTCCCCGATGTCGTCGATACCCTTCAGGATCTTGCCGATCGTCGCGCCGGAGAAGCCGCGCGACGCGAGAAAGCGCGCCTGCTTCGCGCGCTCGGCCGGCGTTTGCGGCAACTGGCCGAACTTCTTGCGCCAGACCGCCTGGGCGCGCACGAGTTCGGTTTCGCGCAATTGCGCGCTCGCCTCTTCGACGAGCGCCGGGTTGAGCGCGTGTTGCTTCAGTTCGCCGAGAATGCGGCTCGTGCCGAGCCGCGATGCGCGCCGATGGATCAGGCTTTCCGCGAAGCGCGAGTCGGATAGCCAGTTTTCGGCCTGCAGCGCGTCGAGCACCGTGTCGAGCGAATCGGTTTCCTCGACGTAAGGCTTCAGCTTGCGGGCGAGGTCGGCGCGGCTATATTCGCGGCGCGACAGATAGCCGAGCGCGCGCGCTTTCAGCGAACGGGCGGGGCGTTGGGATTTCCTGCTGTCGTCTTTGTCGGACTGGCCCGGCTTCTCTTCGCCGGGTTGGCGACGCGAGCGGGTGTAGGTGACCTCGGAGGGAATTGGGGAATCGAGTCCGGAGGAATCCCGGCTGGACGACGCTGCAGCGGGCGCAGACCGCGTACGCTGGGGGCCGCGGCCCGCAGCGCGGTCATGTGCGTCGAACGGTTCGAACGGATCGCCGGACTCAGGCGATCCGTCCGCCGCGTCGCGCGGGCCGTCCGGATAGCGTCCGGAGTCGGAACCGGACAGCGGCCGGCCTTTGCGTATCACTTGATGCTTACTCTTCTTCGCCCGCGACTTCAGCGTCCGCGCCGGTCACGGCGTTCGCCATCGCGGTAACGCCCAGCGATTCGCGGATACGGTTCTCGATTTCGCGAGCGATATCCGGATTTTCGCGCAGGAATTCACGCGCGTTGTCCTTGCCCTGACCGATCCGCTCGCCGCTGTAGCTGTACCATGCGCCGGCCTTGTCGACGATCTTCGCCTGCACGCCGAGGTCGATGATTTCGCCCTGACGCGAGATGCCCTCGCCGTACAGGATGTCGAAAATCGCTTCACGGAACGGCGGCGCCACCTTGTTCTTGACGACCTTCACGCGGGTTTCGTTGCCGATCACTTCGTCGTTCTTCTTGATCGAGCCGATGCGGCGAATGTCGAGACGCACCGACGCGTAGAACTTCAGCGCATTACCGCCCGTGGTGGTTTCCGGGTTGCCGAACATCACGCCGATCTTCATGCGGATCTGGTTGATGAAGATCACGAGGCAGTTCGTGCGCTTGATCGTGCCGGTCAGCTTGCGCAGCGCCTGCGACATCAGACGCGCCTGCAGACCCGGCAGCGAGTCGCCCATTTCGCCTTCGATTTCCGCCTTCGGCACCAGCGCCGCGACCGAGTCGATCACGATCATGTCGATCGAGCCCGAGCGCACCAGCGCGTCGGCGATTTCGAGCGCCTGTTCGCCTGTGTCCGGCTGCGAGACCAGCAGGTCGGCGACGTTCACGCCGAGCTTGCCCGCGTATTGAATGTCCAGCGCGTGTTCCGCGTCGATGAACGCCGCGGTGCCGCCGAGCTTCTGCATTTCGGCGACGACCTGCAGCGTCAGCGTGGTTTTACCGGACGATTCCGGACCGTAGATTTCGACCACGCGGCCGCGCGGCAAACCGCCGACGCCCAGTGCGATGTCGAGGCCGAGCGATCCGGTGGAGACCACCTGGATGTCTTCGACTGCCTCACCTGCGCCGAGCCGCATGACCGACCCTTTGCCGAACTGCTTTTCGATCTGCGCGAGCGCGGCGGCGAGAGCCTTGCTCTTTTCAGCAGTCAGTCCAGCCGAGCCTTTCTTGCTTTCTTCCATGAATCGTCCTTTGCTATGATGAACGGCGTCTGAGGCAGATGTGCACCCGTGGTTCCACTCGAATTGAGCGGAGTCTCCAGGAGATCACACGAAACGCAGACACTGTATAAAAAAACAGTGGTTTTGGCAAGCGCGATTGTGATGCGAACGCGCATCTTTTACTGTCGCATCGCCCCAACTACCCACAATAATGTTCGGAGACCGCTGCGCGCCGGGGCAACCCCCACGGTGCCGGCAAAGCCAGGCTGGCGCATCATGCGAATTCTGATTGCCGAAGACGACAGCATACTCGCGGATGGTCTGGTTCGATCACTCCGCCAATCGGCCTATGCGGTCGATCACGTGAAAAGCGGCATGGAAGCCGATACCGCGTTGTCAATGCAGACGTTCGACCTATTGATCCTCGATCTGGGCCTGCCGCGCATGTCCGGGCTCGAGGTGCTGCGCCGCCTGCGCGCGCGCAATTCGAACCTGCCCGTGCTGATCCTGACCGCCGCCGATAGCGTCGACGAACGCGTCAAAGGCCTCGACCTCGGCGCCGACGATTACATGGCCAAGCCCTTCGCGCTGAACGAACTCGAAGCGCGCGTGCGCGCGCTGACACGGCGCGGCGCGGGCGGCGGCCCGACCGTCGTGCGGCATGGCTCGCTGTCGTTCGATCAGGTGGGCCGCATCGCCTACGTCAACGACCAGGCGATCGATCTGTCCGCGCGCGAACTCGGGCTGCTCGAAGTGCTGCTGCAACGGATCGGTCGGCTGGTCTCGAAAGAGCAGCTCGTCGACCATCTATGCGAATGGGGCGAGGAAGTCAGCAACAACGCGATCGAAGTCTACGTGCACCGGCTGCGCAAGAAGATCGAACCGAGCGGCGTGCGCATCATCACCGTGCGCGGGCTCGGCTACTGTCTCGAAAAAGCGGCGCCGCCGGCGAATGCGAGCGCGCCCGCCACCCCGGCCGGCTCCGAGCCGCAGACGGCACAAGCGGCACAAGCGGCACAAACGTCCACCGCGCCGTCGTCCAGCGCGATGCCGGCGAGCCACCACTACAAATAGAGGCCAGCGATGTCCGCACGCGCTGATCGCGCCACGGCGCACGCTGCGGACCTCGACGAGGCGCGCGACGCGCGCTACGCCAATCCGTTCGCCCCGCCCGACGAAACCGAAGCCGCCGCCGAAGCGCGTCCGCGCTCGCTGTTCGGCGAAATTCTCGACTGGATGCTCGCGCCGCTGCTGCTGCTGTGGCCGATGAGCCTCGCGGTCACCTATCTGGTCGCGAAGTCGATCGCGAACGGGCCGTTCGACCGCGCGCTCGAAACCGACGCCTACGTGCTCGCGCGCCAGATCCATCCGGTCAACGGCGTCGCGGAGCTGTCGCTGCCCGAGTCGACGCGCGATTTCCTGCGCGCCGACAACGTCGACAGCGTGTTCTTTCAGGTGCTCGGCACGCGCGGCGAGCTCGTGGCCGGCGAGCGCGACATGCCGCTGCCGCACGAGGAGGACCGCCCGCCACCGGGCCTCGTCGAATTCCGCGACGACGTGCTGCGCGGCAACGACATCCGCGTCGCCTACACGACCGTCGAGTTTCCGCAGACGCCGGGCGCGCAGGCCGTGCTCGTGCAGGTCGCCGAAACGCTCGACAAGCGCAGCCAGCTCGCCAACGACATCATCAAGGGCGTGATCCTGCCGCAGTTCGTGATCCTGCCGCTCGCGATCCTGCTCGTGTGGTTCGGGCTGTCGCGCGGGCTCGAGCCGCTGCATGCGCTGCAGGCGCATATCCGCGCGCGCCGGCCGGACGATCTGTCGCCGCTCGAAGCGCGCCGCGCGCCGCCGGAAATCGAGCCGCTCGTCACGTCGTTCAACGATCTGCTCACGCGCCTCGAACAGAACATGGAGCTACAGAAGCGCTTCATCGCCGACGCCGCGCATCAGATGAAAACGCCGCTGGCCGGCCTGCGCACCCAGGCCGAGCTCGCGCTGCGCCAGAACGCGTCGGCCGAGGTTCGTCGCTCGCTCGAACAGATCGCGACGAGCTCCGAGCAGGCCGCGCGGCTCGTCACGCAATTGCTCGCGCTGGCGCGCGCGGAGAACCGTCGATCGGGGCAGATCTTCACGCCGCTCGAACTCGGCGAACTCGCGCGCAGCGCGGTGCGCGAATGGGTGCCGGCCGCGCTCGCGAAGCAGATGGACATCGGCTACGAAGCGCCCGACGAGCCGGTCGAAGTCGCCGGCAATCCGGTGATGCTGCGTGAAATGCTGTCGAACCTGATCGACAACGCGATCCGCTATACGCCGGCGGGCGGCCGCATCACCGTGCGCGTGCGGCACGACGCCCCCGCGCGGCTCGTACATCTGGAAGTCGAGGACACCGGGCTCGGCATTCCGGCCAGCGAGCGCTCGCGTGTGGTCGAGCGCTTTTACCGGATTCTGGGCCGCGAGGGCGACGGCAGCGGCCTCGGCCTCGCGATCGTGCGCGAAATTGCGGCAATGCACGGCGGCGAGCTCGCCATCGTCGACAACGTCTACCAGGAGTCGCCGCGGCTCGCCGGCACACTGGTGCGCGTCAGCTTGCACGAGCTCGAACGGGGCGGGACTTACCCTAACGCGCCTTTATCGTCAGCGTGACGGTCAGCGTTTTTTTGAGATTTTCAGCGTGGATTGCGGGAACATACCAGCACATTAACGGAAATTGAACGCCTATTCGTCGACTTACCGGACTACCCCAGGTTCAGGCGCCGAGTCAGAACGCCGTAAGTTTCCACTCCAATAATCGGTTGCACGGGAACGCCTGTGCCGGCGATCCGCGTGTATATCAATATTGGAGACGACATATGGCTACCGTTGGCGGGCAAATCGCGCACGTGCCGATGACGCGCGATGAGAAGCGGGTGATCTTCGCATCGTCGCTGGGTACGGTTTTCGAGTGGTATGACTTTTATCTGGCCGGCTCGCTTGCGGCCTTCATCAGCAAGAGCTTCTTCTCCGGCGTCAATCCGACCGCGGCGTTCATCTTCACGCTGCTCAGCTTCGCGGCGGGCTTCGCGGTGCGGCCGTTCGGCGCGATCGTATTCGGGCGGCTCGGCGACATGGTCGGGCGCAAGTACACGTTCCTGATCACGATCATCATCATGGGCCTGTCGACGTTCCTCGTCGGCTTCCTGCCGGGCTACGCGGCGATCGGCATCGCTTCGCCGGTGCTCTTCATCGCGATGCGCCTGCTGCAGGGTCTCGCGCTCGGCGGCGAGTATGGCGGCGCCGCGACCTACGTGGCCGAACACGCGCCGGCGAACCGCCGCGGCTTCTACACCGCATGGATCCAGACCACCGCCACGCTCGGTCTGTTCCTGTCGCTGCTCGTGATTCTCGGCATTCGCACGTTCATGGGCGAAGACGCGTTCGGCGCCTGGGGCTGGCGCATTCCGTTCGTCGTGTCGATCCTGCTGCTCGCGGTGTCGGTGTGGATTCGCCTGCAACTGCATGAGTCGCCGGTGTTCGCGCGCATCAAGGCCGAGGGCAAGACCTCGAAGGCGCCGCTTTCCGAAGCGTTCGGCCAATGGAAGAACCTGAAGGTCGTGATTATCGCGCTGCTCGGCCTGACGGCCGGCCAGGCTGTCGTCTGGTACACGGGCCAGTTCTACACGCTGTTCTTCCTCACGCAGACGCTGAGGGTCGACGGTTCGAGCGCCAACATCATGATCGCGCTCGCGCTGCTGATCGGCACGCCGTTCTTCCTGTTCTTCGGCTCGCTGTCGGATCGCATCGGCCGCAAGCCGATCATCATGGCCGGCCTGCTGATCGCCGCACTCACCTACTTCCCGCTGTTCAAGGCGCTCACGCACTACGCGAACCCGGCGCTCGAAGCGGCAACCGCGAAGTCGCCGATCGTCGTGATCGCCGATCCGGCCGAGTGCTCGTTCCAGTTCAACCCGGTGGGCACGGCGAAGTTCACGAGTTCATGCGACATCGCGAAGGGCGCGCTGTCGCGAGCCGGCCTGAACTACGACAACGTCGCGGCGCCTGCCGGCACGATCGCGCAGATCCGAGTGGGCGATACGGTCGTCAACACGTTCGACGGCCGTGCCGCCGACGCGAAGGAGCAAGCCAAGACGTTCGAGAAGACGCTCGCCGCGACGCTGAAGGCCGCCGGCTACCCGCCGAAGGCCGATCCGGCTCAGATCAACTGGCCGATGAGCATCGTGATCCTGACGATCCTCGTGATCTACGTGACGATGGTCTACGGGCCGATCGCGGCGATGCTGGTCGAGATGTTCCCGACGCGCATCCGTTATACGTCGATGTCGCTGCCGTATCACGTGGGCAATGGCTGGTTCGGCGGCTTCCTGCCGGCCACCGCGTTCGCGATCGTCGCGGCGAAGGGCAACATCTACTCGGGGCTCTGGTATCCGATCATCATCGCGGTGGTCACCTTCGTGATCGGCATGCTGTTCGTGCGCGAAACCAAGGACTCGGATATCTACGCGAAGGATTGAGTGGACCGACAGCCGGAGCCATCTGAAAAAGTTGTGAGGCGGGGGTTGACAGCCTCCGGCTGCCCCAGCATAATCTCGCTTCTTTCGGCGAATTAGCTCAGTCGGTTAGAGCGACGGAATCATAATCCGCAGGTCCGGGGTTCGAGTCCCTGATTCGCCACCAGCTTCAAGAAAAAGCCGCTGTCCCACAAGGACAGCGGCTTTTTTGTTTTGAAACGCTGTCACGAAGCCTGACGACCGATGGGCATCCGAGTTCAGGCAGACGCAGCGACACACCACTCAACGTTGGGGAAATAGCGGCAACAACGCGCGCATTTTCCAGACGGATACCCCGGCTATGCCACGTTAGCTCAGGTCGTGAAGAGATTGAGCCGGTGTCGGGTGAAAGAGCAGCAGCACCACGGTCATCAGACCGAAGGCTGCGCCCGCATAAAAGGTCGTGGCTGCCCCCAGACGTTCCCACAACTGGCCTGCGATAACGCTCGAAACCAGCGTCACGATGCCGCTCAGCAGATTGAAGAAACCGAACGCAGTCCCGCGCCGATGCGCAGGTGCCGTGTGCGCGACCATCGTAGCGAGCAGGCCTTGCGTCATCCCCATGTGCAGCCCCCACAGCGCTACGCCTACGACGACTATGCTCCAGTGGGTGCCGTGTGCAAGCACGAGGTCGGCGCCAATCAACACGATCAGACCACCTATCAGCAGCCGCGTATGGCGCATCGTGTCCGCGAGCTTCCCGAACGGATAAGCGGACAGCGCGTAGACGATATTCATCGCCACCATGACGAGCGGAACGAGCGCAATCGGTACGCCGCTGCCCATCGCACGAAGCACCAGAAAAGCCTCGCTGAATCGCGCCAACGCAAAAACGGCGCCTATCCCTACGACCCACCAGTAGTCCAAACCAAGCTCCCTGAGACTCTGCCACCGCACAGGATTGCTTCTTTTGGCGCGAGGCTCGTGCTCAGGCTCCGTGATACCAAACGTCAACAGCGCGACCGCGAGCACACCGGGAATGACGGCAAGCCAGAAGGCAAGCCGAAAATTATCTGCCCATATCAGCATGATGAGAACGGCCAGCAGCGGTCCGAGGAACGCACCGACCGTATCGAGCGACTGGCGCAGACCGAAGGCCGCGCCACGCAGGTGCTGCGGCGTGACATCCGCGATGAGTGCATCGCGAGGCGCACCGCGGATGCCCTTGCCGACACGGTCAATGACGCGCGCCGTCACCACGACTCCAACCGAGGACGCAATGGCAAAAAGCGGCTTGCTCATGGCGCCGAGCGAATACCCTGCTACGGCGAGCCACTTTCGGTTGCCGAGGTAGTCACTGAGCGTTCCAGAAAACACCTTGACCATCTGGGCCGTGGCCTCCGCGATGCCCTCGATGAGCCCGATCGTGCCGGCGCCGGCGCCAAGGCTTGCCAGCAGAAACATCGGCAGCAGGCTGTGGATGATTTCGGATGAGATGTCCATGAAAAGACTCACACATCCTAGAACCCACACACTGCGTGGAATCTGCCGGACGACATTGACTTGCGGTTCGTTTTGCATTCGATAGGGATGGCATCAAGTAACACGTTCGAACGGCGCAGACGCATGCGAGCAGCAAGGCAGACCGCTACGACCGTTGCATCTTATCTGGCATCGCTGAGTCGGATACCCGTCCTCTCACGCCCGAATCGAGTGCACTCCCTGACACACATCAGTGCACACCTTCCCCGCCCCAGGGCAAAAACTTGCCCTTCGCCGCACAAAGCTAGCGACCAACCCGCGGCATGCCCCCTGGCACACTTCCCGCTTTAAAGAGCGCGCAAGGAGCCGGCGCAACCTCCGGTTCGACAGACAATCTGGAAATGGACGGCTAGGGTTCCGGCCTGCTTCACGCAGGTGCTGGTCCGAGAGCTGTCGACCTCAGGCGAGGTTACACGGCGGGACAAAAGCCCGGGAGAGAACGCGATGTTTGCGCTGCTCCCTGCCGTCGCTAACCGTCCCCTCCGAGGTCAACCCATGTTCAAGCTCGTTCGCTGTCTTGGCATTGCCGCCGTCTCCCTCGCCACCTTCGCCTCGAGCCCCACCTTCGCCGCGGGCCGCAACGACTTCAAGGTCTGCTGGACCATCTACGCCGGCTGGATGCCATGGGGTGAGGCGAAAACCCAGGGCATCGTGTCCAAATGGGCCAGGAAATACGGCATCAATGTCGACGTCGTGCAGTTGAACGACTACGTCGAGTCCATCAATCAGTACACGGCCGGCAAGTTCGACGGCTGCGCGATGACCAACATGGACGCGCTCACGATTCCCGCCTCCGGCGGCGTGGATTCGACGGCACTGATCGTCAGCGACTATTCGAACGGCAACGACGGCGTGCTGATGAAGGGCAAGGGCAAGCAGATCGCGGACCTGAAGGGGCAGCAGGTCAACCTCGTGCAGTTTTCCGTCTCCCACTACCTGCTCGCACGCGCGCTCGAAAGCGCTCACATGAGCGAGCGCGACCTCAAGGTCGTGAACACCTCGGATGCCGACATCTCGGGCGCATTCGCGACCCCCTCGGTTCACAACGCGGTCACCTGGAATCCGATGCTCGCCGATCTGAAGTCGCAGCCGAACGTCAGCGAAGTCTTCGACTCCAGCAAGATCCCCGGCGAAATCATGGACATGATGGTCGTCAACACGAAGACGTTGCAGCAGAACCCCGCCCTCGGCAAAGCGCTGACCGGTGCATGGTTCGAAATGGTCGCGCTGATGCACACCGACTCCGCGGCCAGCACGTCCGCGCTGAGCGCGATGGCGAAGGCCTCGGGCACCGATCTCGCCAACTTCAAGGGCCAACTGGCGACGACCGCCCTCTTCTATTCGCCGCAAGCCGCGCTCGACTTCGTCACCAGCGCCGACATGCCGAAGATCATGACGCGCGTCGCGAAGTTCTCTTTCGATCACGGCCTGCTCGGACAGGACGCGAAGAGCGCGGACGCGGTCGGCATGGCGTTCGACAAGGGCGTCGTCGTCGGCAACAAGAACAACGTCAAGCTGCGTTTCGATCCGACCTACGTCGCGATGGCGGCCGCGGGCAAGCTCTGACACGGACCGGCCAGGCACTCGCCGGGGGCTCGCTATCGCGGGCTCGCATCCCAGCTTTCCAACCAGGCGCTCACCATGCGACTCATCAATCGACATCCGAGCCGGATCGGCGGCTTGATGCTGCTTCTGCTGCCGTTCGTCGTGCTGTTCGCGGTCTACTTCACCGGGTCCTCGATGCGGCTCTCGGTCAATCCCGATGACAAGCTGCTGCCGAGCGCGGCGCAAATGAGCGACGCGGTGAAGTCGGCCGCCTTCACCGAGGACAAGCGCACCGGCGAGTATCTGTTGTGGACCGACACGCTGTCGAGCTTGCGGCGGCTCGGCATCGGCCTTGTCGTCAGTGCCGTGATCGCACTGGTGGCCGCGATCGCGACCGGTTCGTTGCCGCTCGTCAGCGCGACGCTGTCGCCATTCATCACCGTGATCTCGATGGTGCCGCCGCTGGCGGTGCTGCCGGTCCTGTTCATCGTGTTCGGGCTCGACGAGTTGTCGAAGGTCGTGCTGATCGTCGTCGGCATCACGCCGGTGATCATTCGCGATCTGCATGCTCGCGCCCGCGAGATTCCAGTCGAGCTGTGGGTCAAGGCGCAGACGCTCGGCGCCACCAGTTGGACGCTGATTCTGCGTCTGGTGCTGCCGCAACTGCTGCCGCGTCTGCTGGCGGCGACGCGTCTTTCTCTCGGCGCGGCGTGGCTCTTTCTGATCGCCGCCGAAGCGATCGCGTCGACCGATGGCCTCGGCTACCGCATCTTTCTCGTGCGCCGCTATCTGTCGATGGATCTGATCCTGCCGTACGTCGCGTGGATCACGCTGCTCGCATGGCTCACCGACGAGCTGCTGCGCCGGATCACGCAATGGTGCTTCCCGTGGTACGGAGGCGCGCGATGATCGAAGTCCGCAACGTCTGGAAAGAGTACGGCGACCAGGTCGTGCTCGAGCGTTTGAATCTGACCGTCAAGGAAGGCGAGTTCTGTTCGATGGTCGGCGCGTCCGGCTGCGGCAAGTCGACGTTTCTGCGCCTGCTGCTGGGTCAGGAGCACGCGACGCGCGGCGAGATCCTGCTGGACGGCAAGCCGCTGCCCGGCGAACCGGACCGGCATCGCGGCGTCGTGTTTCAACGCTACTCGGTGTTCGACCATCTGAGCGTGTTGCGCAACGTGATGCTGGGGCTGGAGCTTCCACAGGCGAAGTTCACCGGCCGGCTATTCGGTGCCCGCCGGCGCGTGGCGCAAGACGAGGCAGCTGCCATGCTCGAGCGCGTCGGGCTGGGCGCTGCGTTGAACAAGTTTCCGCAGCAGCTGTCGGGCGGCATGCAGCAACGCCTCGCGATCGCGCAGGCGCTGATGATGAAGCCTCGCGTGCTGCTGCTCGACGAACCGTTCGGCGCGCTCGACCCCGGCATCCGCAAGGACATGCATGAGCTGCTCTCCGGCCTGTGGCGCGAAGCGAAGCTCACGATCTTCATGGTCACGCATGACCTGAAAGAAGGCTTCACGTTGGGAAGCCGCGTGCTGGTTTTCGACAAGGTGCGCGTCGACCCGCAGGCCCCGGGTGCCTACGGCGCGCGCATCACCTACAACATTGCGCTCGACCATAGCCGCGATTCCATGTCCGCCGTGCATATCGCCGAGGCTGCCGTGCGGGGCGCATCGCATATCGAACTGGTCTCCGACTGAAGGGAACTCAGGTATGAACTCAGATACGACCTTATTGCTTGAAGAAACCGTCCCAGGCGGCGGCCATACGTCGCTGATCGTCAAGCGTGGTCGATCACTGCGCGTTACCGACCTGCGCGGCGGCGCGAACGTCAGCGTGATGATGGTCAACGCGACGGAAAAGAGCGAACGGCTCAATCTGCCGGATTCGTTGAAGTGCCAGCACACGGCCAGGCTAACGGTCGGGCACTGCCTGTACTCCGACATGGGCCGCGTGCTTGCCGCGATCGTCGCGGATACCTGTGGCTGGCACGACAGCATCGGCGGTGTGTCGAATGCCGACGAGGTTCGCGAACGATACGGCGCGGGCCGCTACCAGGAGCTGCGCAACGCGTTCTATCGCAACGGCACGGACAACCTGCTCGTCGAAATGAGCAAGTGGGGGCTCGGCATCACTGACCTGCTGATGACGCTCAATCTGTTCAGCCGTGTCGATGTCAGCGACGACGGCGTTCTCAGTTTCGTGCCAGGAAACTCAAAAGCCGGCAACTACGTCGAGCTCTACGCACCGATGAACACGCTCGTCGTGCTCACCGCGATCCAGCACCCGCTCGACCCGAACCCCGAGTACGCGCCGAGGCCCGTCAAACTCGAGTTGAGCGACGCGCGGCCCGAGGTCGCCGAAGTTTGCCGCACCGCATGCGAAGAGAACGCACGCGGTTTCATCAACACAGAACGCTTCTTTCTTTGAGCGAAGGCCACGCTTATGACCAGCACGCTTATCGTCAGCGACAAACGTCCGGAAACCGCGGTCTATCGCGAGACACTCGCCGCCGGCGAGCCGTGGCTACACGAGGTGAAGGCCGGGCAAACGCTGCGCATCGTCGATCTCGAAGGCAACCAGGCCGTCGACACGCTGTTCTACAGCCTCGCCGATCCGCGCGAGCGCTTCGACCCGCAACGCACGTTGCGCCGGCAAAAAAGCCTCTACCTGACGACGGGCTCGGTGCTGTACTCGAACCTCGGCAAGCCGATGCTGACGATCGTCGCCGACACGTGCGGCCGCCACGATACGCTCGGCGGCGCCTGCGCGCAGGAGAGCAACACGGTGCGCTACGCACTGGAGAAGCGCTACATGCACAGCTGCCGCGACAACTTCCTGCGTGCCTGCGCTCACGACGGCCGCCTGTCGAAGCAGGACATCGGCGCGAACGTCAACTTCTTCATGAACGTGCCGGTCACGGCCACGGGCGGGCTCAGCTTCGAAGACGGCATTTCCGCGCCGGGCAAATACGTCGAATTGCGCGCGGAGATGGACGTGATCGTACTGATCTCCAACTGCCCGCAGCTGAACAATCCGTGCAACGCCTACAACCCGACGCCCGCGGAGCTGCTGATATGGAATTGAAGCGCATCCGCCTCTGGCTTTTTCTGCTCATGCTGGTTCGCTCGGGCCGGTACTTCAGCCGTACGCGCGAAGAACTGACCCAGACGCATCGCTGACGCGACTTCGGCCGTGGACGACCACGGCCGGCCATTCCCACGGCGGGACGGCCCGCCTTCGAATCAACACACCTTCCATGTTCGAGAAGATTCTGATCGCCAATCGCGGCGCTATCGCGTGCCGCATTCTCAGGACGTTGCGCGAACTCGACGTCACCGGCGTCGCCATCTATGCGGAAGCCGACCGGGCGAGCCGCCACGTCAGCGAAGCGCCTGTCGCGCATGCGCTCGGCGAGGGTCCGGCCGCGCTGACTTATCTCGACGTGGACAAGATCCTCGCGATTGCGCGTCGCGAAGGCGTGCAGGCGATCCATCCCGGCTACGGCTTCTTATCGGAGAAGGCGGCGTTCGGCGAAGCCTGCGAAGCGGCCGGCATCACCTTCATCGGACCGACACCCGCGCAGCTTCGCGCGTTCGGCCTCAAGCACACGGCCCGCGAAATCGCGGCCAACGAAGAGGTGCCGATGCTCGAAGGCACCGGGCTGCTCGCGGACTTGCCGGCGGCGCTCGCGGCGGCACAGGCCATCGGCTATCCGGTGATGCTGAAGAGCACCGCGGGCGGCGGCGGCATCGGCATGCGGGTGTGCTGGAACGCCGACGAACTCGGCGCCCATTTCGATGCCGTGAAGCGCCTCGGCGAAAACAATTTCAGCGATGCCGGCGTGTTTCTGGAGAAATACATCGAACGGGCGCGGCATCTGGAAGTGCAGGTATTCGGCGATGGCAAAGGCGAGGCGCTCGCGCTTGGGGTGCGTGACTGCTCGGTGCAGCGGCGCAATCAGAAGGTGCTCGAGGAAACGCCCGCCCCCTGCCTGCCGGACGGCATTCAGGCCGCGCTCTGCGAGGCAGCGGTCAAGCTCGCGAAAGCCGTCGACTATCGCTCCGCCGGCACCGTCGAATTCGTGTACGACAGCGCCGCCGAACAGTTCTACTTCCTCGAAGTCAATACGCGTCTGCAGGTCGAGCACGGCGTCACCGAACAGGTGTGGGGCGTCGACCTCGTGCGTTGGATGATCGAACTGGCGGCCGGCACGCTCGCGCCGCTGAAGGAGCTGGCGGCGAGTCTAACGCCGCGAGGGCACGCGATCCAGGCGCGACTCTACGCGGAAGATCCGGGGCGTGATTTCAAACCGAGTCCGGGCCTCTTGACCGATGTCGCGTTCCCGCACGCTGACGGGCGCGCATTGCGCATCGATACATGGATCGAGGCCGGTTGCGAAGTGCCGCCTTACTTCGACCCCATGCTCGCGAAAGTGATCGCGTGGTCGCCGACTCGCGATGAAGCGCGCGATGCGCTCGACGATGCGCTGCGCAACTCCCGACTCTACGGCGTCGAGACCAATCGCGACTATCTGCGCCAGATTCTGCGCGACCGGCCGTTCGCGTCGGGCGAACCGTGGACTCGATGTCTCGAAGGGCTCAGGTATCGGGCCAGCACGGTCGAAGTCGTCAGCGGCGGCACGCAGACGACGGTGCAGGACTATCCCGGCCGCCTGGGCTACTGGGCAGTCGGCATCCCGCCGTCGGGGCCGATGGATGACCGGGCGATGCGGCTCGGCAATCGCCTGCTCGGCAATGCGGCCGACGCCGCCGCTCTCGAAGTCACGATGAGCGGGCCGACGCTGCGCTTCAACACGGATGCCGTGGTCGCCATCACCGGCGCGCAGATTCCGGTGCTGCTCGACGATGTCGCTCAGCCGCTGAACACGAGCCTCCATGTGCCGGCGGGTTCGACGCTCGCGCTCGGCACGATACGCGGCGCGGGCGCGCGCGCTTATCTGTGCGTGCGCGGCGGCTTCGACGTCGCACTGTATCTCGGCAGCCGCAGCACCTTTACGCTCGGCCAGTTCGGCGGACATGGCGGCCGCGCGATCCGCGCGGGCGACGTGCTGCATCTTTATCCGCTCGGCGATGCGCAGGCCGGCGCGGCGCTCGTCGACGCGCCGACGCTCGACGGCGTGCGCACCGTTCGCGTGATCTATGGCCCGCACGGCGCACCTGAATACTTCAGCGCCCGCTATATCGCGCAGTTGCTCGACACCGAGTGGGAGGTTCACTTCAACTCCAGCCGTACCGGCGTGCGCCTGATCGGACCGAAACCCGAGTGGGCGCGCGAGGACGGCGGCGAAGCTGGACTGCATCCGTCGAACATTCACGATAATCCGTACGCGGTCGGCGCCGTCGACTTCACCGGCGACATGCCCGTGATTCTCGGACCCGACGGCCCGAGTCTCGGCGGCTTCGTCTGTCCGGTGACGATCATCGAGGCGGACCTCTGGCAGATCGGCCAGCTGAAAGCAGGCGACAAGATCCGCTTCGCGCCCGTCGAAGTCGAAGAAGCGCGTGAGGCTGCGCGTGAGCGTCGTCGGGAACTGGAGAGCCTCGAGATTGCACCGGGTGCGCCGAGCGAAAGAAGAGCATCGCTGACGTCGCCGATCGTGCTCGATACCGGGACGGACCGCGACAGACTCGTCGCGCGTGTATCCGGCGACACACATCTGCTGCTCGAGATCGGTCCAGCGGAGCTCGACCTCGTGGCACGGTTTCGCGGACATGCGCTGATGCAGTCCCTCGAAGCGCAGCATCTGACTGGCGTCATCGATCTCACGCCGGGCATCCGTTCGCTGCAGATCCACTACCGGCCCGAGGATCTGCCGCTCGTCAATTTGCTCGACATCGTCGCGCGGGCGTGGGACGAGGTCTTGTTGCAGAAGGACCTGCGCGTGCCGTCGCGGGTCGTTCATCTGCCGCTGTCATGGGACGACCCCGCGTGCCAGCTCGCGATCGAAAAATATATGACCACCGTGCGCAAGAACGCGCCGTGGTGCCCGAGCAACCTCGAATTCATTCGCCGCATCAACGACCTCGACTCCATCGACGCGGTCAGGCAAATCGTCTTCGATGCGAGCTATCTGGTGATGGGCCTCGGCGACGTGTACCTCGGCGCACCCGTCGCGACACCGCTCGACCCTCGTCACCGGCTGGTCACGACGAAATACAACCCGGCCCGTACGTGGACCGCGGAGAACTCGGTCGGCATCGGCGGCGCGTATCTGTGCGTGTATGGCATGGAAGGGCCTGGCGGCTATCAATTCGTCGGCCGCACGTTGCAGATGTGGAATCGCTACCGCGAAGTCGCGGATTTCGCCGGACAGCATTATTTGCTGCGCTTCTTCGACCAGATTCGCTTCTACGAAGTATCGGCCGACGAACTGTTGCGCATCCGCGCGGACTTTCCGCTTGGGCGTTTTCCGTTGCGGATTGAAGAGTCCGAGCTTTCGTTGCTGGACTATCAGGCGTTTCTCGCCAGCGAATCCGCCAGCATCGAGCAGTTCCGTTCAAGACAGCAGGCGGCCTTCCAGGCCGAGCGCGAGCGGTGGCGTGAAGCGGGCACCTCGGAAGTCACGTTCGAGACGCCGCTCACCGAAGACACTCAGTCAGCTCCGCTTCACGACGGCGAAGTCGCCGTGGACAGCGAGATCGCCGGCAGCCTCTGGCAAGTCAAGGTGAAAACCGGCGACGCGGTCGACGCGGGCGACGTGCTGCTCATCATCGAGTCGATGAAGATGGAAATCCCGGTGTGTGCGCCGTGCGCCGGAACGGTCGGCGAGATCTACGTGGCTCCGGGTTCGCCCGTGCGCGCGGGGCAACGCGTCGCCGTCGTCGAACGTCACTAATTATCTGGACGCAAACCATGTCTTCATTCTCGTCATTCGATCTTCGCCTCCCAACGCTTCGTTCCGCATACCGTGCAGGAACGCTCACTCCGCGCGGGCTCGTCGCTGAACTGCTCGAAAAAGCTGCGGCGCTCAATCCGTCGTTCAATCTGTTCATCCATCTTCTGACCGAAGATGAAGTCGCGCCCTACCTCGACTGGCTCGACACGCAGGACGTCGAAAGCCTGCCGCTCTATGGCGTTCCGTTCGTGATCAAGGACAACATCGATCTCGCCGGCATTCAGACGACCGCCGCGTGCCCCGCGTTTGCGTACACGCCGTCGCGATCGGCGAGCGTCGTTGCGCAATTGATCGCGCTCGGCGCGGTGCCGCTCGGCAAAGCCAATCTCGACCAGTTTGCGACCGGTCTGAACGGCACCCGCTCGCCGTATGGCAAGTGTCGCAATAGCGTGCATCCCGACTATCCGTCGGGCGGCTCGAGCGCGGGATCGTCACTCGCGGTCGCGCTCGGCGTCGCCAGTTTCGCGCTCGGAACCGACACGGCCGGTTCCGGTCGCGTGCCTGCCGCGCTGAACAATCTCGTCGGTCTCAAGCCGACTAAAGGCCTGCTGTCCACCGCGGGTGTGGTGCCCGCGTGCCGCACGCTCGATTGCGTGACGTTCTTCACGGCGACGGCGGAAGAAGCGAGCGAGTTGCTTGCGTTGAGCGCGCGCCCCGATCCTCGCGATGCATACAGCCGCGCGAATCCGCAATGGAATACGGCACGCGCGTTTGGCAAGCCCACGGCGTTCAAGTTCGGCGTGCCGGCGCAACTGGAATTCGCCGGCTGTTCCGAAAGCCCCGGGCTGTTCGCGAAGGTGCGCGCGTTGCTCGAAGAAGCCGGTGGTGAAGCTGTCGAAATCGACTTCACGCCGTTTGTCGAAACCGCCAATCTGCTCTATCAGGGGCCGTGGGTGGCCGAGCGTTACAGCGTGGCGGGCGAGTTGATGACGGAGAAACCCGCTGCGGTTTTGCCCGTCATTCGCGACGTGTTGGCGAAGGCACCCGGCGCGAGCGCGGTCGAACTGTTTCGCGCGCAGTACCGCTTGCAGGAATTGAAGGCCCTCTGCGATGCGTCGATCGATTCACTCGATTTCGTTCTGACGCCGTCGTATCCGCGTGCCGTGACGCTCGACGAACTGGAGCGCGACCCCATTGGTCCGAACTCCCTGCTCGGCTATTACACGAACTTCATGAATCTGCTGGACTATGCCGCCGTCGCTACGCCGACCGGTTTCATGAAGAATGGTCTGCCCTGGGGCGTGACCGTCTTTGGCCGCGCGTTCACCGACCAGTATCTGTTGGGTGTGGCCGACCTGCTGCAACGAAAGAGCGGCGTGCACTGCGTCGGAGGTCTGACCGTCGAGCCGGAGCCGCACGGCGAACGATGCGCGGCGAGCCACGATCGCATGCGGATCGCGGTCTGCGGCGCACACATGCAAGGTTTGCCCCTCAACCGCGATCTGCTTGCCCGACGCGGGCGGCTCTTGCAGGCCACTCAGACTGCCGCGCAATACCGGTTGTCGGCGCTGCCTGCGTCGGCGGACGGTACGAGGCGTCCAGGCCTGTGGCGCGTCACCGATGGCGGCGCAAAAATTGCTGTCGAAGTGTGGGAAATGCCCAGCGCGGAGTTCGGCTCGTTTATTTCGACCGTTCCGTCTCCGCTGGTTCTGGGGAAGGTCGAACTCGTCGACGGTTCGTGGGTTACCGGTTTCCTCTGCGAGCCGTATGGCGTGCAGTCGGGAACCGATATCTCGGAGTTTGGCGGATGGCGAGCATGGCTTGCCAACGAGCGTTGCGCGAGTTTCTGATGGAACGAACGATGAGCAGCGGCGTCGCAGGGTATGGGCAGTGAAGCGCCGCGGGTTTGGTTGGCACCTCCGGCTTCCTTCCGCAATTCCGTCGCCACTTCGAGAGGTTCCTTAATGACGCTCCGCACCGTCGCGCTCGCCGCAACCACCACTGCGCTCATGCTCGCCGGCACGACCGCCGCCCTCATGGCACAAGCTCAAACGCCGAGCACCGCCGACAGTCAATGGCGCGCCAGTTCCACCCTGCTCGCGACGCTGCTGCAGGACGGCTACAGGATCGTCGCCGTGGTCAACAACGGTCCCGCCGACACGATCTTCGTGCAGCGCGATCAGAGCGCGTTCAAATGCATCGATCCGCAGCAGCCGGATGCAAAAGCAAAAACCTCGGTGGCGCCGGGCTGTTACGAGCTGGTACCGCCGAGCGGCGCCACGCCGGCGTCGGAATCCAGATAACGTGATTTGAAGCGCGAGCTCAACGTAACCCCGGCTCGCGCGAAAGACTTCGGCGTCGCGCCAACACCGCGACGCTTCAGCGATCCACCAGCCGGCTCAGATTGCCGCGCACCCGCTGCAGCAGCGCGATCAACTGCGCCGCTTCTTCATCGCTGAAACCATTGAGCGCTTCGAGCGCGACCTCGTCGCCGACCTTGCGCGCCTTGCCGAGCGTGCGCTCAGCCTTCGGCGTCATGCGCACCTGGCGCTCGCGGCGATCCTGCGGATTCGCGGTCCGCTCGATCCAGCCGCCCTCCTCCATCCGGTCGAGCAGCCGGCCCGCCGAGATCGGCGCGACCTCGAGCAGATCCGCCAGCCGGGCCTGATTGATGTCGCCGTAGTGGCCGAGATAGGCCAGCACGCGACACTGCGCGCGCGTCAGATCGACCGACGACCTCGCGAGATCGTCGAACCGCTTGCCCGCCAGCCGGCCGACGTCGTAGATCAGAAAGCCGAAGCGCTCTTCGAATTGGGTTTTCATGCGCGGATTATACGGAAGCACTTCGGCGTACAGCGCGACTGCGTGTGCGTTCTATCCTCAGCACAACTCCCGATAGCGCCAACCCGTATCGTCGATATACTAAGCATGCTTACTATATCGACCCTCCCCACCGTCCATGTCTTCCGCCTCCACGTCGGCGAGCACCACTGAGCTGCTCAACCGGCCGATGATCACGATCTCGATCATGCTTGCGACGCTGATCCAGACCCTCGACAGCACGATCGCCAACGTGGCGCTGCCGCATATGCAAGGCACGCTGTCCGCGTCGCAGGACGAGATCACGTGGGTGCTGACCTCCTATATCGTCGCCGCCGCGATCGCCACGCCGCTCACCGGCTGGCTGGCGGATCGCCTCAGCGTGAAGCGGCTGCTGCTGATCGCGATCGGCGGCTTCACCGTGTCTTCCGCGTTGTGCGGACTCTCCGAGACGCTGTCGCAGATCGTCGTGTCGCGTCTGTTGCAAGGGATCTTCGGCGCGTCGCTGGTGCCGCTGTCGCAGTCGATCCTGCTCGACATCAACCCGCGTGAAAAGCAGGGCCAGGCGATGGCCGTGTGGGGCATGGGCGTGATGGTCGGGCCGATCCTCGGCCCGACGCTCGGCGGCTGGCTCACCGATAGCTACAACTGGCGCTGGGTGTTCTTCATCAACGTGCCGATCGGCGCGATCGCGCTGTTCGGCGTCGCGAGCTTCCTGCCGACGCGCGAGCCGAAACACGACGTGAAGTTCGACGCCTTCGGCTTCATCACGCTCGGCCTCGCGATCGGCGCGTTGCAGGCGATGCTCGATCGCGGCGAGCAGCTCGACTGGTTTTCGTCGACCGAGATCGTGATCGAGGCGCTCGTCGCGGCAATCAGCTTCGCGTTCTTTCTCGTGCACACGGCGACGATCGGCGAGCGCTCGTTTTTCAAGTACAAGTTATTGAAGGACCCGAACTTCGCGACCGGCACGTTGTTCATCTTCGTGATCGGCGCGGTGATGTACGCGACGCGTGCGCTGCTGCCGCCGATGCTGCAAAACCTGATGGGCTATCCGGTCGCGACCACGGGCCTCGTCACCGCACCGAGCGGCGCCGGCACGATGGTCGCGATGCTGATCGCCGGCCGGCTGCTCAAGCGCGTCGACGCGCGGCTGCTGCTGCTCTGCGGCTTCCTGATTTCGGCGTTCGCACTGTGGCAGATGATGCAGTACACGATCGTGCTATCGGCATCGGACATCGTGTGGCCCGGCGTGATCCAGGGCTTCGGACTCGGCCTCGTGTTCGTGCCGCTGTCCACGCTGACGTTCTCGACGCTGTCGCCGGAGCTGCGCGCGGACGGCACCGCGACTTATAGCCTGATGCGCAACATCGGCAGCAGCATCGGCATTTCGATCGTGCAGACGCTGATGACGCGCAACACGCAGATCTCGCACGCGGACCTCGCTGCGAACGTCACCGCGTTCAATCCGGCGCTCCAGTCGATGCTCAACAGCGGCTCGAACTATGACATCGCGGCGCTGAACGCGTCGATCACGCAGCAGGCGGCGATGGTCGCGTATCTGAACGACTTCAAGCTGATGTTCGTGGCGACGCTGCTGGTCATCCCGCTGTTGCTGCTGATCCGGCCGTCGCACAAGGCACCGGATGCGTCGATCGCGCATGCGGCGATGGATTGAGACCGAATGCGCCGACGTCCGCCTCAGCCTTCGATTCGTCCGCGCGTCACGCCGAGCAATGACGCCATCGCCGCGTACGCCGCGGCGGCATCGCGGGCGCGGATCGCGTCGAACACCGCCGTGTGCTCGGCGAGCGACGCGTTGAACACATCGGCGCGTTTCGCATTGAGCCGCAATTGTGCCTCGAGCGTGCGCTCGATCAGCGCGCCAAGCGGGATCAGCAGCTCGTTGCTGCACGCGGTGAGCACGCACAGGTGGAACTGCAGATCCGCGCGCACCCATTCGTCGACGTTGCGCGCCGCCACCATCGCGGTATGCGCGGCCGCAAGCGCACCCAACGTGTCGTCGGTGTGCGCGGCGGCCGCGAGCCCGGCGGCATAAGGCTCGATCATCTCGCGCATTTCCTGCAGCTTGAGCGCGAACGCCATCGGCTCGGCGACGCGTGAATACCAGTCGAGCAGATCGGCATCGAGTAGATTCCACGCGGACTTGACCCGCACGCGCGTACCCACGCGCGGCCGCGATTCGATCAGCCCTTTCGACGTCAACGTGCGCAGCGCCTCGCGCAGCACCGTGCGGCTCACGCCGAACATCTCCATTAACTCGGCTTCGCGAGGCAGGATCGACTCCGGCGCATAGTCGCCGCGCAGAATCGCGGTCGCCAGCAGTTGGGCGACTCGCCCGTGCAGATCGTGCGTAATGGTTTTCTCCTCGCGGTTGATGATCCCGTCGCGCAACGCGCGCGGTAAGTCTGCCAGATCTCGCCACTATGTGGCAAATAATACTATTAATAGTATTTTAGTGCAGTTTTGTTGTAGCATGGAATTCCCCGAAATTTTGCATGCCCGCAGACCTGCTTTGCATGGGTTCGGAGCAAGCGCCAAAGCGCCAGCTTCGATCGACACCGGAGACACACACCATGAAAATCACCAAGCTCGAAACCTTCATCGTCCCGCCGCGCTGGTGCTTCCTCAAGATCGAGACCGACGAGGGCATCGTCGGTTGGGGCGAGCCGGTGGTGGAAGGCCGCGCGCATACGGTCGCCGCGGCCGTCGAGGAACTGTCCGATTATCTGATCGGCAAGGACCCGCTGATGATCGAGGATCACTGGCAGGTGATGTACCGCGCGGGCTTCTATCGCGGCGGCCCGATCACGATGAGCGCGATCGCCGGCGTCGATCAGGCGCTGTGGGACATCAAGGGCAAGCATCACGGCGTACCGGTGCATGCGCTGCTCGGCGGCCAGGTGCGCGACAAAATCAAGGTGTACTCGTGGATCGGCGGCGACCGTCCGAGCGATGTCGCGAACAACGCACGCGCGGTGGTCGAGCGCGGCTTCAAGGCCGTCAAGATGAACGGCTCGGAAGAGCTGCAGATCATCGACACCTTCGACAAGGTGCAAGGCGTGATCAACAACGTCGCGGCGGTGCGCGAGGCGGTCGGGCCGAACATCGGCATCGGCGTGGACTTCCACGGCCGCGTGCATAAGCCGATGGCGAAGGTGCTCGCCAAGGAACTCGACCCGTACAAGCTGCTGTTCATCGAAGAGCCGGTGCTATCGGAAAACGCCGAGGCGCTGCGCGACATCGTCAATCAGACCAACACGCCGATCGCGCTCGGCGAGCGTCTCTATTCGCGCTGGGACTTCAAGCACATCCTGTCGGGCGGCTACGTCGACATCATCCAGCCGGACGCGTCGCACGCGGGCGGCATCACCGAGTGCCGCAAGATCGCCGCGATGGCGGAAGCCTACGACGTCGCGCTCGCGCTGCATTGCCCGCTCGGCCCGATCGCGCTCGCAACCTGTCTGCAGATCGACGCGGTCAGCTATAACGCGTTCATCCAGGAACAGAGCCTCGGCATCCACTACAACCAGGGCAATGACCTGCTCGACTACATCAAGAATCCGCAAGTCTTCAAGTACGAAGACGGCTTCGTGTCGATTCCGCAGGGCCCCGGACTCGGCATCGAGGTCAACGAAGAGAAAGTGCGCGAGATGGCGAAGGTCGGTCACCGCTGGCGCAATCCGGTGTGGCGTCACGCGGACGGCAGCGTCGCCGAATGGTGATCTGAACACCTGAGCGAAGCAGGCGGAACGCCGCCGGCGGGCCACGTGACGCGCGGGCCGTCGCAGTAACGTAACTCCCGGACCAGCCGGCTCGAACCGGCGTTCGAGCGCTGCCGCCCCGACCTGCATCACTCCCCGCCGAGCCGTATCCCGCCTGGCTTTCGCGACGTTTGTTCGGTATCGGACATACGTATGGCCTGCTCCTTGCTGAAATGCATGCCAACAACGCATGCAGCGAGGAGCACCATGGGCGAATTCCTTCCTGACTATCTGATCCGCGAACAGGCGGCGGTCGGCGCGCTGGTTGCGTTCGGCGTGCTGCGCATCATCGGCGCGATGCTCGCGCACGAGCGCGGATGGAACATCTCGGTAGTCGGGAAATGCTTTATCGCCGCGGCGGTGCTGTACTGCCTGCCGCAGGTCTTCGATCTGCTCACGCAGATGGTCGGCTCGCACGCGGCCGGCGCCGAACTCGAAGGCAAGGCCGCGGGCTGCGCGATCGCGTTGTTCTGCGCGCCGATTCTCGGTCATCGCCTCGGCTTCGAGTAAGCGGGCTTCGCAGTGCGGCGCTTTTTTACGCGGCGCGCATCCGCGGGTGCTGTCGTAGAACTGACGCACGATGGACGCGCGCGGCCGTCGCGCATCCATCGCCGATTGGTCAATCGCCTATGCCGCACCGCGGGTTCAACCGAGCGCAGCGAACGCCGGCACGGTGTGTGACAACGCGGCCGCGACGACGAACACGCCGATCATCACGAGCGCTTCAAGATACATCACGTTGACGAAGGTGTGCGCATCCATCGTCGATGCGGTGCGACGCAGGCGTGGCAGCGCCGATGTGCGGTTCAGCGCGCCGAGCACCAGCGCGAGCGCGACCAGCACGAGCTTCAACGTCAGCACATGACCCCACGTGCTCGCCTGAATCGCTTCGAACGAACTGCCCGAGTCGCGCACCGCATTGAAGACGCCCGACAGCAACACCAACGCGACCGCGACGATCGACACGTTCGACACCTGGATCGCCGTGCGGATCAGCATGCCCCGCGCGGTGGATGCCCCGAGCGCCGGCAGCACCGCCAGGCCGGCGGCCATCGCGAGTCCGCCCCATACGCTCGTTGCGAGCACGTGCAGCGTCTGCATGCCGATCGCGGCCGACACCACGCCGGCATCGGCCGCATGACCGAGCGACGCCTTACCCGCCGCGATCGCGAGCACCGCGAGCCACAGCAGCGTATTGCGCAGCATGCCCGTGCCATGGCTCAGCGCGGTGCCGAGCAGCACCAGCGCGCCGCCGAACGCGACGCTCCAGCCATAGCCGACATGCGTTTGCGTCAGCACCGTCGGCACCACGCCGAACGCCGCGGACAACCCGACACCGCTCATCGACGCCGCCTGATACAGGAGCCAGCCGAAATCCGCGAGCACCAGCACGATGGTGGCCGCGAGCATCGAGCGTTGCGCGCGCATCCAGCCGGGACGCGCCGGTGAAGTGCCCTGGAGCCCGTCCCTCGCGAGCCATGCGCCGAGTAGCGCCGAGCCGACGGCGAAGCCGAACGAGAGATTCATGAGCGTGGCCATTGCGACCTGCCCGATCCACAGTCCGTCGAAGTTCATTTGACGTTGAACGCGAAGTCGCCATGGGTACGATGGCCGTCGGTGGCCACCGCGATCCAGTGCACCGCATAGCGGCCGCTCGTCAACTGAGGCAGCGCCAGGTGCATCACGCGGGCGTCCGCGCTATCGACCGTCGACGCGCCCGGCGTCGCGGGCTTGCCGCTTGCATCGGCGAGTGTGATCTTGCTGAATGCGGGCTCGAGCGGCTCGGTGAAATGGATCGTCAGGTCGGCAGGCGCGACGACGTCGGCGTTCGCGGCCGGCACGCTCGAGATCAGATGCGCATGCGCGAACGCGGTGGACGACATGGCCAGCGCCACCGCGCCGGACATCAACGCTTGCAGCGTCGACGAGGAGAAATCGAATAGCTTCATGTAAGGCCGATAGCGGATGAGAACGAACGGAACATAGGCGGGCCGGCGAGGCGCATCGTCTGCACGACGGCCGGCGAGCCCGGAAGTGTACGCTTCGATGGCGCGCGCGGGGATCGGTTCAACCTGGCTTGATCGAATGCGTCACGCGGCATCACGTTTGCGGCGGCGACGCCGTGATTATTTTTGAGGCAAAGACGTCGGCCACGAGCCGTGACGCAACCAAAGTCCGAAACCGGCATAACGCGACACACTGTCGCATGGCGGTCACACCTGGAACCGTCGCTAATGCGGCAAATAGTCACGATTACCCTTCGATGATAGAATGCTGCGTCGCCGCAGCGACGGCTGTCCTTCACACCGAGCCGCCCGAAGTTCGGTCAGGTCCCCGATTCTGATGGAGTTACGCGTGTCTTCAAGACGCCTCTTCCGCCCGTTGCTCGCCCTTCTGTTGATCGGCACCGCGGGTGTCTATAGCGCAGCGAAAGCGCAGACTCAACCGAAGGCCCCCGACACGATGGAAGCGCGCGTGCAAGGCTGCACGGCCTGCCACGGCTCGCATGGGCAAGGTACCGACAACGACTACTTCCCACGCCTCGCGGGCAAGCCGGCGGGATATCTGTTCAATCAGTTGCAGAACTTCCGTGAAGGGCGCCGCAGGTACCCGCCGATGAACTACCTCGTCACGTATCTCTCCGACGACTACCTGCATCAGATCGCCACCTTCTTCTCGCAACAACGCCCGCCGTATCCGACGCCGGCCAAGCCGACGGCCTCGGCCGCCACGCTCGCGCGCGGTGAGCAGATCGTGCTGCACGGTGATGCGAACAAGCAGGTGCCCGCTTGCGCGGCCTGCCACGGCAAGGCGCTGACCGGTATGGAACCGGCGATCCCGGGTCTCGTCGGCCTGCACGCCGACTACATCAGCGCACAGCTCGGTTCATGGCGCTCGGGCACGCGTCGCGCGATCGCGCCGGACTGCATGCACACCATCGCCACGCGCCTCAGCGACGAAGACGTGAACGCCGTCGCGGCCTGGCTTTCCACGCAGAAGGCTCCGCAAAACCCCGTGCCGGCTCCGGCCCGCTCCTTGAAGACTCCGCTTGCCTGCGGCAGCGAACCGCAATAAGGCGCCGGGAGAGACATTCAAATGAAACACAAGTCTTTGTTCGCCCTCTCGGCAGTCGTCGTGGTCGCGGCTGCCGCACTCGTTCCCGTCCTCTGGTCGGGCGGCGACAATCTGCATAGCAGCGGCGCAGCCGTGGCGGCAACGCCCGCGGACCAGGCCGACCTGATCAAGAAGGGCGAGTACCTCGCCCGCGCCGGCGACTGTATCGCCTGCCACACGGTGCGCGGCGGCCAGCCGTTCGCGGGCGGCCTGCCGATGGCCACACCGTTCGGCACGATGTTCACGCCGAACATCACGCCGGACGACCAGTACGGCATCGGCAAGTGGACCCAGGACGACTTCTATCGCGCGATGCACACCGGCCGCTCGAAAGATGGCAGCCTGCTTTATCCGGGCTTCCCGTTCACGAGCTACACGAAGGTCACGCGCGCCGACTCCGACGCGATCTACGCATATCTGCGCTCGGTCACGCCGGTCAACGTACCGAGCCGTCCGCACGAACTGAAATTCCCGTTCAACCAGCGCAACATGCTGATCGGCTGGCGCACGCTGTTCTTCCGTGAAGGCGAGTTCAAGCCGGATCCGACCAAGTCGGTCGAATGGAACCGCGGTGCGTATCTGGTCGAAGGCCTTGGTCACTGCGGCATGTGCCACACGTCGATCAATGCGATGGGCGCCCCGGTCAACTCGGCCGCGTTCGCGGGCGGCCTGATTCCGCTGCAGAACTGGTATGCGCCGTCGCTGACGTCGAACCGCGAAGCCGGCCTCGGCGACTGGGACCTCAAGGACATCGCCGACCTGCTCAAGACCGGCGTGTCGAGCCGCGGCGCGGTGTTCGGTCCGATGGCCGAAGTGGTTCACAACAGCCTGCAGTATCTGTCGGCCGAAGACATCAACGCGATGGCGACGTACCTGAAGACGATTCCGCAGAAGAGCGAAGCACCGGAACCGCTGCAGCTCGAAACCTCGGAAAAATTCGGCGGCGAACTGCTGAAGCAAGGTCAGAAGATCTACGCTGACAACTGCGCGAAGTGCCACGAGGCTAACGGTCTCGGCCGGCCGCCGGCGTTCCCGCCGCTCGCGAACAACCAGTCGATCCAGATGCCGTCGGCGGTCAACCCGATCCGCATGGTGCTGAACGGTGGTTATCCGCCGAGCACGGAAGGGAACCCGCATCCGTATGGCATGCCGCCGTTCGCGCAGGCTCTGTCGAATCAGGAAGTGGCAGCGGTCGTGACGTACATCCGTATGTCCTGGGGCAACCACGGCACGGCCGTGTCGCCGCAGCAGGTGGCCGATCTGCGTTCGGCGCCGCTCGACTAAGCAGGGTTCGACGCACCCCGGGCGCGGCCTGCGAAATTCGCGGCCGCGCCCTTCGTTTTTTCAGGACCGGTATCATGTGGGCCTGTTTGTGTTGGTGGTCGCCCTCGCGGGACCGTGCAGGAGGAAAGAGTTGTGCCCTTCGGTGAGCGTTTGAACAGCATCACCCATCTCGTCGGCGCCGTGCTGTCGGTGGTGGGGCTGGCGGCGCTCGTCACGATGGGCGCGCTCGCCGGCGACGCGTACAAGGTCGTCAGCTTCGCCGTATATGGTGCGATGCTGTTCGTGCTGTACGCGATCTCGACGCTGTATCACAGCGTCAGCCATCCGCGTCTGAAGGCGATTCTGCAGAAATGCGATCATTCGGCGATCTACCTGCTGATCGCCGGCAGCTACACGCCGTTCACGCTCGTCACGTTGCGTGGACCGTGGGGCTGGTCGTTATTCGGCGTGAGCTGGGGGCTCGCTGCCCTCGGCATCGTGCAGGAACTCACGCTCGGGCGACGCACCCGCAGCGTGTCGATGGTGCTGTATGTATTGATGGGATGGCTCGCGCTCGTAGCCGTCCACCCGCTGGTGCAGGCGTTGCCGGCCGCGGGGACCGCGTGGCTCGTGGCCGGCGGCGTCATCTATAGCGTCGGCATCTATTTCTTCATCAACGACGAGCGCATCCGCCACGGACATGGTATCTGGCACCTGTTCGTCCTGGCGGGCAGTCTGTGTCAATTCGTCAGTGTCGCGCGCTATGTCGCGTGACATTCCACGGCGACGAATTGCAACTTAAGGCCAGTCGACGTGTCTGCATAGCGCGTTGAAACATTCGGCACATCTGTGAGCGTGCCGCCGATTTCTCCGTGAACGGAACCGGGCCGCGGCCTCGAACACGCCATGCGGGCGTGTCGATGCCGCGCTGGTTTTTCCGCGTTGGGGCCCTTTGGGCCCAGCGGGGCCGTTCGCGACACTGCATTGCAAAGAGCTTTTATGTCTTTTGATTCCCTCGGCTTGTCCGAACCGCTGGTCCGCGCTGTCAATGAACTCGGCTACACCAGCCCGACTCCGATCCAGACTCAGGCGATCCCGGCCGTGCTCAACGGCGGCGATCTGCTCGCCGGCGCGCAAACCGGCACCGGCAAGACCGCCGGCTTCACGCTGCCGATCCTGCAGCGCCTGAATTCGATGCCGCCGGCCGCCGGCGGCAAGCGCGTGGTGCGCGCGCTGATCCTCACGCCGACGCGCGAACTCGCCGCGCAGGTCGAAGAAAGTGTGCGCGCCTACGGCAAGTATCTGAAGCTGAAGTCGACCGTGATGTTCGGCGGCGTCGGCATCAATCCGCAGATCGATGCGCTCAGGCGCGGTATCGATATCGTCGTCGCGACGCCGGGCCGTCTGCTCGATCACATGCAGCAGAAGACCATCGACCTGTCGCATCTCGAGATCCTCGTGCTCGACGAAGCGGACCGCATGCTCGACATGGGCTTCATCCACGACATCAAGCGCGTGCTCGCGAAGCTGCCGCCGAAGCGCCAGAACCTGCTGTTCTCGGCGACCTTCTCCGACGAGATCAAGACACTCGCCGATAGCCTGCTCGACTCGCCGGCGCTGATCGAAGTCGCGCGCCGCAACACGACGGCCGAAACGGTCGCGCAGAAGATTCACCCGGTCGATCGCGACCGCAAGCGCGAGTTGCTCACGCATCTGATCCGTCAGCACAGCTGGTTCCAGGTGCTCGTGTTCACGCGCACCAAGCACGGCGCGAATCGCCTCGCCGAGCAGCTGACGAAGGACGGCATCAGCGCGCTCGCGATTCACGGCAACAAGAGCCAGTCGGCACGCACGCGCGCGCTCGCCGAGTTCAAGGACGGTACGCTGCAGGTGCTGGTGGCGACCGACATCGCCGCACGCGGCATCGATATCGATCAGTTGCCGCACGTGGTCAACTTCGATCTGCCGAACGTGCCGGAAGACTACGTGCACCGCATCGGCCGCACGGGTCGCGCGGGTGCGACCGGCGAGGCGGTGTCGCTCGTGTGCGTCGATGAACTGCAGTTGCTGAAGGACATCGAGAAGCTGATCAAGCGTCCGGTCCCGCAGGAAGTGATCGCCGGTTTCGAGCCGGACCCGACCGCGAAGCCGGAGCCGATCCTGCGACGCGGGCAGGGCGGCGGGGGGCGCTCGCCGCGCCAGGGACAAGGTGCGGTGCGTCGTGACGGCGGTGCTGGTGGTGGCGCACCGGCCAAGCCGGCTCAAGGCTCCGGTCAGCGTTCGGGACAAGGCACGGGTCAGCGTGCGTCGAACGCTCAGCCCACGCCGCGGCCACAAGGTGCGAAGCCGGCCGGCAATGGCAATCAGCCGCGTCGCGATACGCAGCGTCACGACGATCGGCCGCGTACCGCCGCGCATGATGGCGCTCCCGCGCACCATGCGCCGCGCAAACCGCAGGGCAATCGTTCGCACAACGGCAATCCGGGCGCGTTGCTCGGCGGCGGCGCGAAGCGCAACGATGCGCCGCGTGGTGCGCAACCGTCGCGCAACGGCGCCCGTGGCCGTTAAGCGTCGCGCGGCCTAAAGGCTGCCCGCGCATCAGCCGTTAGCGCTTCCCTGCTCGAAGACTAACGGCTGCTCGCGGCGGCAGCCTGCTTCAAATGCTCGACCTGCCGTTCCCATCGCTCGAACACCACACTCCCCTCTCCTTGCAATTCGAACGTGATGCCGCCCGTGAGGCGCGCATAACGGACGCTTTGCGCTTCCGCTGTGTCGATCGAGCCGAGCAGATAGACGAGGCCGCTGTCGTCGCCAGCAACACCGGGCAGCGGCGCGACACGCAACTGCACCTGATAGAACGCCGCATCGCAGACGAAGCTCAGCGCCGCGCGCCCGTTTTGCGCGATCGCGCGCGTCGCGCGCGCCTGCGGCCATAGCGCGATGCACAGCGTGCGCGAGTCGGGCGCATAGAGTTCGCCGACGCTCAGCAGAGATGTGCGCACGTGGCCGTTCGCGTCGACGCTCAGTAGCGACGCGGTGAAGCCCAGCTTGTCCGCAAGCGACGAACCGTCGAACAACGCGCGCACGTTGGCCGGCCATTCGTCGAACACGATCTGTTCGAGCGGACGCGCGGACGTAGATGCGGAGGAGGAAGCGCTCATGCCATCGATCCAGTCGAAGTAGTCGGTAAAGCTCCATCATGCCTCGGAAAAACCAAAGCCCGCATGAGCGGGCTCCGGTTCGCTTCGTCAGGTCGTTGCAGCTGCATTCAGCCGAGGTCTCGCGCAACGTTCGATTGCTCAGCGAAAGAATACGTGCTGCGTGATCTTCGCGAGCGGATAATGCACGCCCGGCTGAATGCGCGCCGGCAGATCGAGCGGCTTGAGCAGCATCTTCACGCACATGTCGGCGGACAGATTACGGCGCACCAGCTTGTTGATGCGCGCCGCGCGCTCGCGGTTATACGCGGAGTCGTGCACGCGCTCCGGATAGCGAATCGCGAACACGTGCCGCAACGCGATCTCCGAATCTTCGTTCTTGATTTCCATCACGCGACGCATCAACGCGCCGAGCACCGCGAGCCTACCGTTGCCCTCGATCCGGTTGTACTTCTTGAAGTACCTGAAAAAGTGCTTGTAGTGACGGACCTCGTCGGTGCGGATGTTGTCGGTGATCTGCTTGAGGACCGCTTCGTCCGAGCACTCGTTGATCGCGCGATACAGCGTCGCGGTACCCGTTTCGACTACGCAACGCGCGACCATCTCCAGCGCGCGGGTCTTTTCGAAATCCTCGATCGAGCACGTGAGCGAATACTCGCCCATGAAATTGCGGAACGCGGTGTCCCAGTCAAACTCGGGCCATACATACGCGATATAGGTCTTCAGCGCCCGGCCGTGCTGCATTTCCTCGGGCTCCCACTCGTGGTTGAGCCAGGCCGAGACCTCGGGGTCGTCGTTGAAAAACGTACTCAGATTGCTGGTGTAGAGATCGGTGCCGCTTTCGATGAACGAAGCCGCGCACAACAACAGCAGCAGGTCCTCGTTGGCCGCGGCCTTCTGACGGTCAATGCGCGTCAGATCGATGTCTTCGATCCGCCAGGGCATGACATGGTTCAGCTCTGTGTGCATCGTGTCTTGCTCCCATGCTGTACCGACCCGTGGAGTTCTTCGCAACTGCCACCGCGCTCGCCGTGATGTTTCTGCGTGTCGGATACAACGCCGTGAATTAGAGTTGGGCCCTTGTACTCTGCATCTTAGCCGGAGATATCCGACCATGCAGATCACACAGCACAGACCATGCCGCATCGACGCAGTTCCGATTTCAAGATAGTCGAAATCTTCCAACGTGTTAAAACATGTGCGCAAGGCAAAAAAAGCCAGCCCAAAAGGCTGGCTTTTCGGACAGACATCAGACCCGTCGGGGTTGGGGACACGGGCGGGCGCCCTAGGCGGGCCCCCTTGGGCGGCCCCCTTGGGCGGGCCCCTCTTCCTCAGGCAGGTTGGACGTCGCCCGGGATGGGACGCACGCGACGCATGCGCAGCGCGACGATGATCAGCGATACGCCCGAAAGCACCGTCGCGAGCAGGACGTAATAACTTGGCGCGAGTTTGTCGCCGGTCAAATGAATGAAGGTTTCGACGATGGTCGGCGCGAAACCGCCGAAGATCGTCACACCGATGCTGTAACCGATTGAAAGGCCAGTCGAGCGCACCTCGGTCGGGAAGATCTCCGACATCAGCGCGGGCATCGGCCCCGAGTACGAGGCCTTGAAAATACCGGCGACGCCTTGCAGCACGAGCAGCCAGCCAATCGTCGGATGTGTCTGCAGCCATGCGAACATCGGATAGATCAGCAGGCCCATCAGGATCGACGTGCTCAGCATGATGCGAATTCGGCCGATGCGATCGGACAGCGCGCCCATGATCGGCGAGAAGATGAACTGCATGCCGCCGTTCAGCACGACCACGCCGAACGACGCGGCCGCCGCCATATGCAGCTGCTTGACCGCGTAAAGCGGCATGTAGAGCTGCAGCACGTACACGCCGACCGTCGACTGCGCAACCATGCCGATCGCGAGCAGCAGGTTGACCCACTGATTCGAGAACGACGCGTCCTTCGTTCCGCTGACGACCTTGTGCTCGCCGGCCGCCTCGCGAGCCGCGCGTTCTTCACGCAATGCGAGGAATTCGGGCGTCTCGTCGAGATGCGAGCGGATGTAGTAGCCGACCGGCCCGACCAGCAGACCGAACACGAACGGCACACGCCAGCCCCAGCTGTTCAGATGCTCGGCCGGCAGCCACGCGGTCAGCAGCGAACCGAAGGCCGCCGCGGTGATCGCCGCGAGACCCTGGCTCGCGAACTGCCAGCTCGCGTAGTAGCCGCGCCGGGTCGCGCTGTGCTCGACCATGAACGCGGTCGCGCTGCCGAACTCGCCGCCGACCGCGAAGCCCTGCACGAGCCGCGCCAGCAGCACCAGCAGCGGCGCCGCAAGACCGATCGTCGAAAACGGCGGCATCACGGCCATCGTGAAAGTACCGACCATCATCAGCGCGATCGCGAGCGTGAGCGCCGCCTTGCGGCCCTTGCGGTCGCCGTACACGCCGAGCACGATCGCGCCGAGCGGGCGCATCAGGAACGAGAGGCCGAAAGTGGCGATCGCGAGCAGCGTCGACAGCCACTCGTCCTGCATCGGGAAGAACTGTTTCGCGATGATCGTCGCGAAGTAGCCGTAGACCAGGAAGTCGAACCACTCGAGCGCGTTACCGATCGACGACGAGAAAACGATCCGCCGCACCATCGCTTTCGAAAGCGGCGCGGCGTGGGGGAAAGCGGTCGTCGAGTACGACGCGGGGGTGTTCATGATGGTCTCCTGCCTGTCTGCTGCGTGATAGCTGTGGTAGGTGCGGCACCGCCTGGGTCAGCGAGGCGGCTGGCGGGCGCGCAATAGCGCGGCATACGCCATGCCGCGCGTTCGTTATGTGTTACCCGGGCGTCGGACCTGAGTCCCGGTGCGGACCTCGGCCCCGGGCGTTGCCTCGTCGTGGCCTAGAAGCCGGCGGCAAGACCGTCGCGGCGGCTGTCGCTGGCCGCCACGTAGCCGCGCTCCGGCTCGTTGCGATCGAGTTGCCAGATGAACTGGCCGGAGCCGAAGTCCATGTACGGATCGTCGACCGACTTGATCGTGTGGCCGAGCTTCTGCAGGCCCTCGGTGGTCTTCGGATCGAGCGTCGACTCGATATCGACCGTGAAGTCGCGGTTGACCTTCCAGCGCGGCGCGTCGCACGCGGCCTGCGGCTGCTGAGCGTAGTCGAGCATGCGCACCACCGTTTGCAGATGGCCTTGCGGCTGCATGTCGCCGCCCATCACGCCGAAGCTCATCACCGCTTGCTGCTGGCCGTTCACCTGCTGCGTGAGGAACGCCGGGATGATCGTGTGGAACGGCCGCTTGCCGCCCTCGACGACGTTCGGCGACTTCGGATCCATCGAGAAGCCGCAGCCGCGGTTCTGCAGCGCGATGCCGCTGTCCGGCACCACCACACCCGAGCCGAAGCCCATGTAGTTCGACTGGATGAAGCTGACCATCATGCCGCTCTCGTCCGCGGCCGACATGTAGATGGTGCCGCCCGCCTTCGGCATGCCGAAGTCGAAGTGCGTCGCCCGCTTCGGATCGATCAGCTTCGCGCGCGAGCTCAGGTACGCGTCGTCGAGCATCTGCTCGGGCGTGACTTCCATCGACCGCGGATCGGCCACATAGCGATACAGGTCGGCAAACGCGAGCTTCATCGCTTCGATCTGCAGATGCTGCGACTCGACGCTATCGACCTTCAGCGACTTCACGTCGAACTTCTCGAGGATGCCGAGCGCAACCAGCGCCGCGATGCCCTGGCCGTTCGGCGGAATCTCATGCACGGTGTAGCCGCGATAGTCCTTGCCGATCGGCTCGACCCAGTCCGCGCGGTAGTTGCGGAGATCGTCGGCGCTCAGCGCGGCGCCGCCTTCGCGCGCGAACGCGGCGATCCGCTCGGCGATCTCGCCTTCGTAGTACGCGCGCGGACCCTGCTCGGCGATCAGGCGCAGCGTCTTCGCGTGACCGGGCAAGCGCACCAGCTCGCTGACCTCAGGCGCGCGTCCGCGCGGCATGAAGGTCTGCGCGAAGCCCGGCTGATCCTTCAGTTCCGGCACCGCGGCCGCCCATTTGTAGGCGACGATGCTCGCCACCGCGTGACCGCGCTCGGCGATCTCGATAGCCGGCTCCATCAGCTCGGCGAACGGCAGCTTGCCGAACTTCTGGTGCAGCGCTTCCCAACCGGCGATCACGCCCGGCACCGTGACGGCGTCCCAGCCCCGCTTCGGCTGTTTCGCGAAGCCGTTTTCCTCGCCGTATTTGCGCTTGAAGTAATCGACGTTCCACGCAGCCGGCGACACGCCCGACGCGTTCAGACCATGCAGCTTCTTGCCGTCCCACACGAGCGCGAACGCGTCGCCGCCCAGGCCGCACGACACCGGCTCGACCACCGTGATCGCTGCGGCGGCCGCGATGGCCGCGTCGACGGCATTGCCGCCCTTCCACAACATGCGCAGCCCGGCCTGCGCCGCGAGCGGATGCGAGGTCGAAACGATATTGCGTGCGAATACGGGCAGACGTTGCGTCGGATAAGGGTTTTGCCAGTTGCTGAAGCCAGTCATGTCGAACACTCTCGAAAGCGCGGGCCGGCACGAAAAAGTCGCCGGACATCATGGGAAAGGTTGTAAAGCAGGTAAATCGCGGAACCCAGGATTGCATCGCGAAGGGCGCCAAAAAACAAATTCATTTATCAAATGAATAAATGCGTATTGCACCTGAATGAAGGTTCGAGCAGGTTCGGAGCATTCGCGGCGAGTTGGCGGACAAGGGGCGCGATGGTTTTACAATAGCCGCAATCGTGTTCGTCGACGGCGGGCTTTCTGCCAGCCGCTCGATGATCACGACGGACCACGCCGACACGACAGCCACCACCCGAGACACATGACACGAGACCCCCGCCTGACTCTCAACGCCCGGCAACAGGAATTGCTGGAGTGGGTGCAACGCGACGGCTTCGTGACCGTGGACGACCTCGCGAGCCACTTCGACGTCACCCCGCAGACGATCCGCCGCGACGTCAACTGGCTCGCCGATATGAATCTGCTGCGCCGCTATCACGGCGGCGCCAGTCTGCCGACCAGTTCCGAGAACGTCTCCTACACCGCGCGCCAGCGCATGTTTCATGAAGAGAAAAGACGCATCGCGGCGCTAGTCGCCACTCACATTCCCGATCAGGCATCGCTCTTCATCAACCTCGGCACGACCACCGAGGAAGTGGCACGCGCGCTGAACCGCCACCGTGGACTGCGCGTGATCACGAACAATCTGAACGTCGCGAGCATGATGAGCGGCTACCCGGATTGCGAAGTGCTGGTGACGGGGGGCATCGTGCGGCCGTGGGATAAGGGCATCGTCGGTGAACTGGCGATCGACTTCATCCGGCAGTTCAAAGTCGATTTCGCGATCATCGGCACGTCGAGCATCGAAACGGACGGTACGCTGCGCGATTTCGACACGCGCGAAGTGCGTGTCGCCGAGGCGATCATCGAGCACGCACGCACCGTGTTCCTCGCCGCGGATCACTCCAAGTTTGGCCGCCCGGCGCTAGTTCGCCAGGGACATCTGGAGCAGATCGACGCATTGTTCACCGACGCCGCGCCGGCCGCCGACATGGCCGAAGCGCTGAACGCCGCGAATTGTCAAATCTATATCGCCGGATAATTCCAGGCGATCTCCGCCATGCTGCGGCGCACGCAAAACCTCGCGTGAAATCAAGAATCTGGCTGCGGGGCCGGACCGCCTATCGCGCGACCAATTGTCAAATGGAAAATTTACGGGGACCAGGTTGGCGTTTCATCGGTGCTCGCCTACACTCCAGTTCCCCAACGTGCGTTGCGAGTTTCGCACGGCGTCGGTTTGTGAATCTGTCGTGTAAGCCGTACCTCCCGCCCTGATCCTTAGCGGACCCCGCCCCGGCCTGCCGGTCGACTGCAAGGCTGTCCGCAATTTGCTGACATGGAGAGAACGATGCTGAGTCCGCATGAATTCGCCACGTTGTTACTCGTCAAGGACGCCCCCAACCAGGTCGAAATGGACCGAGAAGAACTCGATGCGTTGCTCGAACGCCAACTGGTGCAACTCGAGCGCCTCGCATCGGGCAACGAAGAATGGCGCGTGACCGAAACCGGCGACACCGCATTGCGGGCCATCAAACGTTTTTCCTGAGATTTCCTGTCGTTCGATCCGAGAGCCGTTGGCGGCGTATCCGCGCCGCCCTGGCGGATGTGCCGCGCGCTTCGCTCGCGACTACCGGTCTCGTATCGTCCAATTCCCCTGACAGCGGGCCACCTTCGCGGCCCTTTGTTGTGCGCATCTCATTTACACAGTAAATTCACGCGACGGACTTCCCCGCCCTCGCGCATGCCCAAGACGCTCTCCGCCGACGACATCCAGCAGTATCGCGAAGCCATGCGACGCGTCGCCGAAAACGCATTTGCGACCCGCGGCGCGCAAGGCGTGACGATGCGCGAACTGGCGAAGGAGCTCGGCTGCAGCGCGATGACACCGTATCGCTATTTCCGCGACAAGGAAGAAATTCTGGCGATGGTCCGCGCCGCCGCGTTCAACCGCTTCGCCGCGCGCCTCGAAGCGGCCGCGCGCGGCATCCCCGCGAACGCCCCCGCCATCGATCACAGCGCCGTCAGCCGGGCCTACGTCGACTTCGCGCTCGATGAACCGCACGCCTACCGTTTGATGTTCGATCAGACGCCGCAACAGCGAGGCGCTTACCCTGAACTGACCGCGGCGTCGCAGCGCGCGTGGCGTCTGCTGGAAGCGCACTTCGAGCGGCTCGTCGAGGCGGGTATTCTCGAAGGCGATCCGCGCCTGATCGGCTATACGTACTGGACGAGCCTGCACGGCTTCACGATGCTCGCGCTCGCGAACCAGCTACCGCCGTCGGCCGCGCCACAGGCGGATTCCGCCGGCGACGGAGCGCCGCAGCCGTCACGTGAAGCCGTGTTCGCGCAGCTTTTGCGCATGCTGTGGCGCGGAGCGTTGGCGCCGCACAAGTGAACCGGCTCGCCGGTCAACCCGCTGCTGCTTACCCGTTACGCAAGGTCGGATCGGCACTCGCACGCCAGCTGATCGCCCTTGCGCGCTGCTCGTTGAAGAACTCGACCCACTGATTGCGCACCTTCGGATCGCTGCTCGTCGCCTCGCTCGCATGGCGCTGCGCGATCGATGCCTGGAACGCGCAGAAGTCGTCATTCGACAGCCGGCCGCGCCGGTTCGCCACATAGGCATCGAAGAACGTCTCATAGACGTTCTGCGCGTCGCTGCCGTAGTCGACGGTTTGCGGCGAGCACATCTTTTGTAACGCCTCGAACGACGTTGCGCCCCTCGTCCCTTCCAGACTCGGCGTACTCACGCATCCCGCCAGAAGCGCCGCCGCGCCGATCATCAAAAGTCCACGCATACATCACCTCGAAATGGCTGCTACCGAGAGTATCGTCCGCGGTCGCGCGTTGTGCCACTCCCGTGCCACTCGATCCCGGCTCGCTCGGGTCGAAGCGAACTTTACTTTTTCGAATATGTTCATTAAAGTTCGAAAACGAACATGCTTCGTTCAATTAGTTTTCCAACTTACTCCCAGATTCGATGCAGAGGCTCACCAGGTGACGCAAGGCACGAAATACGATTTGCTCGTCGTCGGTGGCGGGATCAACGGCGCCGGCATCGCCCGCGACGCGGCCGGCCGCGGCCTGGCGGTGCTGCTGTGCGAGCAGGACGATCTGGCCGCGCACACCTCGTCGGCGAGTACCAAGCTGATCCACGGCGGCCTGCGCTACCTCGAGTACCGCGAGTTCGGGCTCGTGCGCAAGGCGCTGCAGGAGCGCGAGACGCTGCTGCGCGCGGCGCCGCACATCATCTGGCCGCTGCGCTTCGTGATGCCGCATATGCCGGATCTGCGCCCCGCCTGGCTGATCCGCGCGGGTCTGTTCCTGTACGACCATCTGGCCAAACGTGAGCTGCTGCCGGGCTCGCGCGGCATCGTGATGAGCCGGCATCCGGCCGGCGCGCCGCTCGTCGAAACGATCAAGCGCGGCTTCGTTTATTCGGACGGCTGGGTCAACGACGCGCGCCTCGTCGTCCTGAACGCGCTCGACGCGCACGAGCGCTGCGCGACGATCCTCACCCGTACGAAACTGGTCAACGCAGAGCGCGCCGGCGGCGAATGGCGCGCGCAACTGCAACGCGCGGACGGCACGACGCTCGACGTGCGCGCCGCCGCGATCGCCAACGCGGCGGGCCCGTGGGTCGGCGAGCTGCTGAAGGGCGCGCTCGGCCGGCCATCGGCGCATAGCGTGCGGCTCGTCAAGGGCAGCCACATCGTCACGCGGCGCCTGTTCGAGCACGACCACGCGTACATCTTCCAGAACGCCGATAAGCGGATCATCTTCGCGATTCCCTACGAGCACGACTACACGCTGATCGGCACCACCGACCTCGAATATCGCGGCGACCCGTCGCAAGTCGCGATCGACGCCAACGAAACGCAGTATCTGTGCGATTCGATCAACCGCTACTTCAGGCAGAAGATCTCGCCGGCCGACGTGCGCTGGAGCTATTCGGGCGTACGCCCGCTGCTGGAGGACGAGAACGCGGACAATCCGTCGGCGGTCACGCGCGACTACTCGCTCGAACTCGACGCGCCCGCGGAACAGGCGCCGCTGCTGTCGGTGTTCGGCGGCAAGATCACGACGTTTCGCAAGCTCGCCGAGCAGGCCGTCGATACGCTCACCGACGCGCTGCGCCACGGCGGGTCCGCGTGGACCGTCGACGCGCCGCTGCCGGGCGGCGACATCGCACAGGCGAACTTCAATCGCTTCCTCGGTGAGTTCTCGCGCGAGCATGCGTGGCTGCCGGCGTCGCTCGCGCATCGGCTCGCGCGCGCGTATGGCACGCGCGCGAATCGCGTGATCGGCCTCGCGCGCTCGCGCGCCGAGCTCGGTCGCGAGTTCGCGCCGGGACTGCACGAAGCCGAACTGGTTTATCTGCGCGATACCGAATGGGCCCGCACCGCGCAGGACGTGCTGTGGCGGCGCTCGAAGCTCGGCCTGCACGTCGAGCCGGGCACGCTCGATGAGGTTACGCGCGAGATCGACGCGTGGTTCGCGCACGAACCGGCCCGGCAGAGCGCGTAGGCCGCCCGGCCGGGCAAACTGGCATGCCCCGACAAAAGCGGCTGCAAACACAACACGGCGCCAATGCCGGGTGAAGCAAACGGCGCGAGCCCGTAGAAACGGCGCACGCCATCCGCGCGTCCCGGGCCGGCCCCACCGCAGCTTCGGCTGGACGACACCGGCATGCGCCCTCACACTATGGCGGCCCGCTCACGACAACACGCCGCTCGCATCGCCGGCCAGCAATCCGGCGATCCGTAACATGCATGGAGAAGAGACAATGCTGGATCAGTACGTTCTCGCGCTTGACCAAGGCACCACCAGCTCGCGCGCGATGCTGTTCGACCGGCGCGGCAACGTCGTGTCGAGCGCACAAAAGGAATTCCAGCAGATCTACCCGCACCCGGGCTGGGTCGAGCACGATCCGCAGGAAATCTGGTCGACGCAGGCTGGCGTCGCCGCCGAGGCGGTCACTCGAGCCGGCATGAACGGCACGTCGATCGCGGCGATCGGCATCACGAACCAGCGCGAAACCACGATCGTGTGGGATCGCGAAACCGGCCATCCGATCTACAACGCGATCGTCTGGCAGGACCGCCGCACCGCCGACTTCTGCGACGACCTGAAAGCGCAGGGTCTCGAAGCGAGCGTGCGCGCGAAGACCGGCTTGCCGATCGACTCGTATTTCTCGGCGACCAAAATCCGCTGGATTCTCGACAACGTCGAAGGCGCGCGCGAAAAAGCGCGTCAGGGCCGGCTCGCGTTCGGCACCGTCGACAGCTGGCTGATGTGGAATTTCACGAAGGGCGCGCTGCACGTCACCGACGTGACCAACGCGTCGCGCACGATGCTGTTCAACATCCACACCCTGAAGTGGGACGACGAACTGCTCGCCGCGCTCGACATTCCGCGCAGCATGCTGCCGCAAGTACGGCCGTCGTCGGAGGTGTATGGACCGACGGTGACCACCGTGTTCGCGTCGAAGATTCCACTCGCGGGCATCGCCGGCGATCAGCACGCCGCGCTGTTCGGCCAGATGTGCACCGAGTCCGGCATGGTCAAGAACACCTACGGCACCGGCTGCTTCCTCGTGATGAACACGGGCGCCAAACCGATCGAATCGAACAACAATCTCGTCACGACGATCGCCTGGCAGATCGGCGAGCGTATCGACTACGCGCTCGAAGGCAGCATCTTCATCGGCGGCGCCGTGGTGCAGTGGCTGCGCGACGGCCTCGGCATCATCAGGAACGCGGCGGAAATCGAAACGCTCGCGCGCGGCGTGCCGCATTGCGACGGCGTGTATCTCGTGCCCGCGTTCGCCGGCCTCGGCGCGCCGCACTGGAACGCGCATGCGCGCGGCACGCTGTTCGGCGTCACGCGCGGCACGACCTCCGCGCATCTCGCGCGCGCGGCGCTCGATTCGATCGCCTATCAATCGCTCGACGTGCTGAAGGCGATGGAAGCCGACTCGGGCATTCGCATCGGCGAGTTGCGCGTGGATGGCGGCGCCTGCGCGAACAACCTGCTGATGCAGTTCCAGGCGGACATCCTCGGCGTCGACACGGTGCGCCCCCAGGTGTCCGAGACCACCGCACTCGGCGCCGCCTATCTGGCCGGTCTTGCGGTGGGCTACTGGAAGGACATCGACGAGTTGAAAAGCCAGTGGAAGCTCGAGCACCGCTTCACGCCGGCGCTACCGCATGCGGAGGTCAGGGCCTGCCTCGATGGCTGGCAGCGCGCGATCCGCGCGGCGAAGGCCTGGGCCGATACGCCGTAAGGCCGCGGGCACGCAGAACGCCAAAAGGACGCGGTCCGAAAGTACGTATGATGACGCTTTTCATCCCGGCGCGCGGGCCCGCAACCCGCCGCCCGCGCGCTTTGCGCTTACCGTTTTTCAGGCATGATCGACCACCTCATCTGTGACTGCGACGGCGTGCTCGTCGACAGTGAAGTCATCGCCGATCGCGTGATGTTCGACACGCTGACGGCCACCTTCCCCGGCATCGATTTCGCCCCCGTCGTCAAAACCGCGTTCGGCCAGCAAACCTCGCGCTTTCTCGCCGGCCTCGAAACGCAGTTCGACATTACGCTGCCTGTGAACTTCCTCGACACGATCGAGCACCATGTCGAGCTCGCGCTCGCCGCGTCGCTCGGTCCGATCCACGGCGTGCGCGACGCGCTGCAACGCGTGACGCTGCCGGCTGCGGTCGTGTCGAACAGCCGTATGTCGCGCGTCGCCGCATCGGTACGGCGCGCGGGTCTGCAGCAGATTTTCGGCGAGCGCGTGTTCAGCGCCGAGCAGGTCGCGCGGCCGAAGCCGTATCCAGACGTCTATCTGTTCGCGGCCACGACGCTTGGCGTCGTGCCGGCGCGTTGCCTCGTCGTCGAGGACAGCGTCGCGGGGTTGAACGCGGCGCGCGCGGCCGGCATGAAGACGATCGCGTTCGTCGGCGCGAGCCATATTCCGGACGGCTACGCGGATGCGCTGCGCGCGATGGGTATCACGCGAATCATCAAGCATATGGATGAACTGCCGGCGCTCATCGAGGCGGGCGTGCGCGGCGAATTCGGCGACGTGCAGTCGTAGCGGTTTTGCGCAACGCCGATAAAAAAAACCGGTTCTTCGGAAGAAGAACCGGTTTTTTGCGTCATGGCGTCGCGTGCCGCTCGATGGACGGCCCGTCAAGCCTCGTCCATCGCGCCCTCGCGCACCTGCGCGAGCGACTCGCGAAACTCGACCAGCTCGGCGATCGTCAGCATCGGCAGATCGTGTTGCGCGGCGAAGCGCTCGACGTCCGCGCCGCGCGTCATCGTGCCGTCGGCGCTCATCAGTTCGCACAGCACGCCGGCCGGCTTCAGGCCCGCGAGAATCGCCAGATCGACGGTGCCTTCGGTGTGGCCGCGCCGCGCCAGCACGCCGCCCGGCATCGCGCGCAGCGGGAACACGTGGCCGGGGCGCACGATGTCGGCGGGTTTGGCCGTATCGGCGATCGCGGCGCGGATCGTGGTCACGCGATCCTGCGCGGACACGCCGGTGCTGACGCCTTCGCGCGCTTCGATCGACACCGTGAACGCGGTGCCGTGACGGCTTTCGTTGTTGACGGCCATCGGCGGCAGTTCGAGCGCGCGGATCCTGTCATCGGGCAGGCACAGGCAGACGATGCCGCTGCATTCCCGGATCAGCAGCGCCATTGTTTCGACCGACAGGCGCTCGGCCGCGACGATCAGATCGGCTTCGTTCTCGCGGTCGTGGTCGTCCTGCAGCACCACGGCACGGCCCTCGCGCAGCGCCTGCAAGGCGGCGGCGATACGCGGCGGAACGGCTTCGGTGGCAAGCAGCGGGAGATCGGCGAAGGCATCGTCTGCAATCGTCGACGGAGCAGGAAAAGTAGCAAAGGACATAGTTGAAACGCTCATCGCAAAAGTTGGGCGAGAAACGTTTCAGGGCATTGCAAACAGACTGACACGCGCCGCCCAGGCGCCGCGCGGAAGCGGACGCTGATACGCCACCCGGCTACAGGCGGCGTCGCGGAACGCACATGACTATCTGCACATCTTCTTCCATCCGGACTATGACCGTCGGCTCTGGCTTCTGACCAGATCTGCTGACCCCGCTCCTGTCTGCGCTATGCCGAAGGCTAAGCGATGCGGGCGCTCGCGGGCTTGCCGGCTCACGCTGTCGCGCTGCCGGCCCACCGCCGGTGGGGAATTTCACCCCGCCCTGAAGACGCACTGATTGCCGGTTCGACCGGCGGGCGAAGCATACAACAGTCGCGCGAGCGCTGCAGCGCGACGAACAAAGACCCTACTCATTGCATTTGACCTGCATCGACGCCCTGACCCGTGCTTGAACCTCGGACGCCGTCGATTCTCAACCCGGCACACCTTCGCGTGCGGCTTCGTCGCGTGCGGCGCCCGCGGCCGGCACTTCCCAGCGCGGCGGCGTCTCAGCCCGCAGCGTCACGCGAAACGCGCGCGCCTCGGTGTCGCCGGGATTGCGCAGGCTGTGCGGCTGGTCGGCGTCGAACACGAGCGCGTCGCCGGTCGCGAGCAGTTGACGCTGGTCGTGCACGCTGACTTCGAGCGTACCGTCGCTGACCACCAGATTCACCGTCGTGCCAGGCGCGCGGCGCACGCCCGCTTCGGTATGCAGCGGGGCGATCCGCAGTTCGTGAAACTCGGCGGCGATCGACTCGTCGTCGGGACACAGCGGCCGCACCGAGTAGCGACCGTTCGCGCTGACCACGCGGGCCGAGCGCTCGGCCGGCAGATGCTCGAAGCCGTTGGTCGCGTGACGCCGCAGGAACGCCGCCACCGACACCTTCAGCGCCGCCGAGACCTTGCACAGCACCTTGATCGACGGCACGCTGCGCGCCGATTCGATCTGCGCGAGCATCGCGCGCGACACGCCTGACGCGCGCGCCAGCGCATCGAGCGAAAGCTGCCGTTCGGCGCGCAACCGCGCCAGATTCACGCCGACCAGCTGTTCGAGCGCATCGAAGGGTTCGGCGGAGCGTGGCGCCGCGTCGGTGTCGGCAGACGGATCGCGGACCAGCGCGAGCGGGGAATGCATATTGGCCTCCAGAGCGCCGCCAGGCGGCGCAAGAGCAGTAAGTGGAAGCAAGATAGCATCGGCTTTCGCCGCACCCAACGAAGTTATCTTCACACTGTTATCAGCATGGCGGAGGCAAGCAACTGACGACTCACGCGCTTTGCGCGAGCGCGCGCGCCGGCGCATCCATGCGCGCCGCGAACCACGTCAGCAGCAGCGCGGCAACGCTGACCGCGGCGGCAACCCACGGCAAGGTATCGAGCGCGTGACCGTGATTGATCACGAGACCGCCGAGCCACGCACCCGCCGCATTGCCGACGTTGAACGCGCCGATGTTCAGCGTCGATGCGAGATTCGGCGCGGCGGCCGCCTTCTCGACCACGCGCATCTGCAACGGGGGCACCGTCGCGAACGCCGCGATGCCCCACACGAACACCGTGATCGCGGCAGCCGCTTGCGAATGGCTGGTGCGCGCGAAGATCGCCATCACGACCGCGAGCGCGGCGAGAATGCCCATCAGCGACGGCATCAGCGCGCGGTCCGCAAGCTTGCCGCCGACCATGTTGCCGACCGTCAGGCCCACGCCGAACAGCACGAGGATCAGCGTCACGCCGCGCGGCGAAAAACCGCTCACCTGCTCGAGGATCGGCACGATATAGGTGAACACGACGAACACGCCCCCGAAGCCGAGCACCGTCATCGCGAGGGCGCTCCACACTTGCGGGTCTTGCAGCACGCGCACTTCGTGGGCGAGGCCGGCGGGGCCGGTGTCGTGGCGGTTCGGCACCAGCGCGCTGATGCCCGCGAGCGACAGCACGCCGAAGCCGCTGACGATCCAGAACGCCGCCCGCCAGCCGAACTGCTGGCCGATGAAGGTGCCGAACGGCACGCCGAGCACGTTCGCGAGCGTTAGGCCCGTGAACATCAGCGCGATCGCGCTCGCGCGCTTTTCGGCCGGCACGAGCGAGGCCGCGACCACCGCGCCAATGCCGAAGAACGAGCCGTGCGCGAACGAGGTCACGACGCGCGCGATCATCAGCACCGAATAGCCCGGCGCCACCGCGCACAACACATTGCCGACGATGAACACGCCCATCAGCAGCTGCAGCGCGAACTTGCGCGACATCCTGCTCGTGACTACCGCGAGCAGTGGCGCGCCGACCGCGACGCCGAGCGCATAGCCGCTGACGAGCAGGCCAGCGGACGGGATCGACACGGCCAGATCACGCGCCACTTCGGGCAACAGGCCCATGATGACGAATTCGGTGGTACCGATGGCGAATGCGCTAATCGCGAGCGCGAGTAATGGAATGGGCATTTTTCCGCTCCGGGAATGAGGTGGGATCAGGGTTTGGGTTGAAAGACCTGGCGCGCCGCCGTCACGAATTCGATGACGAAGGACAGCAGCGGAGTTTCGACGGCTGCATTGTCGCGGCGTGACGCCAATTTGATAATTGGCGTAGTATTTGAAGCATTTTCAAATTCTGCTTGAAAGCCAGCGATGGATAACCTCGGCGACATCCGCCTCTTCGTCGAAGCGGCGCAGCAAGGCAGCCTGTCGGCGGCGGGCCGCAAGATGGGCCTGACACCCGCCGCGGCGAGCGCGCGGCTCGCGAAACTGGAAGCGAGGCTCAAAGCGCGCCTGTTCGAGCGCACCACGCGGCAGCTACGGCTCACCGAAGAAGGCCGCCTCTACCTGAACTGCTGCCGCCAGGCGCTGCAATCGCTGGACGACGCCGAAGCCGCGCTGCAAGCGGGCCAGGGCGTCGTGCGCGGCAAGGTGCGGGTGTCGGCGACCTCGGACTTCGGCCGCAACCTGCTGATGCACTGGCTCGACGAATTCAACGCGCTGTACCCGGACGTGACGTTCGCGTTGACGCTGTCGGATGCGCTGGCCAATCTCGTGCAGGAGGACATCGATCTGGCGATCCGCTTCGGCGTGCCGCAGGACAGCTCGCTGGTCGCGCGCCGGCTCGCGCCGAACCGGCGGGTGCTGTGCGCATCACCGGAATACGTCGGGCGTCGCGGCGAGCCGAAGGACCCGCTCGACCTCGCCAATTTCGACTGCATCGTGCTCGGCACCGCATCGGGGCCGGCCAGCGAATGGCGCTTCACGCGCGGTGACGAGGTGCAGCACTACAGCGTGCCGTTCGAAGCGGCGCGCGAAACCAACGACGGCGCGGTCGCGCGCGAATGGGCGCTGCGCGGCTACGGCATCGCGATCAAATCGATGTGGGACGTGGAAGCGGACCTGCGCGCCGGCCGCCTGAAGATCCTGCTGCCGGAATGGCGCTACCCCGATGCGCCGCTGCACGCGCTGTATCACCGCAATCGCTTCATGGCGCCGCGCGTGCGCGTGCTGCTCGATTTCCTCGCCGAGCGCTTCGCGCAGGTATCAGATGAACTGGAAAGCCTGCTGGGACTGCCGCCGGACCGGCCAATGAGCGCCGAAACCCCCGTTGCGTGAAGGGCTATAATATGCAGTTACGCTGCAAAGACACGCGCAAGCCGGCCATCACGCTCCGCGCTGCCCCGCGCCGCGGCCTCCTTCACCTTTTTACGACGCCCCCAGGTTAACCACTGCGACCGGCGAAATTCGATGACCAAGAAAGTTTATGTAAAGACCTTTGGCTGCCAGATGAACGAGTACGACTCCGACAAGATGGTCGACGTGCTCGGTGCCGCTGAAGGACTCGTCAAGACCGACACGCCGGAAGACGCCGACGTGATCCTGTTCAATACCTGCTCGGTGCGCGAAAAAGCGCAGGAAAAAGTCTTCTCCGACCTCGGCCGCGTACGCGAGCTGAAGGACGCGAATCCGAATCTGATCATTGGCGTGGGTGGCTGCGTCGCGAGTCAGGAAGGCGCATCGATCGTCGCGCGCGCGCCGTACGTCGATATCGTGTTCGGTCCGCAAACGCTGCACCGCCTGCCGCAGATGATCGACGAGCGCCGCGCGAGCGGCCGCGCGCAGGTCGATATTTCGTTTCCCGAAATCGAGAAGTTCGATCACCTGCCGCCGGCGCGCGTCGAAGGTCCGAGCGCGTTCGTGTCGATCATGGAAGGCTGCAGCAAGTACTGCAGCTACTGCGTCGTGCCGTACACGCGCGGCGAGGAAGTGTCGCGTCCGCTCGACGACGTGCTGACCGAAATCGCCGGCCTCGCCGACCAGGGCGTGCGCGAAGTCACGCTGCTCGGTCAGAACGTGAACGCTTATCGTGGAAAATTCGGCGGCGCGCCGACCGTGGGTTCGACCGAGATCGCCGACTTCGCGACGCTGATCGAATACGTCGCGGACCTCCCCGGCATCGAACGGATCCGCTACACGACGTCGCATCCGAAGGAGTTCACGCAGCGCCTGATCGACACCTACGCGAAGGTGCCGAAGCTCGTCAGCCACCTGCATCTGCCGGTGCAGCACGGCTCCGACCGCATCCTGATGGCGATGAAGCGCGGCTATACCGTGCTCGAGTACAAGTCGGTGATCCGCAAGCTGCGCGCGATCCGCCCGGACCTGTCGCTGTCGACGGACATGATCGTCGGCTTCCCCGGCGAGACCGAGGAAGACTTCGCGAAGATGATGGCGCTCGTCGAAGAGATGAAGTACGACACGAGCTTCTCGTTCATCTACAGCCCGCGTCCCGGTACCCCGGCCGCGAACCTGCACGACGACACGCCGCGCGAGGTGAAGCTCAAGCGCCTGCAACATCTGCAGGCCACGATCGAAGAGAACGTGCGGCGCATCAGCGACGCGATGGTCGGCAAGGTCGAACGCATTCTGGTCGAGCGCCCGGCGCGCAAGGACCCGAACGAGCTCGCGGGCCGCACCGGGAACAACCGCGTCGTCAATTTCCCGGCGCCGGTCGCGTCGCATGCACGGCTGATCGGTCAGATGGTCGACGTGAAGATCGTGCACGCGTATCCGCACTCGCTGCGTGGTGAACTCGTGATGGTTCACGACGACAGCGCCGCGACGACGCATTGAACGACATTCTGAGTACCGCAACCGACAGGATCGACTCACCGCCTTGAAGACCACTCAGCAGCCTCTGGAATTCACCGCACCGCGCGAAGATAACGCGCGGCTCGCCAACCTCTGCGGACCGCTCGACGAGAATCTGCGGCAGATCGAGCAGGCGCTCGACGTGACCCTGCAGCGCCGCGGCCACCGCATCGCGATCCGCGGGCGCGGCGCGAAACTCGCGCTCACCGCGCTCGAAAACTTCTACAACAACGCGCGCGAGCCTTTGTCGGTCGACGACATCCAGCTCGCGCTCATCGAAGTGCGCCATCCGGCGCGTCATCGCCCGAATGGCAACGGCAACGGCAATGGCGACACCGTCGACGCGCACTTCGCCGGCAATCCCGATCACCCGTTCGACCAGCCCGCCGACGCCAATGCGAGCGAGGACGACTTCGAGGAATACGGCCCGAAGCTGTACACGCGACGCGCGGATCTGCGCGGCCGCACGCCGGCGCAGCGCGAGTACCTGAAGCAGATCGTGTCGCACGACGTCACGTTCGGCGTCGGCCCCGCCGGCACCGGCAAGACCTATCTCGCGGTGGCCTGCGCGGTCGACGCGCTCGAGCGCGACCAGGTCAAACGCATCGTGCTGACGCGCCCGGCCGTCGAGGCGGGCGAGCGGCTCGGCTTTTTGCCGGGCGATCTCGCGCAGAAAGTCGATCCGTATCTGCGCCCGCTCTACGACGCGCTGTACGACCTGCTCGGCTTCGACAAAACCGCGAAGATGTTCGAGCGGCAGATGATCGAAATCGCGCCGCTCGCATACATGCGCGGCCGCACGCTGAATCACGCGTTCATCATCCTCGACGAGGCGCAGAACACCACGCCCGAGCAGATGAAGATGTTCCTCACGCGAATCGGCTTCGGCTCGAAGGCGGTCGTCACCGGCGACACGACCCAGGTCGACCTGCCGCGCGGCCAGAAGAGCGGGCTGATCGAAGCGCAACAGGTGCTCGCGAACGTGCGCGGCATTGCGCTCACGCGTTTCACGAGCGCGGACGTGGTGCGGCATCCGCTGGTCGCGCGAATTGTGGAGGCGTACGATGCGCATGCGCAGAAGTCGCCGGCCGCGGTCGATCCGCGCTAAAGCGATGCGCTTCGCAGCGCGAGGCCCGCGTCGCCTCGCCGCAAAAAAAAGACTGAGCCAAGAATGCCACGCATAGAAACCGCATGAGCCGCACCCCGAAACTGACGTTGAGCCTGCAATTCCCCGCCGCCAAAGCCTGGCCGGAACACAAGGCGCTGCTGCCGCGCGCGACGGTGGCCGGCTGGATCAAGGCGGCGCTGTTCGCGGACGGCGAACTGACGGTTCGGTTCATCGACGCCGAAGAAGGCCGCACGCTGAATCGCACCTATCGCGGCAAGGATTACGCGACCAACGTGCTGACCTTCGCCTATGCCGAATCGGAAGATGATCCGGTCACGGGCGATCTGATTCTGTGCTGCCCGGTGGTCGAGAAGGAAGCCGCCGAGCAGGGCAAGCCGCTCGCCGCGCATTACGCGCACCTGCTCGTGCACGGCACGCTGCATGCACAGGGCTACGACCACGAGGTCGAAGAAGAAGCCGAGGAAATGGAAGCGATCGAAACCGAAATCCTCGGCAAGCTCGGCTTTCCGGACCCTTACCAATAGGCGTTCCGGCCCTCCTCGACGCCAGCCCGCCCGAACCCACCGTGAGCACTCCGTCCCCCGAAGCCGATATCCCCGTGCGCTGTCCGGACTACCCGCCGGTGCTCGGCGACTCGCGGCTCCTGACGGACGACGAACTGCGCGCGTCGCTCGAATCCACGTTGCGCGGCTGGGACCGCCAAAGCGATCTGTGGCTGTTCGGCTATGGCTCGCTGATCTGGAACCCGGGCCTGCCGACCGTCGAGGCGATGCGCTCGAAGGTGCACGGCTATCACCGCGGACTCTATCTGTGGTCGCGAGTCAATCGCGGCACGCCAGAGCAGCCCGGCCTCGTGCTCGCGCTCGATCGCGGCGGCTCGTGCACCGGCATGGCCTTCCGGCTCGCGGCCGATGGCTCGAGGCCGCATCTCGAAGCACTGTGGCGCCGCGAAATGCCGATGGGCTCGTACCGTCCCGCGTGGCTGCCGTGCGTGCTCGCGGACGGCCGGCGCGTCGACGCGCTCGCATTCGTGATGCGCCGCGACGTGCCGAGCTACACCGGCAAGCTGCGCGACGACATCATCCAGACCGTGCTGGGCTGCGCGAGCGGCCGCTACGGCACAACCTTCGATTACGTGAGCCGCACCGTGCACGCGCTGCGCGAAAGCGGCATGCCGGACCGCGCGCTCGAAGCGCTGCTCGCGCGCTGCAAGCCGGCCGTGTGAGCGCGGCATCTCGGCGAAAACCCCACCCGCGACTTTTTTGCCAGCGAGCGCTTTTGCCCGCGTAATCGGTTAGGATGATTCCACGCTCCGCCGTCGCGGCAGGGCCGTTTCACCCTGGCTTCGCCAATCGCCGGGCCCGACGGGACACGGTTCCGCCATGCGCCTGGTGTATCCTTAACGCACTGCAACAGCGCGCCCAGTCTCGCCGGGCGCACTACCATGAACGACACGTATCCCAGTCGACGCCATACCGGACGTCAACTCGACAAACCGCAGGAAAAGCGCTCGCTGCTCGAGCGCCTGACTGACTTCATCTCGCCCGAGCCCGACTCGCGCGCCGAACTTCTGGAAATTCTGCAGGACGCGCACGAACGCAACCTGATCGACGCCGACTCGCTGTCGATGATCGAAGGCGTGTTCCAGGTGTCGGAACTGAGCGCACGCGACATCATGGTGCCGCGCGCGCAAATGGACGCGATCAACATCGCGGACAATCCCGCTGAATTCATCCCCTACGTGCTGGACAAGGCGCATTCGCGCTATCCGGTCTACGAGGGCAATCGCGACAACATCATCGGCGTGCTGCTCGCGAAAGATCTGCTGCGCTACTACGCCGAAGAAGAGTTCGACGTGCGCGGCATGCTGCGCCCTGCCGTGTTCATCCCCGAGTCGAAGCGGCTGAACGTGCTGCTGCACGACTTCCGCGTGAACCGCAACCACCTCGCGGTGGTCGTCGACGAGTACGGCGGCGTCGCGGGCCTGATCACGATCGAAGACGTACTGGAGCAGATCGTCGGCGACATCGAGGACGAATACGATTTCGACGAGGAGAGCGGCAACATCATCGCTTCGCCGGACGGACACTTCCGCGTGCGCGCGCTGACCGAGATCGAGCAGTTCAACGACACCTTCGGCACGCATTATTCGGACGACGAAGTCGATACGATCGGCGGGCTGGTCACGCATCACTTCGGCCGGGTGCCGCATCGGGGCGAGAAAGTCCGCCTCGACGACCTGATCTTCGAGATCCTGCGCGGCGACGCCCGCCAGATCCACATGCTGCTGGTGCGCCGCGACCCGCTCGCGGGTCAGCGCGAGCGCGAGTCACAGCACGTGCAGACCTGAGCCGGCGGCTCGGGCCGATGCACGGCCTGAGCGCCCGCGCGCTTTCATTGCCGGCGCATTTGCCAACTCGTTTGCCTACTGAGTTGCCCTTTCAACTACCGACGCCGACCGCGTAACAATGGCCGACCCGATCACTTCCCGTTCGCACCGCGGCGTGAGCGCCCCCGCTCCCGCTCCCACCGAAGACGGCACGCGCAGCCGCGCGCTGCCGCGCTGGCACTACCTCGTCGCACTGGCCGCTGGCGCGGCCAACACGCTGTCGTTCGCGCCGACGCCGCATGGCGGCTGGCTGCAACTCGCGATCTTCGTGTTGTTCTTCGCGTGGCTCACGCGCAGCACCGGCTGGAAAAGCGCCGCGCTGACGGGCGGCGCGTTCGGCTTCGGCAACTTCGTGAGCGGGGTCTGGTGGCTGTATGTGAGCATGCACTACTACGGCGGCATGCCGGCACCGCTCGCTGGCACGGCGCTCGTGCTGTTCTGCCTGTATCTCGCGGTCTATCCGGCGCTCGCCGCGGGGGTGTGGTCGTTCTGCGCGGGCCATGCGCGCAACGGCGCGGCCGACGAGCGCGCGCCATTCTCGCCGACCTGGCACGGCGCGCTCGCCTTTGCGAGCGCGTGGGCGATCGGCGAATGGCTGCGCGGCACGGTGTTCACCGGCTTTCCGTGGCTCGCCACCGGTTATGCGCAGGTCGACGGCCCGTTGGCGGGGTTTGCGCCGGTGGTCGGCGTATATGGCGTCGGTTGGATGGTTGCGCTGACGGCCGCGTTGATCGCGCAGGCGTTGCTGGCGCTGCTGCCGTCGTGGCGCTCCGGGCGGGCGAATGAATCGCTCGAGCCGAACGCCAGCGCCGCTGATGACGCCGGCGGTCGCGCCGCGCGGGGCCGCGGCACGCGCGTCGTCCCCATCGTCGTGCCTGCTGGCGTCGCGCTCGCGCTGCTCGTGATTGGCCTGCTGCTGCCGCTCGTGCAGTGGACCACGCCCGCCAACGCGCCGCTGTCGGTGCGGCTGTTGCAAGGCAACGTGAAGCAGGAGATGAAGTTCGAGGAAGCCGGCTTGCGCGCGGCGGTCGACGAGTATCAGCAGATGATCACGTCGAAGCCGGCCGATCTGATCGTCACGCCGGAAACCGCGATCCCCGTGCTCGCGCAGCAGCTTCCGCCGAACTTCGCGACCGCGATCCGCCAGTTCACGGATTCGACCGGCAGCTCGCTGCTGTTCGGCGCGATCGGCGGCACGATCACGCCGGACGGCCGGGTGGTCGACTACACCAACAGCCTGTTCGGCATCACGCCCGGCTCGCACGAGATTTATCGCTACGACAAGCACCATCTGGTACCGTTCGGCGAATTCGTGCCGTGGGGCTTCCGCTGGTTCGTGAACCTGATGAACATTCCGCTCGGCGATTTCTTCCGCGGCCCGCCGGTACAAAAGCCGTTCATGGTGCATAACCAGCCGGTCGCGGTGAACATCTGCTACGAGGACATCTTCGGCGAGGAGATCGCGCGCACGCTGCGCGAAAATGCGACGCCCGCCGGCGTGCTGATCAACTCGACCAATCTCGCGTGGTTCGGCGACACGATCGCGCTCGACCAGCATCTGCAGATCGCGCGCATGCGCTCGCTCGAAACCGGCCGGCCGATGCTGCGCGCAACCAACACCGGCATGACCGCCGCGATCGACGCGAACGGCCGCGTGATCGGGCGCCTGACGCCCTACACGGTCGGTTCGCTCGACGTGCGCGTGCAAGGCACCTCAGGCAACACGCCTTACGTGACGAGCGGCAACAACACGGTGCTCGCGGTGTCGGCGCTGCTGCTCGCGTTCGGTTTCGCGTTCGGACCGGGGCTCGCGCGGCGACGCAACGGCAAGCGGTAACGCCGATGCCAAAGGCACGACACCCGCAAAAAAAATGCGCCTGACATGCAGGCGCATTTTTTTCATGCTCGTTCGAGCTTCATCAATCCTTCGGCACCGTATCGATGAACGACTGCCGCAGCGACAGCTTCTGGAAGTGCTTGTCCAGGTTCGGATGCGATTCGCGCCAGTTCAGTTCCGGCATACGGAAGTCCAGATAGCCGAGCGCGCAGCCCACCGCGATGTCGGCCAGCGTGTAGTGATTGCTCGCGCACCACGGCTTGCTGCCGAGCCCTTGCGACATCGCGATCAGCGCTTCGTCGATCTTGCGCTGCTGCCGCGCGAGCCACGCGTCCACGCGCTGCTCGGGCGCGCGCTGCGTGCCTTCGAGACGGATCAGTACGGCCGCGTCGAGCATGCCGTCGGCGAGCGCTTCCCAGCAGCGCACTGCGACGCGCTCGCGCCCCGACGGCGGAATCAGCTTGCCGACCGGCGACAGCGTATCGACGTACTCGCAGATCACGCGTGAATCGAACACGGCCTCGCCGTCTTCCATCACGAGGCACGGCACCTTGCCGAGCGGATTGAAGGTGTGAATCCGGGTATCCGGCGCCCAGACGTTCTCGGGCACCAGTTCGTAGTCGATCTTCTTATCGGCGAGCACGATGCGTGCTTTGCGCACGAACGGGCTGCCGAACGAACCGATGAGTTTCATCATGACCTTCTGCCTTTTTCTGAATCCGGCGAAAGTATAAGTGGTCTGAGGCTTCCGCGAGCGTGCTGGCGCCATCTTCGCGAACCGCCCGCCGAGCCGCTGTGGACGGATTGCAACATGACGGCGGCCGCCGCGCCGTCCGGAGCCGCACAAAGCGAGTCGAAGTCGTGCGCGGAGAATGAGGCCAGGAGAATCGCGGCGCTACAATCGCACGATGAACCAGCCGACCGAACCCACCATCGCCATCGACGTCTACCGCACGCGCCGCGAGCGCGTTCTCGCCGCGCTGCGCGCCGCGGGCGGCGGCGTCGCCCTCGTCCCGACCGCGCCGGAAGCGCTGCGCAACCGCGACACTGACTACCCGTTCCGCCACGACAGCTACTTCTATTATCTGACCGGCTTCACCGAGCCCGAAGCGCTGCTGGTGCTCGATGCCGGCGCCGCGCCCGGCGCGCCCGCGTCGATGCTGTTCTGCCGCGAGAAAAGCGTCGAGCGCGAGACATGGGAAGGCTTCCGCTTCGGCCCCGACGGCGCGCGCGAAGCATTCGGGCTCGACGCCGCGTTCCCGATCGGCGAACTCGACACGCAACTGCCGCGCATCATCGCCGACAAGCCGGCGCTGCACTACGCGTTCGGCACCTCGGCGCATTTCGACGAGCAGGTGCGCGGCTGGCTCGACGCGGTGCGCGCGCAAAGCCGCGGCGGCACCGTCGCGCCCACGGCCGCGCGCGACCTGCTGCCGTTGCTCGACGAGATGCGGCTCGTCAAGGACGACCACGAACTCGCGATCATGCGCCGCGCCGGACAGATTTCGGCGGCCGCGCATCGTCGCGCGATGGCGCTGTGCCGGCCCGGTATCCGCGAGTACGAACTCGAGGCCGAACTGCTCTACACGTTCCGCAAGTTCGGCGCGCAGGCGCCGGCCTATACGTCGATCGTCGCGGCTGGCGCGAACGCGTGCGTGCTGCACTACCCGGCCGGCAACGCGATCGCGCGCGACGGCGACCTGATCCTGATCGACGCGGCCTGCGAACTCGACGGCTACGCGTCCGACATCACGCGCACGTTTCCGGCGAGCGGGCGTTTCACGCCGGCGCAGCGCGAGCTGTACGACATCGTGCTGGCAGCGCAGCAGGCCGCCGTCGACGCGACGCGCGCCGGTGCGAGCTTCGACGATCCGCATCAGGCCGCGCTGCGCGTGCTGTCGCAGGGGCTGCTCGACACCGGCATCGTGCCGCGCGCGAAGTTCGCCTCGGTCGACGACGTGATCGCCGAGCGCGCCTACGTGCCGTTCTACATGCACCGCACCGGCCACTGGCTCGGCATGGACGTGCACGACTGCGGCGACTACCGCGAGCGCGGCGCGCCGCGCGACGAAGCGGGCGTGCTGCCGTGGCGCACGCTGCGCGCGTCGATGACGCTGACGATCGAGCCGGGCTTGTACGTCCGCCCGGCCGAGGGTGTGCCCGAACGCTACTGGAACATCGGCATCCGCATCGAGGACGACGCGATCGTGACGCCGACCGGCTGTGAGCTGATCACGCGCGACGTGCCGGTCGCCGCCGCCGAGATCGAGGCGCTGATGCAGGAAGCACGAGCCCTCCATCAAGCGTCGCATCAACAGAGGACCTGATCCGCGATGAACGAAGCATCTCCCTCGGCGGTGATCCTGAGGCCCGCCTCCCACCAGCAGGGGTTCGATTTCGACGTGACGATCGTCGGCGCCGGGCCGGTCGGCCTCGCGCTCGCCGGCTGGCTCGCGCGCCGCAGCGTGACGCGCGAGCTGAAGATCGCGCTCGTCGACGCGCGCGAGCCGGAAGACTCGATCGCCGATCCGCGCGCGATCGCGGTCTCGCACGGCAGCCGGATGATCCTCGAGCCGCTGCGCTGGCCCGCCGACGCCACCGCGATCGAGCGCATCCACGTGTCGCAACGCGGTCATTTCGGCCGCACGCTGATCGATCATCGCGAGCACGGCCTGCCCGCGCTCGGCTACGTGCTGCGCTATGGCTCGATCGTGCATGGCCTCGCCGACGCCGTGCATGCGACGCCGGTCCACTGGTTCCGCTCGACCTCGGCCGGCGCGCCGGTTCAGGAGCTCGACGGCGTCACGCTGCCGATCGAAACCGCGGGCGTCGCGCGCCAGTTGCGCACGCGGATTCTGGTCAACGCCGAGGGCGGCCTGTTCGGCGACCAGAAGCACGCGAAAAATCCGAGCCGCGCCACGGACGAATCCGCCGGCGCACGCGACATCGGTAAAAACAGCGCCGGCTCGCGCGACTACGGCCAGACCGCGCTGGTCGGCACGGTCACCGTGTCCGCGCCGCAGCCGCACGTCGCATGGGAGCGCTTCACGTCGCAAGGTCCGATCGCGCTACTGCCGATGGGTGGCGTGCGTGGTGCCGACTACGCGCTCGTCTGGTGCTGCGCGCCCGACGAAGCCGCGCGCCGCGCGCAGCTTTCCGACGAAGCGTTCCTGCGCGAACTCGACGCCGCGTTCGGCGGCCGCATGGGCCGCTTTACGCACATCAAGGGTCGCGCGTCGTTCCCGCTCGGTCTCAACACGGTCGACACGCTGGTGAACGGCCACATCGCCGCGATCGGCAATGCGGCGCAGACGTTGCATCCGGTAGCCGGCCAGGGCCTCAATCTGGGCTTGCGCGATGCGCACGCGCTCGTCGACGCGCTGTCGGCCGAAGGCCCGACCCCGCTCGCGCTCGCCACCTTCGCGCAACGCCGCGCGCTCGACCGGCGCCTGACGATCGGCTCGACCGACATGCTCGCGCGCCTCTTTACCGTCGACTTCGCGCCGCTCGCGGTACTGCGCGGCCTCGCCCTCACCGCACTCGAATTCGTGCCGCCGGTCAAAACCGCGCTCGCCCGGCAGATGATGTTCGGCCAGCGCCGTTAAGCGCGAGAAATCGCTGCGCGGTTCTATGAGCAGGGCGACTTTCATAGAAGATTTAATGGGTTACGAGACTCGGTTCGCGAGTCCCGGCAACCCGTTAACGCTAAAATAGCGGTTTTCCCTCGCATTTCGCGCTGCGCCGACTGTCAAGATTGTCAAATCCTGGCCCGTCGTCGGCGCGCGCTCACGCCATGCCCCCTCTCGGCCCCCACAATCTGCGTAACAACCTGTTCGTCGCCCCGATGGCCGGCGTGACCGACCGACCGTTCCGCCAGCTGTGCAAACGGCTCGGCGCGGGCTATGCGGTGTCGGAAATGGTCGCGTCGAACGCGCAGTTGTGGAAGAGCGAAAAGACCATGCGCCGCGCGAACCACGAAGGCGAGGTCGAGCCGATCGCGGTGCAGATCGCCGGCGCGGACCCGGAGATGATGGCCGAAGCCGCCCGCTACAACGTCGCGAACGGCGCGCAGATCATCGACATCAACATGGGCTGCCCCGCCAAGAAGGTCTGCAACGTCGCGGCCGGCTCGGCGCTGCTGCAAAACGAACCGCTCGTGCAGCGCATCGTCGAGGCCGTCGTGAACGCGGTCGGCGTCGGGCCCGACGCGGTGCCCGTCACGCTGAAAATCCGCACCGGCTGGAATCGCGAGAACAAAAACGCGCTGAACGTCGCGCGTCTCGCGCAAGCAGCGGGTATTTCGATGCTGACCGTGCACGGCCGCACGCGCGCGGACCTGTACCACGGCGACGCCGAGTACGAAACCATCGCCGCGGTAAAGGCGGCGGTGCGCATTCCGGTCGTCGCGAACGGCGACATCACGTCGCCGCAAAAGGCGCGCGAGGTGCTCGCCGCGACCGGCGCGGACGCGATCATGATCGGGCGCGCCGCGCAGGGGCGTCCGTGGCTCTTTCGCGAGATCGAGCATTTCCTGCAAACGGGCGAGTTGCTGCCGCCGCCGCGCATCGACGAAATCCAGCAGGTGATGAACGAACATCTCGAAGATCACTACGCTTTTTACGGGGAATTTACCGGTGTCCGCACTGCGCGCAAGCACATCGGCTGGTACACTCGCGGCCTTTCCGGCGCCAACCTGTTCCGGCATCGCATGAATACGCTGGACACCACGCGCGAACAACTCCTCGCCGTCAACGAGTTCTTTGACGCGCAAAAGGCGATCTCAGACCGCCTCGTCTACGTCGACGAAGCGCCCGGCAACCCCGGGCTCGACAGCGGGAGCGAGGACAACTCCGACCGACTAGCAGCATGAGCAAGAACAACATCGAACAATCTGTCCGCGACAGCCTGGACGTGTATTTCCAGGATCTCGACGGCTCCAATCCGCACGACGTCTACGACATGGTCATTTCATGCGTGGAAAAACCCTTGCTCGAAGTGGTGCTCGAGCAGGCCGGCGGCAACCAGTCGCTGGCCGCCGAGTATCTCGGCATCAACCGCAATACGCTGCGCAAGAAGCTGCAACAACACGGTTTGCTGTAGCGCGTCGTAGTTTCTCGCGCCCTGCCACGTTTCCCTTCGGCTTTTCGTCTTCATCATGATCAAGCAAGCGCTCATCTCCGTTTCCGACAAGTCCGGCATCGTCGACTTCGCCAAATCGCTGTCGGACCTCGGCATCAAGATCCTGTCGACCGGCGGCACCGCGAAACTGCTCGCGGACGCGGGCCTGTCCGTCACCGAAGTCGCCGACTACACGGGTTTCCCGGAAATGCTCGACGGGCGCGTGAAAACGCTGCATCCGAAGGTGCACGGCGGCATCCTCGCGCGCCGCGACCTGCCCGAGCACATGGCCGCGCTCGAGAAGCACGACATTCCGACCATCGACCTGCTGGTCGTGAACCTGTACCCGTTCGTGCAGACCGTGTCGAAGGAAGAGTGCTCGCTCGAGGACGCGATCGAGAACATCGACATCGGCGGCCCGACGATGCTGCGCTCGGCCGCGAAGAATCACCGCGACGTGACGGTGGTGGTCGATCCGGCCGACTACGCGGTCGTGCTCGACGAAATGCGCTCGAACGGCAACACGGTGTCGTACAAGACGAACTTCCGCCTCGCGACCAAGGTGTACGCGCACACCGCGCAATACGACGGCGCGATCACGAACTACCTGACGAGCCTGACCGACGAATTGAAGCATTCGTCGCGCAACGAGTACCCGGCCACCTTCAACATGGCGTTCGACAAGGTGCAGGACCTGCGCTACGGCGAAAACCCGCATCAGAGCGCGGCGTTCTACCGCGACCTGGCGGTGCCGGCCGGCGCGCTCGCGAATTACAACCAGTTGCAGGGCAAGGAACTGTCGTACAACAACATCGCCGACTCCGACGCGGCGTGGGAATGCGTGAAGACCTTCGACGTGCCGGCGTGCGTGATCGTCAAACACGCGAATCCGTGCGGCGTCGCGCTCGGCGCGGACGCTCACGAAGCGTATTCGAAAGCATTCCAGACCGATCCGACCTCGGCGTTCGGCGGCATCATCGCGTTCAACCGTGAAGTCGACGAAGCGAGCGCGCAAGCGGTGGCGAAGCAGTTCGTCGAAGTGCTGATCGCGCCGTCGTTCAGCGCCGAAGCGCGTCAGGTGTTCGCGGCGAAGCAGAACGTGCGTCTGCTCGAAATCACGTTGGGCGAAGGCCATAACACGTTCGATCTGAAGCGCGTCGGCGGCGGACTGCTCGTGCAGTCGCTCGACTCGAAGAACGTGCAACCGCGCGAACTGCGCGTCGTCACGAAGCGTCATCCGACGCCGAAGGAAATGGACGACCTGCTGTTCGCATGGCGAGTCGCGAAGTACGTGAAGTCGAACGCGATCGTGTTCTGCGCGAACGGTATGACGCTCGGCGTCGGCGCGGGCCAGATGAGCCGCGTGGACTCGGCGCGCATCGCGAGCATCAAGGCGCAGAACGCCGGTCTGACGCTGGCCGGTTCGGCGGTCGCATCGGACGCGTTCTTCCCGTTCCGCGACGGTCTCGACGTGGTCGTCGCGGCAGGCGCGACCTGCGTGATCCAGCCGGGCGGCTCGGTGCGCGACGACGAAGTGGTCAGCGCCGCCGACGAGCACAACATCGCGATGGTGCTGACTGGCGTGCGTCACTTCCGTCATTGATCGGTTGAAGTTCGGTAGCCGCAAGACAGGCCCGGCGGGTTGTCCCGCCGGGCCTTTTGTTTCGCGGCGACGCGTTCAATCGTCAGGCTCTTTGCGCGCGTAACCGTCCCGCACCTGCGCATGCTGGCTGATGTACGTGCCCAAACCCCGGCCCCGCCGCGCGAGACGTTTCAGCACCGCGACATGTTCGGCGCCGACACTCGCCTCTGTGTACCAATACACGAGGCCCGGCCGAAAGCGCACCTTGATGAAATCGTCGCCGATTTCGTAAGCGTCGACACCCGAGTCGCCGCTGAGATTGCGGTAGCGCTCCATTCTCGATCGCCCTCCCTGCGCAATGCCTTTAGCAGCTTTTATTCCGCTAAGCATGCTGCCAGCGGACCGGCGCGCGCCGCGTTCGATGTAGTATCGCAGGCACCTGGTTTTTATCGCTTGTGCGGCACCTCATGAGAATTCTCGGCATCGACCCCGGCCTGCGCGTGACCGGCTTCGGCGTGATCGAACAACACGGCCACACACTGAGCTACGTCGCGAGCGGCGTGATCCGCACCGCTGACGCCGATCTGCCGTCACGGCTCGGCACCATCTTCGCGGGCATCTCGACGCTGATCCGCGAGCACGCGCCGGATCAGGCGGCCATCGAAAAAGTCTTCGTCAACGTCAATCCGCAGTCGACGCTGCTGCTCGGCCAGGCGCGCGGCGCGGCGATCTGCGGGCTCGTCGCGGGCGGCGTGCCGGTCGCCGAATACACCGCGCTGCAGCTGAAGCAGTCGGTGGTCGGCTATGGCCGCGCGACCAAGGAGCAAATGCAGCAGATGGTCGTGCGGCTGCTGAGCCTGTCGGGCGTGCCCGGCACCGACGCCGCCGACGCGCTCGGCATGGCCATCTGCCACGCGCACGGCGGCTCGACGCTGAGCACGCTTGGCGGCATCGCACCGGCGCTCGCGAAGAAGGGGTTGCGAGTGCGGCGCGGGCGTCTGGTCGGCTAGCGCAACTATGCCCCGCGCCGCCGATCCGCTGCGCTACACTCGCGCTTTCCCATCCGACTCTGAAAACTAATCCGCCATGATCGGTCGCATTGCCGGCGTTCTGCTGGAAAAAAATCCGCCGCATCTGCTCGTCGACTGCAACGGCGTCGGCTATGAAGTGGACGTGCCGATGAGCACCTTCTACAACCTGCCGTCGACCGGCGAGCGCATCGTGCTGCTCACGCAGATGATCGTTCGCGAGGACGCGCATCTGCTGTACGGCTTCGGCACCCCGCAGGAACGCTCGACGTTCCGCGAGCTGCTGAAGATTTCCGGCATCGGCGCGCGCATGGCGCTCGCGGTGCTGTCGGGCATGAGCGTCGCAGAGCTCGCGCAGACCGTCACGATGCAGGACGCCGCGCGCCTCACGCGTGTACCGGGCATCGGCAAGAAGACCGCCGAGCGGCTGCTGCTCGAACTGAAGGGCAAGCTCGGCGCCGACCTCGGCGCGATGGCGGGCGCCGCGTCGCCATCCGACCACGCGTCCGACATCCTCAATGCGCTGCTCGCGCTCGGCTACTCGGAAAAAGAAGCGCTCGCGGCAATCAAGAACGTGCCGGCCGGTACGGGCGTGTCCGAGGGCATCAAGCTCGCGTTGAAGGCGCTGTCGAAGGGCTAAGCGCCAAGCCACGCGCGGTACAATGACCGCATGATCGAAACCGACAAACTCGCCGCCGAGCGCATCATCGCGGCCACGCCCGTGTCGCCGAACGAAGAAGCGTTCGAGCGCGCGCTGCGCCCGCGTCAGCTCGACGAATATGTCGGGCAGGAGAAAGTGCGCGGCCAGCTCGAAATCTTCATCGAGGCCGCGAAGCGCCGTTCCGAATCGCTGGACCACGTGCTGCTGTTCGGGCCGCCGGGCCTCGGCAAGACCACGCTCGCGCACATCATCGCGCGCGAGATGGGCGTCAATCTGCGGCAAACGTCGGGGCCGGTGCTCGAACGCGCCGGCGACCTCGCCGCGCTGCTGACCAATCTCGAAGCCAACGACGTGCTGTTCATCGACGAAATCCACCGGCTCTCGCCGGTCGTCGAGGAAATCCTGTATCCAGCGCTCGAGGATTATCAGATCGACATCATGATCGGCGAAGGGCCGGCCGCGCGCAGCGTGAAGCTCGATCTGCAGCCGTTCACGCTGGTCGGCGCGACCACGCGCGCGGGTATGCTGACCAATCCGCTGCGCGACCGCTTCGGCATCGTCGCGCGACTCGAGTTCTATAACGCCGAGGAGCTCGCGCGCATCGTCACGCGTTCGGCCGCGCTGCTCGGCGCGCAGATCCATCCGGACGGCGCGGTCGAAATCGCCCGTCGCGCGCGCGGCACGCCGCGTATCGCGAACCGCCTGCTACGGCGCGTGCGCGACTTCGCCGAAGTGAAGGCTGACGGCAACATCACCGCGCAGGTGGCCGACGCCGCGCTCAGGATGCTCGACGTCGACGCGGTCGGCTTCGACCTGATGGACCGCAAGCTGCTCGAAGCGATCCTGCACAAGTTCGACGGTGGCCCGGTCGGTGTCGACAACCTCGCCGCGGCGATCGGCGAGGAGCGCGACACGATCGAAGACGTGCTCGAGCCGTATCTGATCCAGCAGGGCTTCCTGCAGCGCACGCCGCGCGGCCGCATCGCCACGCTGCTCACGTACCGGCATTTCGGGCTGGCCGCGCCGGATTCGGCGAGCGCGCGGCCGGGTCTGTGGGATTCCACGAACTGAGTCACGCGACGAGGCCGACCAGGATGTCAGACCAGACCCAGCAACCCGGCCCTTCCAACCGTTCACCGGTCAATCCCGCCGGCGACCCGTCCGGCAATGTCAAGCAGCGCCTCACCCACCGCCTGCGCTCGAAGCTCGCCGCCGGCGTCACGCATCTGACGACCGGCAGCGGACCGGTGCTCGACTACTCGTCGCCCCCGGGCGACCCCGGCCTGTTCGGGCCGGACTCCGTCTGCTGGAAGGTCCACGCCGACTTCGCGTCGATGATGACCGGCGGCATCAGCGCGCTGCTGCTTCAGGCGCTGCATCCGCTCGCGCTCGCGGGCGTCTGGGATCACTCGAGCTTTCGCACCGACATCCTGGGCCGGCTGCGTCGTACGGCGACGTTCATCGCCGGCACGACGTACGGCAGCAAGAGCGATGCGCTCGCGCTGATCGAGCGCGTGAAACGCATTCATCTCGACGTGACCGGCGTCGCACCGGACGGCCAGTCGTATCGCGCGAGCGAGCCCGCGCTGCTGACGTGGGTGCACGTCGCGGAAGTGTCGAGCTTTATGACCGCGCATCTGCGCTATGTGAATCCGGTGCTGTCCGTCGCGGCGCAGGATCAATACTTCGCGGAAACCGCGCGCATCGCGGAAATGCTCGGCGCCGTCGATATTCCGCGCTCGCGCGCCGAGATCGAGGCGTACCTGCTCGCGATGCGGCCCGCGCTCGTCGCGAGCGAGCGCACGCGCGAAGTCGTGAGGATTCTGATGAACGCGCCGGCACCGAGCTTCGCAATGCGGCCCGCTGGCACGCTGATGCTCAACGCGGGGGTCGATCTATTGCCCGACTGGGCGCAGACGATGCTCGGCTTGAATCGCCACGCGGCGCTGCGTCGAACCTTCGCGCGGCCCGGCGTGCGGGTCGTCGCGCCGGTGATCCGCTGGGCGCTGGTCAATGGAGTATCGAAGCGGGCTCGGCGCCGCGCGGCGGCGGCGGTGCGGGAGCAGGATTGATTGCGCCACGCGTCTCGGGCCATTGCCCGCCTTTGCTTACCGCCCCGGTCCCTTCCTGAAACCATCATCGTCGGCGCTGCCCGCGTCGAGATGCGTTACGTCCGCCCACGACACGATCGTCGCGCGACCGTCCCCGTAATCCACGACGTTCAGGCTGGTGTTCAGCAGCGGGTAGTCGCGCGGTGCGTCGAGCCGCATGCCGGTTGCAAAGCGGCGCACGCAGTCGAGCACGCCGCCATGCGTGACACAGGCGATGCGCCCGCCCGGATGCGCGGCAACGAGTGGCTCGATCGCATGCACGATGCGGTGGTAGAACACGCGGTGCGACTCGCCCTCGGGTGGCGCGAAGCCGGGATCGCGGGTTTGCCACTGCGCGTATTCGTCGGGGAAACGCAGCGCGATCTCGTCGCTGTCATGGCCCTGGAACGCGCCGTACGAGCGCTCGCGCAAGTTCTCGCGCGACTGCAACGGCAGGCCGAGCGCCTCGCCGATCGGCTGCGCGGTCTGCTGCGCGCGCTGCAAGTCGCTCGAATAGATCGCGTCGAGCCGCGCGCCCTGCTTCGCCTCGTCGGCGAGGCGCTGCGCAAGACGTCGCGCCTGCGCGACGCCGGTCGTCGCAAGCGGAATGTCGATGTGGCCTTGAATGCGCTTGATGCGGTTCCAGTCGGTCTCGCCGTGCCGGATAAACAGGATCTGCGTCGTCATGAAAGAGAGGTGCCGTTCGCGGTGGTGTCGAGCGACTATTGTCGCAAAAAGCAGCGGCACGGCCCGCGTGCGGCGACGGCGTGCTCGAACGTTTGCGTTCTGTTACGGGTTGGTCTGCAACCAGAACGTGACCGGCCCGTCGTTGACGAGCGACACCTGCATATCCGCGCCGAACTCGCCAGTCTCGACGATCGGATGCTTCGCGCGCGCGGCCGCGACGAAGTAGTCGAACAGGCGCTTGCCCTCGTCGGGCGGCGCGGCCGGCGTGAAGCTCGGGCGCAGGCCGCTGTTGGTATCGGCCGCGAGCGTGAACTGCGACACGAGCAGCAGCCCGCCCGCGCGTCCGGCGCCGTCGAGATTCTGCACCGACAGGTTCATCTTGCCGGCCGCGTCGCTGAACACGCGGTAACCGAGCACCTTGGCGAGCAGCTTGTCGGCCGTGGCCTCGGTGTCGCCGCGCTCCGCGCAGACCAGCACAAGCAGGCCCGCGTCGATCGCGCCGGTCACGCGATCGGCGACGCGCACTTCGGCGCGCCGCACGCGTTGGATTAGCGCGATCACGCCGTCAGCGTCACGCGCGCGAAACGGCGCTTGCCGACCTGCACGACGTATTCGCCCGCTTCGACCTTCAGGCCCTTGTCGGACACCGCGGCGCCGTCGATCTTCACGCCGCCTTGCTCGATGTTGCGCAGCGCCTCGCTCGTCGACGGCACGAGGTTCGCCTGCTTCAGCAACTGGCCGATCGCGAGCGGTGCGCCCGCGAGCGTCACGGCCGGGATGTCGTCGGGCACGCCGCCCTTCGCGCGATGGTTGAAGTCCTCGAGCGCGCGTTCGGCGTCCGCCTGCGAGTGGAAACGCGCGACGATTTCCTGGCAGAGCATCACCTTGAAATCGCGCGGATTACGGCCCGCGTCGGCCTCGCGCTTGAAGCCGGCGATTTCGTCCATCGGACGGAACGACAGCAGTTCGAAGTACCGCCACATCAGCGTGTCGGAGATGCTCATCAGCTTGCCGAACATGTCGGTCGGCTTTTCGCTGATGCCGATGTAGTTGTTCTTCGACTTCGACATCTTCTCGACGCCGTCGAGCCCTTCGAGCAGCGGCATCGTCAGGATGCACTGCTGCTCCTGGCCGTACTGCTTCTGCAACTCGCGACCCACCAGCAGGTTGAACTTCTGATCCGTGCCGCCGAGCTCCAGGTCCGCGTTCAGCGCGACCGAGTCGTAGCCTTGCATCAGCGGGTACAGGAATTCGTGGATCGAGATCGGCACGCCGCCCTGGAAGCGCTTCGTGAAGTCCTCGCGCTCGAGAATGCGTGCGACCGTGTAGCGCGACGCAAGCTTGATCATGCCGTCGGCGCCTAGCGGCATCGACCATTCGCTGTTGTAGCGAATCTCGGTCTTGTCGCGATCGAGCACGAGCGCGGCTTGCTCGAAATAGGTCTTCGCGTTCGATTCGATCTGCTCGCGCGTAAGCGGCGGGCGGGTCGCGTTACGCCCGGACGGATCGCCGATCAGCGACGTGAAGTCGCCGATCAGGAAAATCACCGTGTGGCCGAGGTCCTGCAACTGGCGCATCTTGTTCAGCACGACCGTGTGGCCGATGTGGATGTCGGGTGCAGTCGGATCGAGCCCGAGCTTGATGCGCAGCGGCTTGGCCGTCGCCGCGCTGCGCGCGAGCTTTTGCGCGAATTCGTCTTCGATCAGCAGTTCGTCGACGCCGCGCCTGGTCACGGCGAGCGCGTGACGGACTTCGTCGGTGATCGGGAAGGCGGAAGCGGGATTGGGCTGGGTGGACTCGGTGCTCATGCTGGAAACGTGAAGTCGCGAAAAAACAGGATTGTCCCATAGATGCGCGCCGCCGCGCCCACTCACGCGCCCCGCACGGGCCCGCGACGGGCCAATTCGTTGCGGCTCGCGTCACCTTCGCCGTTTGCGCCGATAATCTGCTACAACGAATCGGAATGAACATCGACAGGAGCAGCGACGTGGCGCAAGATCCCGCAGACGGCATCTATTTCGGACTGATGTCGGGAACCAGCATGGACGGTGTGGACGGCGTGGCCGTCCGGTTTGCCAATGGGAAGCCGCCCGAGGTCCTGGCCGAGGCGTTCGTCGGCTTTTCGGCCGGCATCCGCGAAGCGCTGTTCGCGCTGCAACAGCCGGGGGACAACGAGATCGAGCGCGAGGCGCTCGCCGCCAACGCGCTCGCGACGCGATACACGGTGTGCTGCCACGATCTGCTGCGCGACAGCCGCGTATCGGCCGATGACGTCCGTGCGATCGGCGTGCATGGGCAGACCGTGCGGCATCGGCCGGAAAAGGGGTATACGCGACAGATCAACAACCCGGCGCTGCTGGCGGAAATGCTGCATATCGACGTGGTCGCCGATTTCCGCAGCCGCGACGTCGCGGCAGGCGGCCAGGGCGCGCCGCTCGTGCCCGCTTTTCACGCGACGATCTTCGGTGCGAAGGACGAAACGCGCGTCGTCTGCAATCTTGGCGGAATCAGCAACATCACGATCCTGAACGCGACCGGCGGCGTGCGCGGCTTCGACTGCGGGCCGGCGAACGCGCTGCTCGACGCGTGGGCCGAGCGCCAGCTCGGCAAGCCATTCGACGAAAACGGTCATTTCGCGGCGAGTGGCCAGGTCGATCGCAAGCTGCTGAACGCGTTGCTCGACGAACCATTCTTCGCAGAGCAGCCGCCCAAGAGCACCGGCCGCGATCTGTTCAACACCGCATGGCTCGACGCGAAGCTCGAGCCGTTCTCCGCGCTCGCACCAGCCGACGTACAGGCGACGCTCGTCGCGCTGACCGCGGTGACGGTCGCGCGCGAGATTGAGCGGCATGCATCCGATGCGCGGGCCGTGTACGTGTGCGGCGGCGGCGCGCGCAATCCGGAGATCATGAAGGCGTTGCAGCAGGCGCTCGAAGACAGCGGCGTAAGCGGCGTGCCCGTGATGACGACCGACGCGCTCGGCGTGCCGCCGAGCCAGGTCGAGCCGCTCGCGTTCGCGTGGCTCGCGATGCGCTGCATCGCGCGTCTGCCGGGCAGTCTGCCAAGCGTGACCGGGGCATCCGCGGAGCGGGTGTTGGGGGCTATTTATCCGCGCTGAGAAAAGGCAGATGCGAACAAACCCACGCCTCTTGATGTCGCGGGTTGCCTCTACGGCGCGAAAACAATAAAAAAACGGCGCCGAGGCACCGTTTTCACTGTGGCACGAAGAGCCTGTCCGCTCAGACCGAGAACGACGAACCGCAACCGCAGGTCGTGCTCGCGTTCGGGTTTTTGATGACGAACTGCGCGCCGTTGATGTCGTCCTTGTAGTCGATCTCTGCGCCGACCAGGTACTGGTAGCTCATCGAGTCGATCAGCAGCTGGACGCCGCTCTTGTTCATCACGGTGTCGTCTTCGTTGATCGCTTCATCAAATGTGAAGCCGTATTGGAAGCCCGAGCAGCCGCCGCCCTGCACGAACACGCGCAGCTTGAGCTCCGGGTTGCCTTCCTCATCGATCAGTTGCTTGACCTTGTCAGCCGCTGCGTCGGTGAAGACGAAGGGGGCCGGCATCTCGGTCACGGGGGTGTCGGTGACTGCGTTCATTTCGAACTCTCCAAAAAGCTTCAGCCGATATTGTAGGGCTGTTCCGGATATCGTGCTGAAGTCCACAAAATCAATGCGCTCTTGCTGCAAGGTCGATGCGAGGCGATCCGTTGGCACTTGAGCGAACGGGACCGGGGTGCGAACGCCGGCGAACCATAAAAAAAGCCGCCTTCGCGCGTGGCGTTGGCGGCTTTTGCTGCAAACCGGCGCGAGGGCCGGTTCACGCCCGAAACGATTAACGCTTCGAGAACTGCTTGCGGCGACGTGCCTTGTGGAAGCCGACCTTCTTACGTTCGACTTCACGAGCGTCACGCGTGACGAAGCCAGCCTTCGACAGTTCCGGCTTCAGCGTTGCGTCATAGTCCATCAGCGCGCGGGTGATGCCGTGGCGCACCGCACCTGCTTGACCCGTTTCACCGCCGCCGGTCACGTTGACCTTGATGTCGAACGTGACACCGTGGTTCGTGAGCTCCAGCGGTTGACGCACGATCATCAGCGACGTTTCGCGCGAGAAGTAGTCGGCGATGGGCTTGCCGTTCACAACGATGTCGCCCTTGCCTGCCTTGATGAACACGCGAGCGACGGCGCTCTTGCGGCGGCCCGTGCCGTAATTCCAGTTACCGATCATGTGGGCTCCCCTTAGATCTCGAGCGCCTTCGGCTGTTGTGCCGAATGCGGATGCGTTGCGTCAGCGTAGACCTTCAGCTTCTTGATCATCGCGTAGCCGAGCGGACCCTTCGGCAGCATGCCCTTGACCGCTTTCTCGAGCGCGCGGCCCGGAAAGCGTTCCTGCATCTTGCCGAACGTCGTTTCATAGATACCGCCCGGGTAGCCCGAGTGACGGTAGTACTTCTTGTCGGTAACCTTGTTGCCCGTGACCTTCAGCTTGCCGGCGTTGATGACGATGATGAAATCACCGGTGTCGACGTGGGGAGTGAATTCAGGCTTGTGCTTGCCGCGAAGACGGTGTGCCACTTCGCTGGCGACACGCCCGAGAACCTTATCCGTCGCGTCAATCACGTACCATTCGCGCGTCACCTCATGGGCTTTTGCGGAAAACGTCTTCATGATCGATCCAAAAAAATTGCTGCGCCCAATGTGTTCTTTCCTGCTTGTAGTGTGCGCATCGAGGCGCGTGCAGGCTCTCCCTGGTTCTTCTTCCGCGGGCGCGGATGCGGAAAAGCCCTGAATTATAAAGGAATTTGTGCTGGCAAGTCAAAACGTGCGATGCGCTCGCCGCGAGCGGCCAGGAAACGGGGCGAAACGCCTGACAAACGGGGCCGAAAAAAAACCCGAACGAGCGGTTCGGGTTTAATCCACCAAAGGAGGAGGTGGAGGAGACAGCGGAGGTTGCAGAACTGCTGCAACGATGGAGCAAATTATAAGAGTCACCCTTGTGCAACGCAAGAAGATTTGCATTGTGAAATTAGTTTTCATAATGTGACAGATTCGATGCAGGGAGGACATCTGACGAAACTCCTTTTGGATCAAGCACTAAAGGCCAAAGAATTCGAATCGCATCAGACATGCCCCAGAGTAAGGCCCCTAAACTGCCCGAGGAATTCCGGAACCGCCCGCCCATTCCGCACCGCAACAAGAGAGCAATCGCCGTGCATGGACGCGGGATGCGCTCAGCGTGCGCCAATCGTCAGACACCGGGCTACAATGCCGTCTCGATAAAGCGATGCGCGGTGGGAGTGACAGCATGGAATGCAAAGTAAGCTGGCTGGGACAAGACGGGATGGCGTTCGCGGCCGAGACGGGCAGCGGTCATCTGGTCGCGATGGACGGCGCACCCGAGGGTGGCGGGCGCAACCTCGCGCCGCGCCCGATGGAAATGGTGCTGCTCGGCACCGGCGGCTGCACCGCCTACGACGTCGTGATGATCCTGAAGAAGAGCCGCCAGGAGATCGCCGGCTGCTCGGTGACGCTGAAGGCCGAGCGCGCGAGCGAAGATCCGAAGGTGTTCACGAAGATCCACTTCCACTTCACGGTGACGGGCAAGAATCTGAACCCGGCGACCGTCGAGCGCGCGATCAACCTCTCGCACGACAAATACTGCTCGGCGTCGATCATGATCGCGAAAACCGCCGAGCTCACGCATTCGTTCGACATCGTCGCGCTCTGAGCGCGAAAGCGATCGCGGCCACGGCCGCCACCCCGCCCCAAATGAAAAAGCCGGCGTCCCAACGGACGCCGGCTTTTCTTATTCAGCGGCAAAGCAGGCCGATAAGCCGGATTCTGTGCACGCGCCGCGCCCGAAGACTCGACCCGCGTGGCAGCCATTCCTCTAGGCGCGCCATTACTGACGCGCTCAAGCTTCCTACCCGCAGACGAGACGGGGGCCCCGTCCTGCATCGCGAAGATGCGCGCCTGCCTACTTGGAATTGCTCCGGGTGGAGGTTACCGTGCCGGTCTGCCTTGCGACAGCCGCGGTGCGCTCTTACCGCACCGTTTCACCCTTACCTGATCCCGGCTTGCGCCGGGCCATCGGCGGTTTGTTTTCTGTTGCCCTGTTCCGCGTGTCGCCACGGATGGCCGTTAGCCATCACCCTGCCCTGTGGAGTCCGGACTTTCCTCGCCCTCGTTGGCCGAAGCCGTCGAGGCCGCGACTGCCTGGCCTGCTTTGCTGGCGCGAATTTTAACACCGAACTTGGAAGCGCCTAGCGCTTGCGCCGCCCCATGCGGAACACGGACGTGTCGTCGTAGAACGCCGGCGATTCGTTCTCGGGCCACCAGCCCGGAATGCCGAGCACCGGCAGCGGCGCGAACATGCGGCTCGTCAAAGCGTCAGGGCCGAGCAGCGCCGCGCTGACGACTTCATCGAGCCATGCGTCGCGCGTCGGGGTGTCCCATTCGAAATACTCTGCCGGAACGTCGACGATCCATGCATGGCCGGTGCAGCCCTTGAACGGCGCGATCAGCTTTTCGAGCAGCGCATGGCCGAAGCACCGCACTTCGCAGCTCCGCCCCCACGCATCGCGCCACGCGACAAACAGCGTCTGCCACTCGAAGCCGCGTAGCGCGGCGCTCAGCGAAGAATCGGCGCAAGCGAACAGCAGCGCGTTTTCGTCGAAGAGGGTCAGCATGTCGCGCACACCGCCACGCGTCGGGCCGATGCCGAGCACGTCGAGTTCCGCCGACTGGCGCGCGTTCAGCGCCGCCTTGATGCGCGGAAACGCGAACCACATCGAACCGTTGAAGAAGTCGTGCAGATTGTGGCGCGTCGGCACGCAACCGGTCGACGCGATATGCCCCTCGTACGCGGCACCCGGTGGCAGGTCGTCCTGCGCGATGAACGCAAGAGGCTGGCCGCGGCCGGTGGTCGGTTGCATCTGGGCGGCGTCGGCGTTCATCGCGGCGAGAAGGTCCGCGTAGCCGGTCAGCGCGGCTTGCTGCCAACGCTGACCGCGTGTGGCGAATTGCGCGAACCACGGCTTCGACCAGTCGATTGCGGCGAAGCACGGTGGCAGAGGCTCGGGTGCCATGCCGCGCGCAGCTTTGGCCGCCGCGGCTTCATGCGCTACCGCGGAGCCCGCTTTCGCCGCCTTATCAATATTGGCAGCGCGCTGCCCCGCCTCACGCTCCCGCATCTACCGCAGCCTCAAACGAGACGCCAGCCAATCGACTCCCCGCCTCGCAGCGGCACGACCGGCGTATCGCCGGCCGGCAACTCGGCCGGCAGCGTCCATTCCTCGCGACGCAGCGTGACCTTCTCCGTATTGCGCGGCAGACGGTAGAAGTCCGGACCATGGAAGCTCGCGAAGCCTTCGAGCTTGTCGAGCGCGCCGGCCTTGTCGAATGCTTCGGTATAGAGCTCGAGCGCGTGCAGCGCGGTGTAGCAGCCCGCGCAACCGCACGCGTGTTCCTTCAGCCCCTTCGGATGCGGCGCGCTGTCGGTGCCGAGGAAAAAGCGCGGATCGCCCGAGGTCGCCGCCTCGACCAGCGCGACGCGATGCGTCTCGCGCTTGAGCACCGGCAGGCAGTAGTAATGCGGACGGATGCCGCCCTGGAAAATCGCGTTGCGGTTGTACAGCAGATGGTGCGCGGTGATCGTAGCGCCAAGCAGTTCCGGCGCGACGCCCGCTTCGCGGACGTAGTCGGCCGCGTCCTTCGTCGTGATGTGCTCGAACACGACCTTCAGCGCCGGAAATGCGCGGCGCAGCGGCATCATCACGCGATCGATGAAGACCTTTTCGCGATCGAACAGATCGATGTCCGAATCGGTCACCTCGCCATGCACCAGCAGCGGCATGCCGACTTCCTGCATCACTTCCAGCGTCTTCGCGCACTTCATCAGATCGGTGACGCCCGCGTCGGAGTTCGTCGTCGCGCCCGCCGGGTACAGCTTCACGCCGTGCACGAAGCCGCTCTCCCGCGCGCGGCGGATCTCGTCGGGCGGCGTGTTGTCGGTCAGGTACAGCGTCATCAGCGGCTCGAATTTCGCGCCCTCGGGAATCGCGGCGTTGATGCGCTCGCGATATGCCTTCGCCATCGCGGTCGTCGCGACCGGCGGCTTCAGGTTCGGCATGATGATCGCGCGACCGAACTGGCGCGCGGTGTCAGGCAGCACGGCCGCGAGCATCGCGCCGTCGCGCACGTGCAGATGCCAGTCGTCCGGGCGGACCAGTGTGACGGAATCGGGGGAAACGTTGGAAGCAGTCATGGCAGGAATACGAGACTTCGCGCGCCTCGCTGATCGACCGGTCAAACCGCGTTGTAGCGGCCCAAACACACGTCAATTTTGCTATTTGGCGTCTCCGGCTCGGTGATATGCTTGGAAAATCATCATTGTAACGGCTCACTCCGTTCACAGGCTCACCTGCAACATGTGCCAACTTCTCGGAATGAACTGCGCCGCGCCGACGGACGTCACGTTTTCCTTTACCGGCTTTGCGGCGCGTGGCGGCGTCACCGATCACCACGCCGACGGCTGGGGCATCGCTTTCTTTGAAGACAAGGCGTGCCGCTTGTTCATCGATCATCAGTCGTCGGCCACGTCGCCAATCGCCGAGATGGTCAAGCGCTACCCGATCAAATCGAAAAACACGATCGCGCACATCCGCAAGGCGACGCAAGGGCACATCCTGCTCGAAAACTGCCACCCGTTCATGCGCGAACTGTGGGGGCGTCACTGGATCTTCGCGCATAACGGCGATCTGCAGGCTTACGCGCCGGAACTGAATGGCGTGTATCAGCCGGTCGGCACGACCGACAGCGAACTCTCGTTCTGCGCGCTGCTGGAAGGTTTGCGTAAGGCTTTTCCGGGCGCGCAGCAGCCGCCGCTTCACGAGCTGTTCGCCGCGCTCGAGACGCTCACGCGTGAAATCACGCAGTACGGCGTGTTCAATTTCCTGATGTCTAACGGCCAGGCCCTGTTCGCGCATTGCTCGACGCATCTGCATTACGTCGTGCGTCGCTGGCCGTTTTCGACCGCGCATCTGGTCGACGCGGACGTGTCGATCGATTTCGCCAAATACACGACACCCGAAGACCGCGTCGCAGTCATCGCGACCAAGCCGCTGACCGACAACGAAGTGTGGACCGCGTTCAAGCCCGGCGATCTGCTGATGTTCCAGCATGGCGACGTGATCGGCCGCGCCAATATTCCGGTGCCGCAGTCGGTGCTCGAAAAGCTGCGCAATCCGGCGCTCGACGCATCGGCGTCGGCCACCACGATCGCGGCGTCGAACGGCGCGCACGCGGTGGGCACGAGCGCAACCACGCTTTCACCCGACAGCGAAACCGATCTCGAAGCCGCCGATGACACGGCAGCGTTCGAGTCGTAAGCCGCCGCGTCACCCTACGCCTGCGAAACAAAAAGCCGCTCCACGGAGCGGCTTTTTTTCGTCCCGCGCGAGCCCCAAAACGAGGCCTGCGCACCCACCCTCAGTGCAGAATCTTCGCGAGAAAATCCTTCGCGCGATCCGACTTCGGATTCGCGAAGAAGTCTTCCTTGCGGTCGTCTTCGACGATCAAACCCTTGTCCATGAAAATCACGCGATGCGCGACCTTCTTCGCGAAGCCCATTTCGTGCGTCACGCACATCATCGTCATGCCTTCCTGCGCGAGTTCGACCATCACGTCGAGCACTTCGTTGATCATCTCCGGATCGAGCGCCGAGGTCGGCTCGTCGAACAGCATCGCGATCGGGTCCATGGAGAGCGCACGTGCAATCGCCACGCGCTGCTGCTGACCACCGGACAGCTGCCCCGGATACTTTTCCGCATGTGCGCGCAGACCGACGCGATCGAGCAGCTTCAGGGCCTTCGCGGTCGCCTCGTCGTTCGAGCGGCCGAGCACCTTGACCTGCGCGAGCGTCAGGTTCTGCACGATCGACAGATGCGGAAACAGTTCGAAGTGCTGGAACACCATGCCGACCTTCGAGCGCAGCTTCGACAGATTGGTTTTCTTGTCGGTCAACGACTGGCCGTTGATGACGATCTCGCCCTTCTGGAACGGCTCGAGTCCGTTGACGGTCTTGATCAGCGTGGACTTGCCCGAACCGGACGGCCCGCACACCACGACCACTTCGCCCTTTTTGACTTCCGTCGTGCAGTCGGTCAGCACCTGGAAATGGCCGTACCACTTCGAAACATTCTTGATAGAGATCATCTTGCGACCTTTTTCTGAAGACCTTTGACGAGGCTCGACGCGATCACGCAGATCACGAAATAACACGCGCCCGCGAACAGTACCATCTCGACGTTCGTGCCGTCACGATCGCCAATATTCGTAGCCGTGCGGAAGAAGTCGGCGAGGCTGATCACGTAGACGAGCGACGTATCCTGAAACAGCACGATACCCTGCGTGAGCAGCAGCGGCACCATCGCGCGGAACGCCTGCGGCAGCACGATCAGGCGCATCGCCTGCCCATAGGTCATGCCGAGCGCGAACGACGCGTTGACCTGACCACGCGGCACCGCCTGAATGCCGGCGCGGATGATCTCCGAATAATACGCGGCCTCGAACAGCGAGAACGCGACCATCGCCGAGGCGAGCCGGATGTCGATGTCGGCCGACAGACCGAGCACGCTTTGCAGCACCTGCGGCACGATCAGGAAGAACCACAGCAGCACCATCACGAGCGGGATCGAACGGAAGAGCGTCACGTAAGTCTGCGCGAACCATCCGAGCGGCTTGATCGGCGACAGTCGAAACATCGCGAGAATGGTGCCCCAGATGATGCCGAATACGATCGCGATCAGCGTGATCTTGAACGTGATGATTGCGCCGGTCCATAGCGTAGGCAGCGCGCCCGGAATACCGCTCCAGTCGAAATGATGCATCACTTTCCTCCGATATAGCCGGGCAGCCGGGCCTTCACTTCGACCCAGCGCATCAGTTGCATCACGATCAGATTGATCAGCATGTATGCGAGCGTGACCGCGATGAACGACTCGTAAGTTTGCGACGTGTAGTCGACGAGCTGGCGCGCCTGCGCGGACAGATCGAGCAGACCGATCGTCGAGGCAACCGCGGAGTTCTTGAAGATGTTCAGAAACTCGGAGGTGAGCGGCGGCACGATGATGCGGTACGCGACCGGCAGCAGCACATAGCGATACGTCTGCCACTGCGTGAAGCCTACCGCCAGACCGGCCGCGCGCTGGCCGCGCGGCAACGCGTTGATGCCCGAGCGCACCTGCTCGCACACGCGCGCGGCGGTGAAGAGGCCCAGACACACGATCGACGATGAGAAGAACTGCGCGCCCGGCGGCAATTGCTTGAACCAGTTGCCGATCGACACGGGCAGCAGCTCCGGTATCACCAGATACCAGATGAAGAACTGCACGATCAGCGGAATGTTACGGAAAATCGCGACGTAGACGGTGCCGGCGCCCGACGCCCATTTGTTGGGCACGGTGCGCAGCACACCGAAGAGCGAGCCGACGATCAGCGCGATCACCCATGCCGACAGCGACACGGTGACCGTCACCCACAGCCCCGAGAACAGCCAGCCCAGATAGGTGGTCGGCTCGCCCGTGGAGACGGGACTCAGCAGAATGCCCCAGTTCCAGTGATATGACATGACCAAGACTCCGGCAAAAAGAAACGGAAGAAGCGCGTGGCCCCTTCCGTTCCGTTCAGCGTTTCGAAAGTGTCGAAAAAGCAGCTAGGGTTTAGTCGATTGCCTTGTCGTTCGGGTTCTTGAACAGCGCACGCATATCGTCGCTCATCGGGAAGTTCAGGTTCAGGCCCTTCGGCGGGATCGGCGATTCGAACCAGCGCTTGTAGATCTGTTCGCCTTCGCCCGACGTTTGCACCTTCGCGATGGCGTCGTCGGCGACCTTCTTGAAGTCGGGGTCGTTCTTGCGCAGCATGCAGCCGTACGCCTCCCGCGATTGCGGCGTGCCGACGATCACGAAATCGCCCGGGTTGCTCGACTTCGCGCGCTCACCGGCGAGCAGCGCGTCGTCCATCATGAACGCGGCGGCACGGCCCGTCGACAGCGTCAGGAACGATTCGCCGTGATCCTTCGCGCTGATGATGTTCATGCCCATGTTCTTTTCCTGGTTCATCTTGCGAAGCAGGCGCTCGGACGTGGTGCCGGCGGTCGTGACGACCGTCTTGCCCTTCAGGTCCGGGAAGTCCTTGATGCCGGAATCTTTCTTGGTCATCAGGCGCGTGCCGATCACGAAGATCGTGTTCGTGAAGGCGGCCTGTTGCTGACGCTCGAGGTTATTCGTGGTGGAGCCGCACTCGATGTCGACCGTGCCGTTCTGCACGAGCGGAATGCGGTTCTGCGACGTGACCGGCACGAGCTTCACCTTCAGGTTCGGCATGTTCAGCTTCTGCTTGACGGCCTCGACGATCTTCATCGCGTAATCCTGCGAGTAGCCGATCACGTTCTGCTTTTCGTCGTAATAGGAGAACGGGATCGACGATTCGCGATGGCCCAGCGAAATGACGCCCGTATCCTTGATCTTTTTCAGCGTGCCCGAGTCTTGCGCATGCGCGCCAACCGTAAACAGTCCGAGAGTCGCGAGCAGCAGCGCAGCTTTTTTAATCTTCATCTTGATCTCCTTGGCAAGAACCGGCGCCAGTGTAACAAAGTAATTTTTCTGAAAGTATCGCTATTAACCATTCTGTTGCGCGCACGCCGCGATGGGCTCGCGGCGCCGTGGCACGGCCGTTTCGCGCATATGAGAAGGCGGGCGGCATCGATAGGATGCCGCCCGCCGGTCAAACACGCCGTCTTGTGGACCGCGTTGATGCACGAGGTTTCGGCGGTGTGCGCCTCCCGGCCCGGATACCGCGCCGCGTCACCGCCGTTTCAAACAAGATAGGACACGGTCCATCAGGGATACAAGCCGCGCAACTCGCGCGCCTGCAAAATCCGCTTACACGCGACGATGAACGCAGCCGTGCGCACCGACACGTTCTGCTCGCTCGACACCTGCCACACCGCCGCGAACGCTTCGCGCATCACGCGCTCGAGGCGCTCGTTGATCTCGTCCTCGGTCCAGAAGAAGCTCGAGAAGTCCTGGACCCATTCGAAATATGACACTGTCACACCGCCGGCATTCGCGACCACGTCCGGAATCACGAGGATGCCGCGATCGTGCAGGATGTCGTCCGCCGCCGTGGTGGTCGGGCCGTTCGCGCCCTCGACGATGATCCTGGTCTTGATCTTGCCGGCGTTTTTTTCGGTGATCTGATTTTCCAGCGCCGCCGGAATCAGGATGTCCGACTCGACGGTCCAGAACTCATCACCGGTGATCGCGTCGGCTTCGGGGAAACCGCCGACGCCGCCCGTCTTCGCGACGTAGTCGAGCAGCGCGACCGCGTCGATGCCGGTGGACTTGTACACCGAGCCTGTATGGTCCTGCACCGCGACGACCTTCGCACCCGCCTCCTGGAACAGACGCGCGGCGATGCCGCCGACGTTGCCGAAGCCCTGCACCGCGATACGCGCGCCTTCGATGTCGAAGCCGATGCGGCGAGCCGCTTCGCAGCCCACCACGAACACGCCGCGGCCGGTCGCCTCGCGACGGCCGAGCGAGCCGCCGAGCGTGATCGGCTTGCCCGTCACGACGCCGGTGGCCGTCTGGCCCTGATTCATCGAGTACGTGTCCATCATCCACGCCATGATCTGCTCGTTCGTGTTCACGTCCGGCGCGGGGATGTCGGTATTCGGTCCGATGATGATGCCGATCTCGCTCGTGTAGCGGCGCGTCACGCGCTCGAGCTCGCCACGCGACAGCGTGCGCGGATCGACGCGGATGCCGCCCTTCGCGCCGCCGTACGGCACGTTCACCGCCGCATTCTTCACCGACATCCACGCGGACAGCGCCATCACCTCGGATAGCGTAACGTCCTGGTGATAACGCACGCCGCCCTTGCCCGGACCGCGCGACACGTTGTGTTGCACGCGATAACCCTCGAAGTGCGCGACCGTGCCGTTGTCGAGTTCGATGGGCACGTCGACGACGAGAATGCGCTTCGGGCGCTTCAGGGTTTCGAGCCAGCGGGACAGCGAACCGAGATACGGCGCGACGCGGTCGACCTGGCGCAGATAGTTGCCCCAAGGGCCGAGGTCTTCCTTATTGAGGTAGGAGGGAACGGCTTGCAACGTTGAGGCGGCTTGGACCGATTCTGCGGCTTGTTGCTGGGATGACATGAACGCTCCGGCGTTTGATCGAGTACGGGCATTGTGGAAAAACGCCGTATCGAAATCCAATGCCGTTTCCTTATCCCGTTATGTTTTTCTTGCATAACGTTCGCAAAGCCGCAAATTCGCGTCGTCGCGACGCAGGTTCGAGTTTGAGTTTTATGCCGCGGCTCAGGCGGCGCTCTGCCGGAGTTCCTCCGACACCACGTCCCACAACCGGCGCACGAGAATCTGGCGGGCGTCGTCGCTTTTCGCGGCGAGCTTGTCGCGATACAGGCGAATCTCCATGCTGAGCGTCAGCTGCCCTTCGGGCGTGCCGCGCGTCGCGCGATCGAGGCGGATCAGCCGGCCTTCGGCCACCGCATCTTCGACCGCGCTATGCGGCAGAAACGCGATGCCGTGACCGGCGAGCGCCATCGCCTTGAGCCCCTCGGCCATGTCGGTTTCGTAGAGCCGGTCGAGGTACAGGCGCTCCGGCGCGTTCGCGAGAATCACCTCGGTCATGCGCCCGAGGTACGCGTTCGGCGTGTACGACAGATACGGCGCGGGCGCATCGGCCGAGCCTGGCAGCGTGTGACGCGGCCGCCCCGCGCGGGCCGGCGCCGAGAACGGGCTGATCGGCTCGTGGCCGAGCGTCAGCATGTCGTAGCGCGCCGGATCGAGCGCGACCGGATGGCTCGGATGGTGGTAGCCCATCATCAGATCGCAGCCGCCTTCCACCAGCGAGAGCGCCGCGTCGTGCACGTTCAGCGCGCGCAGCCGCGTGTGGATCGGGCCCATCTGCGCCTCGATGCGCTGCAGCCAGCGCGGGAAGTAAGTGAGCGACAGCGTGTGGGGGACCGCGAATTCGATCGTCGCCTGGGGCGTCGCCGTGTGGCCGCGCAGCAGCGCGCGCGCCTCGTGGAATTGCGACAGCATCGCGAGCGCCTGCTCGTTGAACACCTGACCGGCCGCCGTGAGCCGCGTCGGATAAACAGAACGGTCGATCAGTTCCGTGCCGAGCCACGCCTCGAGCGCCTGGATGCGGCGCGAGAAAGCCGGCTGCGTGACGTGGCGCAACTCGGCCGAGCGGCTGAAGCTACGCGTTTCCGCGAGCGAAATGAAGTCTTCGAGCCATTTCAGTTCCATGCGATTGCGCTTGCCGTCGAGAGGGAAGAAGTCTGCATTCTAGGGTCTGTTTACATATGGAACGCACGTGCGAATGCCCGCTATCGGTCGCAGGGCAAGGAGTAAGGAGCGCTGCGTGGCCGCGCCACGTGAGCGACGCACGACGCCGCCATGCGGCCGATAGCGGGCATTCCCCTGGAATGAAATTCAGAACTGGGGTTGCCGCGAGAAGGGCCGCTCGCTGCGTCATGCTCCTTGCGAATACGTCGAGTATTCGCGGCGTCGCAATCCTTGCGAGCGGCCCTTCTCGCGGCAACGCACGTGCGTTCCATATGTAAACAGACCCTAGCGGCGCGGATTGCGACCGACGCATCCGGACGAGCCGATCGCGTCACAGTGGTAAAATCCACGGTTCCCTCCGTTCCCGACCCGCTCGCTGAGCGCTCAACCGCTTCAACCCGGTCCTCATCATGTCCGACACCCGCCCCGACACCCTGTTCGCGCTGAACGCGCTTTCCCCGCTCGACGGCCGCTATGCCGCCAAAACCGAAGCCCTGCGCGACTGGCTCTCGGAAGCCGCCTTCATGCGCAATCGCGTGACGGTCGAAATCCACTGGCTGATCGCGCTGTCGCGCGCCGGCTTCGCCGAAGTGCCGCGCTTCTCCGAGGCGTCCGAGCAGTTCCTGCTGCAACTGGCCGAGCGCTTCACCGCGCACGACGCCGCGCGCATCAAGGAAATCGAGCGCGTGACGAACCACGACGTGAAGGCCGTCGAATACTGGCTGAAGGAATCGGTGAAGGGCCATGAAGAACTGGAGCGCGCGAGCGAGTTTATCCACTTCGCGTGCACGTCGGAAGACATCAACAACACGTCGCACGGCCTGATGCTCGCCGGCGCGCGCGAACACGTGATCCTGCCGGCGCTGCGCTCGGTGCATCAACGCCTCGTCGCGCTCGCGCACGCGCACGCCGCCCAGCCGATGCTGTCGCGCACGCACGGCCAGCCGGCCAGCCCGACCACGCTCGGCAAGGAAATCGCCAACGTCGCCGCGCGGCTCGCGCGTGCGATCGAGCGGATCGCGAAGGTCGAACTGCTCGGCAAGATGAACGGCGCGGTCGGCAACTTCAACGCGCACCTGTCCGCGTATCCGGAGTTCGACTGGGAAGCATTCTCGAAGGACGTCGTCGAGAACCGTCTGAAGCTCGCGTTCAATCCGTACACGATCCAGATCGAGCCGCACGACTACATGGCCGAGCTGTTCGACGCGATCTCGCGCGCGAACACGATCCTGCTGGATCTGGACCGCGACGTGTGGGGCTACATCTCGGTCGGCTACTTCAAGCAGCGCACGAAGGCCGGCGAAATCGGTTCGTCGACGATGCCGCACAAGGTCAACCCGATCGACTTCGAAAACTCGGAAGGCAACCTCGGCCTCGCGAACGCGACGTTGCGTCACCTCGCCGACAAGCTGCCGGTGTCGCGCTGGCAGCGCGACCTGACCGACTCGACGGTGCTGCGCAACATCGGCGTCGCGTTCGGCTACTCGCTGCTCGCGTACGACTCGCTGATCCGCGGCCTCGACAAGCTCGAAGTGAATGCGCAGCGTCTGAACGAAGACCTCGACAACTGCTGGGAAGTGCTGGCCGAGCCGGTGCAGACCGTGATGCGCCGTTACGGCATCGAGAATCCGTACGAGCAGCTGAAGGAACTCACGCGCGGCAAGGGCATCACGCGCGAGGCGCTGCAGAGCTTCATTGGCGGCCTGGCGATTCCGCAGGACGCGAAGGACCGCCTGCTCGCGATGACGCCCGGCTCGTACATCGGCCGGGCCGTCGAACTGGCGAAGCGGATCGGCTGATCTGCAGGCCCAGCTTCTTCAATGCATAAAAAAGCCGCTCCGGGGAGCGGCTTTTTTTCGTCCCGCGTTCGAAGCTGGAACGCGAAGCAATCAACGACTCAGCGCGCTTCGACCTGCCTGAGCACCTCGTCGACGATCTGTTCCGGCGTCAGATCGATGCTGACCGTGATCGCTTCGTCGTCACCGGGCTCCTCGAGCGTATCGAGCTGGCTTTGCAGCAGCGACGGATCGAAGAAATGCCCGGTGCGATCCCCGAGACGCTCCGCGAGCACCTCGCGCGAACCCTTCAGGTAGACGAAGCACACGTCCTTGTCGCCGGCACGCAGAATGTCGCGATACGAGCGCTTCAGCGACGAACACGTGAACACCGCCGTCTCGCCCGCTTTCTGCTTTTCCTCGATCGCCGCGCGGATCGTCTTCAGCCACGGCCAGCGGTCTTCGTCGGTGAGCGGAATGCCGTGGTGCATCTTCTCCTTGTTCGCCGCGCTATGGAACGCGTCGCCGTCGGTGAACGCGCAATGCAGGCGCTCGGCCAGCATTTCGCCAATCCTCGTCTTGCCGGCGCCCGACACGCCCATTGCGATCAGAATCATTTGAAACTCCTTACAGGACCGCCGCGAGTGCGAAGGTCAGGCCCAGCCCCATCACCGAAATGATGGTTTCGAGGAGCGACCACGTCTTGAAGGTCTGCACCACCGTCATGCCGAAATATTCCTTGATCAGCCAGAAGCCGCCGTCGTTCACGTGCGAGAAGATCAGCGAGCCCGAGCCGGTCGCGAGCACCATCAGTTCCGGCTTCACCTGCACCGCGCCCGCCGCCGCGATCGGCGCGACGATGCCGCAGGCGGTCGTCATCGCGACGGTGGCCGAGCCGGTCGCGAGACGCATCATCGCCGCGACGAGCCAGCCGAACAGCAGCGGCGACAGATGCACCGCGGTCGCCACGCTGGTGATTTCCTTCGAAATGCCGCTATCCATCAGTACGCGGCCAAAACCGCCGCCCGCACCGACGATCAGTGTAATACCCGCGATCGGCGCCAGACATTCTCCGCAGAACTTCTGAATCTGCTCGCGGTTAAAGCCGCGGCTCGCGCCGAAGGTCCAGAAGCTGACCAGCACGGCCGTCAGCAGCGCGACGTCGGTGTTGCCGAAAAAGCGCAGCAGATCGTTCGGCAGCGTCTTCGGCTCGAAAACCAGGTCGGCCCAGCTGCCGACCAGCATCAGGACCACCGGCAACAGGATCGTGACCAGCGTGATGCCGAAGCCCGGCAGTTCGCGCTTCGGTGCAGCGGCCTTCGCGGCGTTACCACTTTGCACGCCGTTGGCGTCCTTCACGTCGCTGCCCAGAAATTGCGCGGCAAGCGGATTTTCCTTCGGTAACTGGACATGACGGCTCACCAGCAACGCGAACAGCGGACCGGCGACGATCGCGCACGGCACGCCGACGATCAGACCGTAGGCGATCGTCTTGCCGATGTCCGCGTGATATGCCTGCACGGCGAGCAGTGCGGCCGGGTGCGGCGGAATCAGCCCGTGCACGACGGACAGACCCGCGACCATCGGCAGGCCGACCAGCAGCAGCGATTTGTTGGTGCGCTTGGCGACGTTGAACGCGATCGGAATCAGCAGCACGAAGCCGACTTCGAAGAACACCGGCAAGCCGACGATGATCGCGACCACCATCATCGCCCAGTGAATGTGCTTCTCACCGAACCAGTTGATCAGCGTGGTCGCGACACGCTCGGCGCCGCCCGATTCGGCCATCATCTTGCCGAGCATCGTACCGAGACCGACGACGATGGCAATGTGCCCGAGCGTGTTGCCGTTCCCCGTTTCGAACGATTTGACGATGGTCTGCATCGGCATGCCGGCCACGAGGCCCAGCAGCAACGACACGATGATCAGAACGAGAAACGGATAGACCTTGAAGCGCGTGATCATCAAGATCAGCAGCGCGATCGCGATCAATGCGTAGACCAGCAGCAAGCTGCCGTGGGCAGATTCCATGAAGCCCCTCCTTTGGTTTATTGATTTCAGAGTGCGGATGCGGCCGCCACTTCGTCTCACGGCAACCTGCGCGATGCCTGAAAACCCGGCTAGCCGCGCGGACGCTGAATTCTACTGTTTGTTTCCAGAAAGCGCGCGCAAATGCAGCACGCATATCAAGTAAAAAAAGAGTCTCGGCGCGACAGCCTGATGCGGCTGTATCGACGAGACTCCTGGGCCCGGTTCAGTTGACCGATGCGCTATTGGGTTGTGGGGCTTAGTGCGCGGGTGCCGCCAGTTGGCTCGCGGCGCGCGCGAGGCGCGTGATCTCGTCCCAGTTCTGCGCGGCGAGCGCGGCCTTCGGCGTGAGCCACGAACCGCCGACACAAACCACGTTCGGCAGCGACAGGAAGTGCGGCGCGCTTTCCGGCGTGATGCCGCCGGTCGGGCAGAACTTCAGCGCCGGGAACGGGCCGTGGAACGCCTGCAGCATCGGCACGCCGCCCGCCTGCTGTGCGGGGAAGAACTTGACGATCTCGTAGCCGAGCTCGAGCGCGAGGATGATGTCCGACGGCGTCATCACGCCGGGCAACAGCGGCAGACCCACATCCTGCGCGGCCTTGTGCATGTCCTTGGTCAGACCCGGCGACACGCCGAACTGCGCGCCCGCCCTCTTCGCCTGGGCGCAATGCTCGGGCTTCGTGATCGTGCCGACACCAACCACGATGTCGTCCGCGAGTTCGCACGCACGCTCGATCGCGCCGAGGCCCGCCGGCGTGCGCAGCGTGATTTCGAGCACCTTCACGCCGCCCGCGTGCAACGCGCGCGACACGTGTTCGCCCTGTTCGACCGTGTCGAACGCGAGCACCGGAATCACCGGGCCGAGGCGCACGATATCGCTTACTGTTTTCGACGTCATAGTCAGACTCCTTGTTTCTGCAGCGCCGCGCCGGCTTGCGCGGTGCTCGTGTGATGGTCGCTGGGTTGATGGTCACCGTCGTGGCCGTGCTTGTGATGGCTGCCGTGGCCGTGCTTGCCGTCGACCGTGCCGCCCTCGCCGACCAGCTTGCCGAACACCGACGCGCCCTGCTCCGCCGGCGCCGCCGCCGCACGGAACACGCCGAACAGCTCGCGGCCGAAGCCGACTTCGTTGTCCGCCTGATGCAGCGGCTCGGCGTTCGGACGCGCGGCCCACTCCGCTGCGTCTATTTCGATGTCGAGCACGCCCGCTTCGGCGTCGATCACCAGCATGTCGCCCGTGCGCACTTTGCCGATCGGGCCTTGCAGCAACGCTTCCGGCGACAGATGGATGACCGCCGGCACCTTGCCCGACGCGCCCGACATACGGCCATCGGTCACCAGCGCGACATGGAAGCCCTGATCCTGCAGCACACCGAGCAGCGGGGTCAAACGATGCAACTCGGGCATGCCGTTGGCGCGTGCGCCTTGGAAGCGCACCACCGCGATGAAGTCGCGCTTGAGCTCGCCCTTGTCGAATGCTTCCTGCACCGCTTCCTGCGAATCGAACACGATTGCCGGCGCCTTCACCTTGCGATGCTGCGCCGCGACCGCCGAAATCTTGATTACGCCGCGGCCGAGCTTGCCCTGCATCAGACGCAGGCCGCCGTCCGGCTGGAACGGCTCCTTGATGCCGCGCAGCACCGCTGTGTCCGCGCTCGCCTCGACACCTGCCACCCATTGCAGCTTGCCGTCGAGCAGCTTCGGCTCCTCGGTGTAGCGCTTCAGGCCCTTGCCCGCGACCGTGTTCACGTCTTCATGCAGCAGACCGCCTTCGAGCAGATTGCGCACGAGGAACGCGACGCCGCCCGCCGCGTGGAAATGGTTCACGTCGGCCTTGCCGTTCGGATAGATCTTCGCAAGCAGCGGTACCGCCTGCGACAGCGTGTCGAAGTCGTCCCAGTCGATCACGATGCCGGCCGCGCGCGCGATTGCGACGAGGTGCAGCGTGTGATTGGTCGAGCCGCCGGTCGCCAGCAGCGCGACGATGCCGTTGACGATCGCCTTCTCGTCGACCACATGGCCGATCGGCATGTAGTGGCCGCGCTCGACCGTCAGATCGAGCACGCGGCGCGCGGCCTGCGCGGTCAGCGCGTCGCGCAGCGGCGTGTGCGGATGCACGAAGGCCGAGCCCGGCAGATGCAGGCCCATCACTTCCATCAGCATCTGGTTACTGTTCGCGGTGCCGTAGAACGTGCAGGTGCCGTGGCTGTGATAGGCGGCCGCTTCCGCTTCGAGCAGCGCGTCGCGGCCGCACTGGCCGGTCGCGAACTGCTGACGCGTCCTGGCTTTGTCGTCGTTCGACAAGCCGCTTGCCATCGGGCCGGCCGGCACGAAGATGGTCGGCAAATGGCCGAACTGCAGCGCGCCGATCAGCAGGCCCGGCACGATCTTGTCGCAGATGCCGAGGCACAGCGCCGCGTCGAACATGTTGTGGGTGAGCGCGACGGCCGTGCTCATCGCGATCACTTCGCGCGAGAACAGCGACAGCTCCATGCCCGCGTTGCCCTGCGTGACGCCGTCGCACATCGCCGGCACGCCGCCCGCGAATTGCGCGACGCCGCCGTTTTCGCGCGCGGCCTGCTTGATGATGTCCGGGTAGTTTTTGTACGGCGCGTGCGCCGACAGCATCTCGTTGTACGACGACACGATGCCGATATTCGGCTCGCGAATCTGCTTGATCACGAGCTTGTCGTTGCCCTCGAGGCCGGCGAAACCGTGAGCGAGGTTCGCGCACGACAACGCGCCGCGCGCCGGAAAGCGCCCCTGCGCATGCTCGATGCGGGCCAGATACGCTGCGCGCGTGGGCTTGCTGCGCTCGATCACGCGTTGCGTGATCTTCAACAATTGCGAATGCGGGGAAACCATCGGAGCTCCTTCGTCGCTGGCGGCAGGCGCACGCATGACACCTGGCGGTATCGCGGGGTTGTGATATCGAACGACGTCATCTTAGTAGAAAAACTACACGATCGCAATGACGAACTCTGTTGCGGCGCCGCATGGCGCGGATCGCCAGATCACCATGCTGGCGGCGCCTTACCGCTTTACAGCAGAAACCCAGGGAATACACTTACTCGCCGATATGTAGTTTTTGTACCTACCTTTTGTGCGCCAACGACCAATCGGATATAGTCCACACGTTCTTCAGCATAGTGCGAGTTTTCCGATGATGCTGTCCCAGGTGGAAGAGATGCGCGACCAGCTGCGCCCGTCCGAGCGCAAGCTGGCCGATTACGTGATCGAGGCGCCGCGCGAGGTGCTCGATCTGTCGATGACCGAGGTCGCCGCGCGCGCGGGCGTGAGTCAGCCGACGATCGCGCGCTTCTGCCACGCGCTCGGTTTCTCCGGCTTTCGCGAATTCAAGATCCGTCTCGCGCAGGGCATCGCCAGCGAAGTGCCCGCCGTCTATCGCGACGTGCGGCCCGACGAGCCGACGCCGGGCGTCGCCGCGAAGGTGCTCGACCGGACGATCGGCGCGCTGATTCAGGTGCGCAACAATCTGTCGTCGGATAGCGTCGCCGCGGCGATCGACATGCTCGCGCAAGCGAAGCGCATCGAGTTCTACGGGGCGGGCGGCTCAGGCATCGCCGCGCTCGACGTGCAGCACAAGTTCTTTCGGCTCGGCATGCCGAGCGTCGCGTATTCGGACCCGCATACGTTTCTGATGTCGGCCGCGCTGCTCGGACCTGGGGACGTGGTCGTCGCGATTTCCAATACGGGCCGCACGCGCGACATCATCGATGCCGCGAAGGCCGCGCTGCACGCGGGCGCGAAGGTGATCGGGATCACGCACGGCAATTCGCCGCTCGCGCGGCTCGCAACCGTGGGCCTCTTTGCGAACGTCGACGAAGACACCGACATCTTTTCCCCGATGACCTCGCGCGTGTCACATCTGGCGATCGGCGACATTCTGGCGGTCGGCGTCGCGCTGAGCCGCGGGCCCGAACTGCTGGAGAAGCTCGCGCAAACGAAGGAAGTGATCCACCGGCGCCGGGTGGATTCGCAGGGGTGAACCGCTGCGATGGAATGCGGAACGACGGGATAACGCAAAAGGGCGGTGTGCCATTCAACCGGCATACCGCCCTTTGATCTTTTCCAGCGCCCTGCTTAACGCCGTCAGCCGCTCAGAACGGCTTGATCACTACTAGCGCGACCGCGGCGAGCATACCGAGCACCGGCAGCTCGTTGAACATCCGATACCACTTGTCCGAGCGGCGATTCTCGCCGCGCTCGAACCTGCGCAACAGCACGCCGCAATACGCGTGATAGATGACGAGGAGCACGACCACGCCGACCTTCGCGTGAATCCAACCCTGCCCGCTGCCGATGCCGATCACGAGCCACAACCACAGGCCGCACGCGATCGCGGGCACGGCGATGAAGCTCATGAAGCGGAACAGCTTGCGCGCCATCAGCAGAAGACGCGCCGTCGCGGCGGGTTCCGTTTCCATCGCCAGATTGACGAAGATGCGCGGCAGATAGAACAGGCCGGCAAACCAGGAGGCAATCAATACGATGTGAAACGTCTTTACCCAAAGCATCGGCGGGGGTCCTTGTGGTCCTTGTTGTTGTGGCGCTTCGATTCGTGCTTTATTGACGGCCTTCGCCGTGACCCAGCACGACGTATTTCAGCGACGTCAGCCCTTCGAGTCCGACCGGGCCGCGCGCGTGCAGTTTGTCGTTCGAAATGCCGATCTCGGCGCCGAGGCCGAACTCGAAGCCGTCCGCGAAACGCGTCGACGCGTTGACCATCACGCTCGCCGAATCGACTTCGCGCAGGAAGCGCATCGCGCGGTCGTGGTCTTCGGTGACGATCGCGTCGGTGTGCTGCGAGCTATACGTGTTGATGTGCTCGATCGCCGCGTCGATGCCGTCGACCACCTTGATCGCGAGCACCGGCGCGAGATATTCGGTGCGCCAGTCTTCCTCGCTCGCATCGACGAGCGGACCGACGCCCGCATCGGCCAGCACCGCGCGCGCCGCCGCATCGACGCGCAGTTCGACGTCCTTGCCGCGATACAGCTTGCCCAGCGGCGGCAGCACCTCAGCGGCGATGCCGCGCGCGACCAGCAGCGTCTCCATCGTGTTGCAGGTGCCGTAGCGGTGCGTCTTCGCGTTGTCGCAGACGTTGAGCGCCTTCGGCAGGTCCGCGCGATCGTCGACATAGACGTGGCAGATGCCGTCGAGGTGCTTGATCATCGGCACGCGCGCTTCGTTCATCAAACGCTCGATCAGGCTCTTGCCGCCGCGCGGCACGATCACATCGACGTACTCGGTCATCGTGATGAGCTTGCCGACCGCCGCGCGGTCCGACGTCGCGACCACCTGCACCGCGTCCTGCGGCAGACCGGCCGCTTCGAGGCCCTCGCCGATCAGCTTCGCGAGCGCGGTATTGCATTCGAGCGCTTCCGAGCCGCCGCGCAAAATGGTCGCGTTGCCGGACTTCAGGCACAGCGCGGCCGCGTCGATCGTCACGTTCGGGCGCGATTCGTAGATGATGCCGATCACCCCGAGCGGCACACGCATCTGGCCGACCTGGATGCCGCTCGGTCGGTACTTCAGATTGCTGATCTCGCCGATCGGGTCGGCCAGCGCCGCGACCTGGCGCAGGCCTTCGACCATCGTTTTCAGCGCCTTGTCGGACAGCGTCAACCGGTCGATGAACGCGGCATCGTGGCCCTTGCCGCGGGCGCGTTCGAGGTCGCGCGCGTTGGCGGCCTTCAGCAGATCGGCATCGCGCTCGATCGCCTCGGCAACGGCCGCAAGCGCCGCATTCTTCGCGGCGGTCGACGCCCGCGCCATCGCGCGCGAAGCCTGACGGGCGCGTTGGCCGAGGTCGGTCATGTACTGGTCGATATCCATGGTCATTCTCGTGATGCCCCGCACGTTGGCATGCGGTGGTCGGGCAGGATTAGCGAAAGATCAAACGATTGTAAGTCGGGTACCGGGGCTTTGCTCGCACGCGGGCGGCGGTGCACTGTGCTGTCACGGGTTCGCCGATGCGTTTCGTTCGGCGCGTGGCACGCGAAACACGCTGGTCTGTATGTGTGGAACGACTGGCAGTTGGTACACGATTGCTCGCGTCCACCACTGCTTCGACGCTCGCGCGAATCAGCCGTGCCGCTTCAGACTGGCCGCCGCGCTGGCGCCGCCGTTGGCACCCGAGGTCGCGGCGGCGGCACTGGCGAAGCTGCCGACGGTTTTGGCGCCGCCACCGTCATCGCGAGTTCGAACAGGCCGTCCCACGGATCGGGCGGCGGATCGTTGCGATGATTACCCGGCGTGCCGCCCGACAGCCCCTTCACGTGCCGGTCGAGCCGCGCCGCCAGCGCGAGTGCCTTCTCGAGCGCCGCTTCGCTGACGCGCGACAGCGCAGGTCCGATCAGCCGTTCGCGCGGACCCCACACGCGGTTCTCGCGCGTGAGCATCGCGAGCGGCTTGCCGGCCGCGACGCCGCGCTTGATCCGCAGCAGCGTGCGCACTTCTTCGACGAGCGCCCACAGCACGAGCACCGCGGCCTCGCCTTCACCGCGCAGCCCGTCGAGCATGCGCGCGAGACGGCCGACGTCGCCCGCGAGCATCGCCTCGTTGAGCTTGAACACGTCGTAGCGCGCGACGTTGAGCACCGCGTCCTGAACCTGATCGAAGCTCAGCGAGCCGTTCGGATACAGCAGCCCGAGCTTCTGGATTTCCTGATGCGCGGCGAGCAGATTGCCCTCGACGCGCTCGGCGATGAACGCGAGCGCACGCCGCCCCTCCTCGCCGGCTGCGACGCGCTGACCCTGGGCCGCAAGCCGCTGCCCGACCCAGTTCGGCAGCTGCGCGCGCTCGACCGGATCGATCTTCAGCGCGACGCCGGCGTCGGCGAGCGCGGTGAACCATGCCGACTTTTGCGTGGCCGCATCGAGGCGCGGCAGCGTAATCATCGTCAGCACGTCGTCGTTGACGGTGGATGCGAGCGCCTTCAGCGCATCGGCGCCTTCCTTACCGGGTTTGCCCGACGGAATGCGCAACTCGACCAGCTGACGGTCGCCGAACAGCGACATCGACTGGCTCGCGCCGAGCAGCGAGCTCCAGTCGAAACCGCGCTCGACCGTGAACACCGAGCGCTCGGTGAAGCCGGCCGCGCGCGCCGCCGCGCGGATGCGATCGCATGCTTCCTGCGCGAGCAGATGCTCGTCGCCGTATACGACGTACAGTCCGGCGAGGCCGCGGGCGAGATGCGCTTCGAGCGCGTCAGGTCGCAGTTGCATGGCTGGCGGTTGACGGGATGGATGAGATTCGACGAATCACGAACGGCGCGATGCTCACAGCGGCGGCGGCGGCAGCGGTGCGCGCGGCACGATGGCCGGCACGGCCTCGGCCGGCGTCGGATGCAGCGAGCGCACCACGCCGAGACGGCGGACGAGCTGATCGACCGCGTCGTTTTCCATGTCGGCGAACAGGATGTCGGACTCGGCGGCCTTCGCCTGCGAGAACTGGTCGCTATAGGTCATCGCGCGGTTCAGCGCGATCACGCTGCCCGGAATCAACACGGTGCCGTCCTTGCCGGTCAGCGTGTAGGTCATCTGCAGATTCAGCTGATACTCGGCGACGACGCCCAGCGAATTCAGCGTCAGCGTGCTGACGTTGCGGTTCTGCGTGATTTGCAGCAGCGCATCGGCATTGGCGGGCGAGCTGACCACCACGGTGTCGCTGCCGCCCTGCACGATGCGCGTGAAGCGCGCCATGGCCGCGGGCGAGCCGCCCGCCACATAGAGGCGCTTGAACGCGAAGTCCTGCTGGCCGCGCAACTTGAAGCCGCAGGCCGACAACATCATTACGCTGCAAGCGAGCGTCAAAAACGATCTGCGAGTCACATTCGCTCCCGGTTCGCAGTGGATTCGCGGTGCCGAGGAACGCCGCCTGGCGGGCGGCGCTCCGTCTGCCGGATGAGGGTGTGGAAACGTCAAACGACCACGTTCACGAGACGGCCCGGCACCACGATGATCTTCTTAGGCGCCTTGCCTTCGCTGAACTTCACGACCATTGCGTGCTCGGCCGAGAGCTGCTCGATCGCTTCGCGCGACGCGTCCTTCGCGACCGTGATCGCGCCGCGCACCTTACCGTTCACCTGCAGCACGAGTTCGATCTCGGCCTGTTCGAGCGCCTTCTCGTCGACCTTCGGCCACGGCGCGTCGAGCAGTGGGCCGAATTCGTCGGCATAGCCGAGCTCCTGCCACAGCTGGAACGTCAGGTGCGGCACGACCGGGTACAGCACGCGCAGCATCACACCGTAGGTTTCACGCAGCACGGCGCTCTGCGCGCCCTTCGCGCCGTCGAGCGCGTTGAGCATCTTCATCGCGGCCGATACCACCGTGTTGTACTGAAGACGCTGATAGTCGAAATCGGCCTGCTTCAGCACGCTATAGATCTCACGACGCAGCGCCTTGTCGGTGTCGTTGAATCGTGCGGCGTCCAACTGGCCACCCGCGCGCAGCGCGGCTTCGTTCGTATAGCCGAAGTTCCACACGCGACGCAGGAAGCGGCTCGCGCCTTCGACGCCCGAACCCGACCACTCGAGCTGCTGCTCGGGCGGCGCCGCGAACATCACGAACAGACGCGCGGTGTCCGCGCCGTGCTGATCGATCAGCGTCTGCGGATCGACGCCGTTGTTCTTCGACTTCGACATCTTCTCGACGCCGCCGAGCACGACCGGCTGGCCGTCAGCGTTGAGCACCGCGCCGACCGGGCGGCCCTTGTCGTCGAACGACACGGTCACTTCCGCCGGGTTGTACCAGGTCTTCTTGCCCGCTTCGTTTTCGCGGTAATAGGTTTCGTTGAGCACCATGCCCTGCGTGAGCAGGTTCTTCGCCGGTTCGCCGAACTTCACGAGACCGAGGTCGCGCATCACCTTCGCCCAGAAACGCGAGTACAGCAGGTGCAGGATCGCGTGTTCGATACCGCCGATGTATTGATCCATCGGCGCCCAGTAGTCGGTGCGCTCGTCGACCATCGTCTTCGCATCCGGCGACGCGTAGCGGTAGAAGTACCACGACGAATCGACGAAGGTGTCCATCGTGTCGGTTTCACGCTTTGCCGCGCCGCCACAGCTCGGGCACGTGCAGTTCAGGAACGCTTCGGACTTCGCGAGCGGATTGCCCGTGCCGTCCGGCACGAGGTCTTCCGGCAGCACGACCGGCAGGTCTTTTTCCGGCACCGGCACGTCGCCGCACTTCGGGCAGTGGATGATCGGGATCGGCGTGCCCCAGTAACGCTGGCGCGACACGCCCCAGTCACGCAGACGCCACGTGATCTGCTTGCCGCCGAGGCCCAGTTCCTTGAGATCGGCGGCGATGCGGTCTACGGCTTCGTCGTAGGCGAGGCCGTCGTACTTGCCGCTGTTCACCAGCGTGCCGGTCTTCTCGCCGTACCACTCCGCCCACGCTTCGGTCGAGAATTCCTTGCCCTCGACCGCGACGACCTGCTTTACCGGCAGACCGTATTTCTTCACGAACGCGAAGTCGCGCTCGTCGTGCGCCGGCACGCCCATCACCGCGCCTTCGCCGTAAGTCATCAGCACGTAGTTGCCGATCCACACCTCGACCTTCGCCTGCGTCAGCGGATGCGTGACATAGAAGCCGGTGGCCATGCCTTTCTTTTCCATCGTCGCGACGTCGGCTTCGGCGACGCCGCCGCGCTTGCATTCGTCGATGAACGGCTGCAGTTCCGGCTTGTCTAGCGCGAGACGCGTGGCGAGTGGATGCTCGGCGGCGATCGCGCAGAACGTGACGCCCATGATCGTGTCGGCGCGCGTCGTGAACACGCGCAGCAGCTTCTGTTCGCCGTCGATTTCATACGGGAAGCCGAAGTTCACGCCGAAGCTCTTGCCGATCCAGTTCTGCTGCATGATCTTCACGCGCTCGGGCCAGCCGAGGCCTTCGAGATCGTTCAGCAGTTCATCCGCGTACTGCGTGATGCGCATGTAGTACATCGGGATTTCGCGCTTTTCGACGAGCGCGCCCGAGCGCCAGCCGCGCCCGTCGATCACCTGCTCGTTCGCGAGCACGGTCTGGTCGACCGGGTCCCAGTTCACGGTGCCGGTTTTCTTGTACGCGATGCCCTTTTCGAGCATCTTCAGGAACAGCCACTGGTTCCACTTGTAGTAGTCAGGGCTGCAGGTCGCGACTTCGCGCGACCAGTCGATCGCGAGGCCCATCGACTGCATCTGCTTCTTCATGTAAGCGATGTTGTCGTAGGTCCATTGCGCGGGCGGCACGTTGTTGGCCATCGCGGCGTTCTCCGCCGGCATGCCGAAGGCGTCCCAACCCATCGGCATCAGCACGTTGTAGCCGTTCATCCGCAGATAGCGGTACATCACGTCGTTGATCGTGTAGTTGCGCACGTGCCCCATGTGCAGCTTGCCCGACGGATACGGCAGCATCGAGACGCAGTAGAACTTGGGCTTGTCGGTGGTTTCCGTCGTCTTGTAGGCGTCGATGGCGCGCCATTGCCCTTGCGCGGCGGCTTCGACGTCGGAGGGAACGTATTTTTCGTGCATGGTGTGATGGGATCGCCAGGTTCGGTGCTTTCGCACCGGCCCGGTGCTCTGCAGAATGTCGTTGCGTCGTTTCCCCTTCGCCGGGGAAAGGGCTGATTATACCGTTCGCGGACGGGTGCGCCGCGCGGCGTGGCGCGGGACTGGGTATGCCGGATTCGTGAACGCGGTGCGCACCCGGTGGCGCTCAGTGCTGCGCGGCGGGCGGCGGCGGGTCCGTCACGAAGCCGATCCGCTCGAGCCCCGCCTGCTGCGCGGCGCCCATCACCTGCGCGATCACTTCGTAGCGCGTCGAGCGCTCCGCGCGCAACTGGAGGTCCGGCTGGTCCGCCTGCTTGCCGGCTTCGGCGAACTGCGCGCGCATCTGCGCGAGCGTGATCGGCTTGCCGTTCCAGTAGAGCTTGCCGGCGCCGTCGATCGAAAGGGAGATGGTTTGCGGGGTCTGGCGCGCGGGCGCCGCCGCGACCTTCGGCAGATCGAGCCGGATCGCGTGCGAGAACAGCGGCGCGGTGATGATGAAAATCACCAGCAGCACCAGCATCACGTCGATCAGCGGCGTCATGTTGATCTCGGCCATCGGCGCGGCCGTCTGCTTCTTCTCGAGTCCGCCGAATGCCATGTCGCCTCCTTGCGTCTGAGCTTGCCCGTGCGATGGGCGGTGTGTCGTGCGAGGAAGGTCGCGATGTGCCGAGCCCGCCGCGCGTGACAAGTCAGCGGTGCGCCTCGCGCGCCGCCTGCTGCGCGCGCGGAGGCGTCGGCGTGTGCTCGGTTGGGGAGCACACGTACGCATGCAGATCGTGCGCGAAGCCGTCCAACTCCTCGGACAATTGCCGCACGAGGCGGCCCAGCACGTTGTACGCGAGCACCGCCGGAATCGCCACCACCAGACCGAACGCGGTCATGATCAGCGCCTCGCCCACCGGTCCCGCGACGTTCTCGATCTGCGCCTGCCCGCTCGCCGCGATGCTGCCGAGCGCGTGATAGATACCCCATACGGTGCCGAGCAGACCGACGAACGGCGCGGTGCTGCCAACCGACGCAAGCAGCACCTGACCGAACTCGAGCCGCCGCTGCGACGCATTGAGCGCCTGGCGCAGCGCGCGCAGCACCCGTTCGCTGCGCTCGACGCGCGCGAGCAGCGCGCCCGGAATGTCGACCTCGGCCGCATTCAGCGCCGCTTCGGCGAGCGGCGCGAACACGCGCTCACGATCAGTGCGGCGCAGGATGGCGACGCCTTCGGCGAGCGTCGGCGCCTGCCAGAAGCGCGCGATCGCCCGGTTGGCCTGGCGTTTCGCGCGCGTCAGAATCCAGCTCTTGACGATCAGAAAACACCAGCTCGCAATCGACATGGCCAGCAGCACATAGGCGACGCCATGCGTGATTGCGTCGCTCGTTTGCAGGTAATGGATGATGCCGCTGCTGCCTGCCATCTGACCTCGCCTTGGGAAAGTGACTTCGGGAGGGCGCGCTCGGGATGCGCTACTCCGCCTCTGCGCAACGGGCTTCGCTCAACGCAGGCCGAGCACGTCCTGCATGTCGAAGAAGCCGTTGTCGTGGCCTTCGAGGAAGCGTACAGCACGAAGCGCGCCTTGTGCATATGACAGGCGGCTTGCCGATTTGTGCGTGATCTCGATGCGCTCGCCGATGCCCGCGAACAGCACCGTATGATCGCCCACGATATCGCCGCCGCGAATCGCCGAGAAGCCGATCGTCGACGGATCGCGCTCGCCGGTCACGCCTTCGCGGCCGTAGATCGCGCAGTCGTCGAGATTGCGGCCGAGCGCGCTGGCGATCACTTCGCCCATCGTCAGCGCGGTGCCGGACGGCGCGTCGACCTTGTGACGATGATGCGCCTCGATGATCTCGATGTCGTAGCCGGTCGAGAAGTGCCGCGCCGCGTATTCGAGCAGCTTCAGCGTAACGTTCACGCCGACGCTCATGTTCGACGCGAACACGACGCCGATCTTCTGCGCCGCCGCGCGCAACTGCGCTTTTTGCGCGTTGTCGAAGCCGGTCGTGCCGATCACCATTTTCACGTCGTGGCGCTGCGCGGCTTCGAGATGCGCGAGCGTCGCGTCGGGACGCGTGAAGTCGATCAGGTAGTCGGATTCGGCGAACACACGCTCGATGTCGTCGGACAGCAGCACGCCGGTCTCTTTGCCGAGGAACGCGCCGGCGTCCTGGCCAAGCTGCGCAGCGCCCGTGCGGCAGAGCGCGCCGGACAGCGTCGCGTCGGCATCGTTGAGAACGGTTTCGATGAGCATGCGGCCCATCCGGCCCGATGCGCCTGCAATGGCAATTTTCATGACGATGAGGATTCGAAAAGAGTCAACCGGTATGGAGCCCGGCAAACGCGGCCCGGCGAATGCCCGGACCAGTGTGCCGGGGAATGCGCCCGGTCGATATAGGGAGACGCGGCGGCAGGGAGCAAAGTCACCCGGCTCGCTGCTGGAGCCAATGGGGGCGGCCAACCGGGACGGCTCGCTCAGGTGACTGACCGATACGGCCCGCTGCGGCGACCCACTGCCGCGGCAACCGCGGCAACACATTCATGCGGCCCAAGCGGCGCTTTTCCGACCTCGCCTGGTGCCGGACAAACACATCTGGCGGGCGCCGCACATGTGGCGCGCAGCCCGCCTCACAACACCGACGAGCAAATCAGTTGCTCGTTCCCGGCGTCGCCGGCGAAGTGTTCAGCGTCGGGCTGCCGCTGCTTTGCGAGCCCGTCGGGCCGACCGGGTTGCTCTCGTTCTCCTGAGCGGGCGGCGGCGGACGCTTGAACTGGAACTGCGGCTGACCGCCGGACGTCGGGCCTTGCGTCGGGATCCCGCCGGCGCCCGCTCTCGGCACGGCCGACCGCACGGACGGCGCGCCGTTCGACGTCGACACCGCATTCGTCGCGCGATTGGCGGCCTGGGCGGCTTCGGCGTTGGCGTCCATCGACGGCGTGGCGGCCTGCTGGGCGCCCTCGACCGACGGCGAGCGCGTCGTATCCACCGTCGCCGGTGCCGCAGCGGCAGCTTTCGCGGCGACTGCGTCGCTGGCGGCCACGGCGTTGGCGGCCTCGGCCGCGCTCGCCGCGCGCGGCGGCGTCGCGTTCGGGCTGCGGCCACGGCGGTCGCCGTCGATCTCGGCCAGCAATTCGAGATTGGTCGGCAGATCCTCGCCGCCCGTCCAGTGGGTCACGAGGTCGCCGGAGAAGTACACGACGAAGTCACGCTGCTGCACGATCGACGTCGAGCCGCGCTTGAAATAGAACACGTAATCCCAGCGATTCGCGTGGAACATGTCGGTCAGCAGCGGCGTGCCGAGCAACTGACGCACCTGCGCGCGCGTCATGCCGACCTTCATCTGATCGGCCATTTCCTGTGACACGAAGTTACCTTGCACAACCGTAATCCGATACGGCGTAATGCGTTGGGCAACGCGCTGGGTCAGGCTGTCGTACGTGGAACATCCGGCAAGAACCGCGACAGTCGCAACAGCGATCAAGGTACCCCGCATGCGGCTCCCCCGGTAGATCAATTGAGATTTAGAAATCATTTCACTCACCGTGCGGGCCCGCTTGCGGGCCGCGCTCATTCCATCGAAAATGACCAGAACGCCAAAACACATTACTATGAGAGCCCAGCATTGTACTCTAGGGATCCCTTGTCATGACCAATCCAACCGATCTCAAGAATATCGGGCTCAAGGCGACCCTTCCGCGCCTCAAAATCCTTGAGATTTTCCAGCATAGCCCGGTGCGTCACCTGACCGCCGAAGACGTGTACCGCAACCTCTTGCACGAGGAGCTCGATATCGGTCTCGCCACCGTGTATCGTGTGCTGACGCAATTCGAGCAGGCCGGCCTGCTCTCGCGCAGCAATTTCGAATCGGGCAAGGCGGTGTTCGAACTGAACGAGGGGTCGCACCACGACCACCTCGTGTGCCTCGATTGCGGGCTGGTCGAGGAATTTTTCGACCCCGAAATCGAAAGCCGTCAGCAGTCAATCGCCAAGGCACGCGGCTTCAAGCTGCAGGAACACGCGCTGGCGCTGTATGGGGCGTGCACGAAGGAAAATTGTCCGCATCGTAAGCACTGATGCGTCGCGGGTCGCCTGCGAACGCGACCGGCAAGTCAGAAAAAAGACCCGGCCGATGGGCATCGGCCGGGTCTTTTCTATTCAGGCGGCGGCAATCGCCGCTATCCGACCAGCTCCACGCTCGGCTCGAAGGCGAGGCGCCGCGGCTCGGCCAACTGCAATTCGTCGCAATTCGGCGCGTCGCCGCCGCGATCGACGACGATGAAGTCGCTGACCTGATCCAGCGCGAGCAGCGGATGGTGCCAGACCCCTTTCGCGTAATTGACGCCCTGCCACGCATCGGTCCAGAACGCGCGCATGCGCGCGGCGTCGAACTCGCCGGCCGGCGCGACCACCATCAGATATCGGCCCGCGCGTAAGGGAATGAAAGCCTGGCTGCCGAGCGGATGCCGCTCCATCATCGTGATCTCGACGGGCAGCGCGCGCGGCTGCGCGCGAAACAGACTGACGAGCGGCCGGCCGCCCTGCTCCACCACGTCGACGCGCGCGAGGTCGTGATAGCGCTCGGTGGTACCGCCGTTGATCGGAAAACGACGCGCGCCGTCGAGTTCGATCACGTCGCCGAACGGCGCGAAGGCCGCGCGCGTCAGGCGTTCCATCTGCAGGATCTTCATGCGTGCCGCTCCATGATGTTGCTTTCGTTAAGCGATCTCGCCCCACAGACGCAGACGCGACACGCCGCCGTCCGGGAAGATGTTGAAGCGCACATGCGTGACCGGCCCGAGCGCGGCGAGGTCGTCCGCGAACGCGTGCACGTGATCCATCTGCAGTTTCTGTTCGCCGAGCAGCACCGGCCAGAACATCGCCTGCGTGACGAGGGAATCGTCTGTGCCGCCCGTCACCGATGCCGCCTGCAGCGAGCAGCGATCCGGGAAGTTGCCCTTGAAGTGCGCGGTGTCCACTTCGATCTTGCGGATCACGCCGGGCCGCGCGAGCGCGACGATCGCCCAGTCGTTGCCCGGCTCGCGACGCCGCCGCGTTTCCCAGCCGTCGCCCATGTTCACGCCACGGCCCGGCATCAGCATCTGCGAGGCCGGCCCGAAATGCTGGTTGTTCGCGGCGACGAGGTACGCGCCGTTTTCGATCGCGGCGAGATCGAGCAGCGTGCCGCGCTCGACGCGGCTCCAGTCGCGCTGCGGCTGGCCATACACGCGCAGTCGCGCGAGCCCGCCGTCCGGATACAGATTCACGCGCAGATGGGTGACCGGGCGCGCGTCTTTCACCTCGACGTAGTGATGCTGGTTGCCCTGTAGCGTTGTCGCCGGCACGAGCGGCTGCCAGTCGGCGTGCTCGGGTGGCACGTCAGCGTCGCTATGACAGGCATCGATCGACGCCGCCGGCGGGAAATTGCCGGTGAAGTGGCTCGTATCGAGATCGACCCCATGCACGACGCCCGGCCGCGCGAGCCGGATCACGCAATGGTCGTGGCCGGTCGTGCGCTTGCGACGCGTCTCCCAGCCGTCCATCCACTTGCCGTGGTCGTCGTATTTGCCGGGGATGAACACCGCCGGCTGCGGGTCGAGCATGCGCTCTTTCGGCGCGAAGAATTCGTCGCTGGCGAACAGCGCCTTCGCGCCGAGGCGCGGATCGGCGAGGTTCATGTAGCGGCGTGCGAAGGCGGGAGCGTTCGGGTCGAGGATCGGGTTGGCCATGATGTCGGTCGGTGTCGAAGAGGTCGGAAACAGCCGGCGGCGCCACGGCAACCGCCGGCTTTGCGAAAAAAGGTCGAGGAGCTATCCAGGAAGCGATGCCGGTTCGTCTGGTCAGACCAGATCCCCGCGCAGCCGTCAGACCGCCGGCGCGGGTTCGGCCGCACCGGGTTCGACGAACGTGTCGTCGACGACGGGCACGTAGCGCAGCGCCGCGTCGCGATTCAGCACGCGATGCGCGCGCGCCCTGTCGATATCGTTTTCCCACACGGCGACCACCACCGTCGCGACGCAGTTGCCGATCAGGTTGGTGAGCGCCCGGGCGATGCCGACAAACCAGTCGACCGGCAGAATCAGCACGAGACCGAGCACAGGAATCGCGGGAATCGCGGAGAGCGTCGCCGCGAGAATCACGATCGCCGAGCCCGGAATGCCGTGCGCGCCCTTCGACGTCACCAGCGACACCAGCACGACGACGATCAGGTCATGAATAGACAGCGGCGTGTTGGTCGCCTGCGCGATGAACAGCACGGCGAGCGTCAGATAGATCGAGAAGCCGTCGAGGTTGAACGAGTAGCCGGTCGGAATCACTAGACCGACCGTCGAATCCTTGACGCCCATCCATTCGAGCTTGCGCATGATCTGCGGCAGCACGGCGTCGGACGACGCGGTGCCGAGCACGATCGACAGTTCTTCGCGCAGATAGCGGATCAGCTTGAAGATGCTGAAGCCGGCGAGCCGCATCACCGCGCCGAGCACGAGCACGACGAACACCACGCAGCTCGCGTAGAACACCAGCACGAGCATGCCGAGCTGCTTCAGCGACTCGACGCCGTAGGTGCCGGTCGTGAACGCGATCGCGCCGAGCACGCCGAGCGGCGCGAGCTTGATGATGAAGCCCATCACGCGGAAGAACACCTGCGACAGCTCATCGATCAACCCGCTCACGCGCTGCGCGCGCTTGCCGAGCAGCGACAGCGCCGAGCCGAACAGTACCGAGAACACGAGGATCTGCAGAATGTCGCCGGTCGCGAACGCGCTGATCGCCGTGTCGGGGATGATCTTCAGCAGGAAGCCCGCAGTGTCCTTCAGGCTCTTCGCGTGCTCGGTATAGGTCGCGAGCGACGCCGCATCGAGCGAGTTCAGATTCACGTTCATACCTGCACCAGGACGCGTCGCGTAAGCGAGCACCGCGCCGATCACGAGCGCGATCGTCGTCATCGCCTCGAAGTAGATCACCGACTTCAAGCCGACCCGGCCGACCTTGCGCAGATCGCCCGCGTGCGCCATGCCGCTCACCACCACGCAGAACACGATCGGCCCGATCACCATCTTGATCAGCTTCAGAAAGCCGTCGCCAAGCGGCCGCAAGGACTGCGCGAAATGCGGAAAAACGGCACCGAGCACGATGCCGACCACGAGCGCTATCACGACCCGGCCAAATAGCGAATTGAAGAATTTCAACACGGCTTCCTCCTGCGGATGGTTATCTCGGTCACTTCTGTTCAGACTGGTCCGACCAGTGCTGTTATGGCGAATAGTAGGAAGCCGATATACCCGCGTCAAGGACTCATCGAGCAGTGTTTACCCGTTGTTTTTTCGGCGATTTCGGGTCGGATTCGGGATTTCAGACGGCGCGCGGCGCGCCTTCTCACGCGCAAGTATTAGAATTGCGGTCAGACCACGCTACCGAGCCATCCCTCATGAAAAACGTCCCGCACACCGTCACCGACGCGGCCATCGCGACCATCCGCGAGCGTATCGAGGGGGGCGTCTATCCGGTGGGCAGTCTGCTGCCGGCGCAGCGCCAGCTATCCGATGAACTGTCGATCAGCCGCGCGTCACTGCGCGAAGCGCTTTCCACGCTGGAAGCGCTTGGTCTGCTGGTGATCCGCCCCGGCAAGGGCGTCTACGTGGAAAGCGCGCAGGCGAAAAACGCGCAGGCGTGGCGCTTCGCCGAGCAGTCGTCGCTGCCCGACACGTATCAGATGCGCTACGCGCTCGAAGGCTTCGTCGCGCGCATGGCGGTGCTCGCGGTCACCAACGACGACCTCGCGTGGCTCGAGGAAAACATCACCGCGATGCAAAGCGCGCTCGCCTGCGAGGAACTCGACGAAGCAGCTCGGCTCGACTACGCGTTCCATATGCGCATCGTCAGCATCGCGGGCAATGCGGCGATCGAGTCGATCCTGCGCAGCAGCGCCGAGATCATGCAGGAAAGCCAGCGCATGCCGTTCTACCGGCGCGAGCGGGTGCTGTCCACGTACACCGAACATCGCGCGATTCTCGACGCGTTGAAGGCCCGCGATTCGCTCGCCGCGGGCAAGGCGATCGAGACGCACATCGCGAACGCCGCGCAGCGCGCCGGCGTCTATTTCCCCACGCCGTAGACGGCAAAAATCGCAGACGAAAAAAAACCGCTCCGAAGAGCGGCTTTTTCATGCAGCGTGAAACCCGAAACTTACTTCGCGTTCGCGAGCGCCACAGCCGTGTCCAGCATGCGGTTCGAGAAGCCCCACTCGTTGTCGTACCAGCTCGACACCTTCACGAGACGGCCCGACACCTTGGTCAGCGTCGAGTCGAACGTCGACGAAGCCGGGTTGTGGTTGTAGTCGATCGACACGAGCGGTGCGTCGTTGTAACCGAGGACGCCCTTCAGCGCGCCTTCCGATGCTTCCTTCATGATCGCGTTGACTTCCTCGACCGTCGTGTCGCGCGCGGCGATGAACGACAGGTCGACGACCGATACGTTGATCGTCGGGACGCGGATTGCGTAGCCGTCCAGCTTGCCGTTCAGTTCCGGCAGCACGAGGCCGACCGCCGATGCCGCGCCGGTCTTGGTCGGGATCTGGCTATGCGTGGCCGAACGCGCGCGGCGCAGGTCTTCGTGGTACACGTCGGTCAGAACCTGGTCGTTCGTGTACGCGTGGATCGTCGTCATCAGGCCGTTCACGAGGCCGATCTTGTCGTTCAGCGGCTTGACCAGCGGCGCGAGGCAATTGGTCGTGCACGATGCGTTCGAGATGACCGTGTCCGACGCCTTCAGCACGTTGTGGTTCACGCCGTAGACAATCGTCGCGTCGACGTCCTTACCGCCCGGCGCCGAGATGATGACCTTCTTCGCGCCGCCCTTGATGTGCGCGCTCGCCTTTTCCTTGGTCGTGAAAAAGCCCGTGCACTCCATCACAACGTCGACGCCCAGCTCGCCCCACGGCAGTTCGGCCGGGTTGCGGTTCGCCAGCACGCGGATCTTGTCGCCGTTCACGACGAGGTAGTCGCCGTCCACCGACACGTCGCCCGGGAACTTGCCGTGCGCGGTGTCGTACTGCGTCAGGTGGGCGTTGGTCTTCGCATCGCCCAGATCGTTGATGGCAACGATTTCGATATCGTGCTTCTTGCCGTTTTCATAGAAGGCGCGCAGGGTATTGCGGCCGATCCGGCCGTAGCCGTTGATTGCGACGCGAATCGTCATGATTTATCTCCTGATGGCTAAAAAATCCGTGTATGTTCGGCTGCTCGGACATCTGGTTCGGTGCGTTGCCGCGCGCAGCCACGAGGGGCACGACGGCAACGCGACGCAGCCATCAGCCGAGCGCGGCCTTGACCGTCGCCACCACGTGCTCGACGGTGAAACCGAAATGCTTGAACAGCACGCCTGCCGGGGCCGATTCGCCGAACGTGTCGATGCCGACCACGCCGCCTTCCAGACCCACGTACTTGCGCCAGAAATCCGACACGCCCGCTTCGATCGCGACGCGACGCACGCCATGCGGCAGCACGCGTTCGCGGTACTCGGCGTCCTGCCTGTCGAACACGGTCGTCGACGGAATCGACACGACGCGGGCGGCGATGCCTTCGCGCGCGAGCGGCTCGACGGCTTTCATCGCGAGTTCGACTTCCGAGCCCGTCGCGATCAGGATGATCTTACGCGCGACGATCTCTTCATCCCAGTCGCGCAGCACGTAGCCGCCCTTCTCGATGTTGGCGATCTGCGCGTCGGTGCGCTCGTTGAACTGCACGTTCTGGCGACTGAAGATCAGGCACGACGGACCTTCATGCTCGATCGCATGGGTCCAGGCCACCGCGGTTTCGACCGTGTCGGCCGGGCGCCACGTTTGCAGATTCGGGATCAGGCGCAGGCTCGCGACGTGTTCGATCGACTGGTGGGTCGGGCCGTCTTCGCCGAGACCGATCGAGTCGTGCGTGAACACGAAGATCGACGGTGACTTCATCAGCGCGGCGACGCGCAGCGCGTTGCGGCTGTAGTCGGAGAACGTCAGGAACGTGCCGCCGAACGCCTTGTAGCCGCCGTGCAGCGCGACGCCGTTGATCGCCGCGCTCATGCCGAATTCGCGCACGCCGTAATTCACGTAGTTGCCGGCGGCACGGCCTTCGGCATTCACGCGCACCGGCTTGGCGGCCTTCCAGTTGGTGAGGTTCGAGCCGGTCAGGTCGGCGGAACCGCCGAGCAGTTCGGGCAACACGGCCGACAGACCTTCGATGGCCTGCTGCGATGCCTTACGCGTCGCCACGGTCTCAGCGCGCTCGTTCGCGCCGGCGACGATCGCTTTCGCCTTATCTTTCCAGTCGGCCGGCAGTTGCTTCGCGCTGCGGCGCTTGAATTCGGCCGCTTCCTGCGGGTACTTCGCCGCGTAGGCAGCGAACGCCTCGTTCCATTCCGCTTCGAAGCGCGCGCCCGCTTCCTTCGCGTCCCATGCCGTGTAGACTTCCTGCGGAATCACGAACGGCTCCCAGTTCCAGCCGATCGCTTCGCGCGTCGCCGCGATTTCCTTGTCGCCGAGCGGCGCGCCGTGCGAATCGTGCGAGCCCGCCTTGGTCGGCGCGCCTTCACCGATCACGGTCTTGCAGCAGATCAGCGTCGGCTTGTCCGACAGCTTCGCCTGCCTGATCGCCGCGTCGACCGCGTCGACGTCATGGCCGACCACGTTCGGGATCACGTTCCAGCCGTATGCTTCGAAGCGCTTCGGCGTGTCGTCGTGGAACCAGTGGACCACTTCGCCGTCGATCGAAATGCCGTTGTCGTCGTAGAACGCGATCAGCTTGTTCAGCTTCAGCACGCCCGCGAGCGAGCAGGCTTCGTGCGAGATGCCTTCCATCAGGCAGCCGTCGCCGACGAACACGTACGTGTGGTGATCGACGATGCTGGCGTCGGGCTTGTTGAATTCGGTGGCGAGCAGCGATTCGGCGAGCGCCATGCCGACCGCGTTCGCGAGACCCTGGCCGAGCGGGCCGGTGGTCGTCTCGACGCCCGGCGTGATGCCGTATTCCGGGTGACCCGGCGTCTTCGAATGGAGCTGGCGGAAGTTCTTCAGCTCGTCCATCGGCAGGTCGTAGCCGGTCAGATGCAGCAGCGAGTACAGCAGCATCGAGCCGTGACCGTTCGACAGCACGAAGCGGTCGCGATCGGCCCATTGCGGGTTCTTCGGGTTATGGCGCAGATGACGCGACCACAGGGCGACGCCGATTTCGGCCATGCCCATCGGCATGCCGGGGTGACCGGAGTTCGCCTTTTGAACGGCGTCCATGGCCAACGCGCGGATCGCGTTGGCCATCAGGGAGGTGGGTGCGGGAGACGGGGTCGTCATGTCGAGTCCGGAGACAGAGTCAGAAAGCGGGGGCGCGCTTGAGGCCCGGAAGCTCGGCGGTCACTTCGCTACGGCGCACGATGCGGCGCCAGGAGACGCGAAACGGGCAGAGCAAGCGGACAAGGCTGAAAGCGTCACATTCTAGCAGAAGGCTAACCCCCTACCCGGCCGGAAAGCCGCCTGGCCGCGAGGTTCAACGCACACCGCCAGGCGGCGGCATTTACAATTCGAGCAGCTGTGTGCCCGCACTACCGATCGAGCCCGTCCGCCGTGAACGCCCCGCTATTGTTCCAGCCTTGTCCCGACGCCGTCTACGGCTTTCCTCACGCGCGCCTCGTCGAGCGTGTCGAATCCCGTTATCAGACGATCGAGATCTGGGACACGCCGCAGCTCGGCGCGCTGTTCACGCTCGACGGCCGTCCGATGACGTCCGCAGGCGACGAGTTCATCTACCACGAATGCATGGTGCATCCGGCCGCGCTCGCGCATCCGGCGCCGCGCGCGGCGCTGGTGCTCGGCGGCGGCGATGGCGGGGCCGCGAGGCAATTGCTCAGGCATCCGGGCATCGAGCGGATCGTCGTCGCTGAGCTCGATCCCGAGGTCGTGCGGCTCACGCGCGGACATTTGCCGCAGGTGCATGGCGGTGCGTTCGACGATCCGCGCGTCGAGCTGGTGATCGGCGATGCGGCGGACTACGTCGCGGCGGCGGCCCGCGCGACGCAGGGTGCAACGAACGTCGCGGCCGCGCAGTTCGACCTCGTCGTATTCGACCTGACGCCACCCGATTCGCCCGCGGCCGGCCTGTACACGCCGACCTTCTACGCGCAGTTGAAGCGCGTGCTGCGCGCCGATGCGTTGCTGTCGCTCCATCTCGGCTCGCCGTACCACCACGCGCCGCGCATCGCCGCGCTGCTCGGCGATCTGCACGCCGCGTTCGCACAAGTGCGCACGCTGGGCACCTTCGTGCCGCTCTACGGCTCGCTATGGCTGATGGCGATCGCCAGCGACACGCTCGACCCCGCCGCGCTCACCGCCGACACGCTCACCGAGCGTCTCGCCGCGCGCGGCATCGATGCGCTGCGTCATTACGAACCAGCCCTGCACGCGGGGCTATTCTCGGCGGCGCGATCGGCGCGCGATAAACTGAGCCCGTTGACGAAGTCGTCCTTTTGAAGCGCGGACACCTTGCGCGAATCGGTTCGTGTGATGCCGGCGTGCCGCGCCCGACCGAAACCCGCAACCGTGGCCTCGCCGCCTCACGAGATCCGGAGAACTCCATGACCGCCCCCCACCCCGCCGGTGTGCCCTGGCTCACCCCCTATCTGACGGTGCGCGACGCGCGCGCGTCGACGGCATTCTTCTCGGCGGCGTTCGGTTTCGACGTGCGCGACAGCGTGCAGGACGACGGCGTCGTCATGCACGTCGAGATGACCTATCAAGGCCAGCTGATCGTGATGTTCGCGCCTGAAGGCGCGTTCGGCTCGACCGCGAAGACGCCGAAAAGCGCGGGCACGATCGCGCCGCAATCGTTCTATGTCTATGTCGAGGACGTCGACGCCGTGTATGCTCGCGCGCTCGCGGCCGGCGCGAAGTCGCTGAGCGAGCCACAGGACCAGTTCTGGGGCGACCGCTTCGCGCAGGTCGAGGATATCGACGGCTATCGCTGGGCACTCGCCCGCCACCTGTCCTGAATTCAAGAGTCTCCCGTCGATGCCCCGTTTTTTTGTTGATATGCCGCTTTACGCCGACGACGTGATCGCACTGCCCGACGACGTCGTGCGCCACGTGGCCGTGCTGCGTCTGCAGCCAGGCGATTCCCTGGCGTTGTTCAACGGCCAGGGCGGCGAATACGCCGCCGAACTCGTCGAGGTCGAGCGTCGTGCGGCTCGCGTGAAAATCGGCGAATTTCGCGCGATCGAGGTCGAGCCGCCGTATCGGCTGACGCTCGCCCAAGGCATCGCCGGCGGCGACAAGATGGACTGGCTGATCGAGAAGGCGGTCGAACTCGGCGCCTCGGGCTTCGTGCCGCTCGCGACCGCGCGCAGCATCGTGCGGCTTACCGGCGAGCGCGCGCAGCGGCGGCAGCAGCACTGGCAGGGTGTGGTGCGGGCGTCGTGCGAACAGTGCGGACGTAATCGGGTTCCGGACGTGATGCCGGTGTGCGAGATTGGCGCGTGGCTCGATACGCTGTCGCGCGAGCCGGCGCCTGACGAGCTGCGCCTGCTGTTATCGCCGCGCGCGAGCATCGGCTTTGCGGCGCTGCCTGACGCGCCGCCGCCTGGCGGCGTGACGCTGCTGATCGGCCCCGAAGGCGGCCTTTGCGCCGACGAGGAAGCTGCCGCCGGCGAACAGGGCTTTACCGCGATTGGCTTGGGACCGCGTGTGCTGCGTACAGAGACCGCCGGAATCGCAGTGTTGGCGGGGCTCGCGGCGCGCTGGGGCGGCTGGTGAGCGGGTGCTTGCCCAAGCAGCGCGACAAAAGCAAAGGCCCGCCAATTAGCGGGCCTTTGCCGTTTATACCGCGACGTTCACTGTCAGACTCAAGCAGCTACGCCTGAACAGGCGAAAATCCGGCGAACTTCAAGCGAACGAGTAGAACACCCGGAACGCGACCTTGCGCTCGGCCCAGAATTCGGCCGCTTCACGGAACACGTCGAGCAGCGTCTCGCGCCCTTCCTTGTCGAATTTCTGCGCGATCGGCAGGTGTTCGAGCACGATCACGAAGCCGGGCTGCGCGCCGGCCTTGTGCACGAGGTCGGTCAGGCAGTCGTAGAGCGCGTCGTAGTTCTTGCCGAAATGCTTGGGAAACAGGAACGACGTCGCGATCGTCTCGAGCACTTCCTGCTTCGAGGCGGCGTTCGCGCAGTATGCATACAGAAAGTGCTGGCCGAGCAGGTTGGCCTCGTCGGCGAGATCCTGCACGCGGAACGCGCGGATCGACTGCACGATGTTCGGCCGCACCGTCCTGAAAAGGCTCATGGGCTCCTCGTTCGATGAAACCACCGTGGCAGCCTCGCTTTGATTGTCGCGACCCTGCTCGTCGGCGCGCATCTTCATGACGCGTTGGAACAAATTGCCGTCGCCGGCCGCGAAAAGATCCGTCGCGACTCCGGAATCGTGCGCGTAGATGTTGTCGCTCATGCCGTTCATCCCAATGTCATTCAACAATATGGTTAAAACTGGTGTAATGGTCGTCCGAGTAATAACAATTGTCGGTCCGCTGTAGCGGACCTCCGCAGACGATGCGGCGCGCCCCGCGATTACGCGCGTGAGGCGTGGGGACGGTGTATTCGTGGTAATAGCCGCGCCGGTGGGCGGGCAGCACCCGTTCGTAGTTGCCGAATACGATGCCGTCCTTCTGATACGGGTAAGGCCCGCCGGCGGCAATGAGGTTCAACGTATCGACCGCCTCGCGCGGCAATTGCGCCAACGCGATGGTGCCCACCTGCGCTTCCACCCCAGTTGGCGCCGAGTAATCTCGCGCCAGCGCTTCGGGCGCGGAACTGGACAACGCGCAGAGTGCGGCGGCACCGATCAGCACGCCTTTCATGCGCAACCAGTTGCGTGCCATGTATCAGGTTTCCCCGCTGTCAGATCACGAGTTTGACGACCATGAAAGTCGTAAGGGTATCGCTAATAGCCTTTGGAATCAACGTTCGACGGCCGATGGCACCCCGCCTCACCCCGCGGAAAAGCCGGTGGCGCGGACTTTGACGACTTTTGACAGAATGTTTAGCTCGATCGGGCTAAACTGAGCTCAATCGTGATCGAATGCAGTGCGGGCGGTGCAAGCGGCCGCTGGCCGAGGCGTTCGATTGCGGTTGTTGGAGCCTGTAACCACTCAGCCGAAAGGCTGTGTCATTGCCATTTTCGGGGTGGCGATCCCAGCTTGCCCTGAGGGCGTGCCCATTGCGGGCACGCCTTTTTTTTCAGGTACGCCGGTTGGAAAACCGGCGCCGGGCCTCTCGCGGCCCGATCACGATGCGCAGTTAGCGGGTTGCGCTGACGTCCGCGACCAGCAGCGCCGCCATGTTGACGATCCGGCGCACCGTCGCCGACGGCGTCAGCACGTGCACCGGCTTGGCCGCGCCGAGCAGAATTGGGCCAATCGCAATGTTGTTGCCGGCCGCCGTCTTCAGCAGGTTGTACGAGATGTTGGCCGCGTCGATGTTCGGCAGCACCAGCAGGTTCGCGTCGCCTTCGAGCGTCGAATCGGGCAATACCTCGCGGCGCAGGTTGGCGTCGAGCGCGACGTCACCGTGCATTTCGCCGTCAACTTGCAGCTGCGGCACGCGTTCGCGCAGGATCTCGAGCGTATCGCGCATCTTCTGCGCCGTCGGCGCGTTGCTCGAACCGAAGTTCGAGTGCGACACGAGTGCAACCTTCGGCTCGATGCCGAAACGGCGCACTTCCTCGGCTGCCATGATCGTGATCTCAGCCAGCTCGGCCGGTGTCGGATCGACGTTCACGTGCGTATCGACGAGGAAAATCTGCCGATTCGGCAGCACCAGCGCGTTCATCGCCGCATAGACTTTCGCGCCGGGCTTCTTGCCGATCACCTGATCGATGAAGTGCAGGTGGCGGTGTGTGGTGCTGACCGTACCGCAGATCATGCCGTCCGCCTCGCCCTTCTTGACCATCATCGAGCCAATCAGCGTGGTGCGGCGGCGCATCTCGAGCTTGGCCATCTGCGTGGTGATGCCCTTGCGCGACATCATCTTCGCGTATTCCTGCCAGAACTCGCGGTAACGTTCGTCATGATCGGTGTTGACGACCGTGTAGTCCTGCCCCGCGACGAGCCGCAGGCCATAACGCGCGATCCGCTGCTCGATCACGGCCGGCCGGCCGATCAGGATCGGCTTTGCGAGCTTTTCGTCGACGATGATCTGCATCGCGCGCAGCACACGCTCTTCTTCGCCTTCCGCGAACACGATGCGCTTCTTCTCCGGCTCGACGCTGCGCGCGAGCTGGAAGATCGGCTTCATCGTCGTGCCGCTGTGATAAACGAACTGCTGCAGATGCTGCGCGTATGCGTCCATGTCCTCGATTGGACGCTCGGCAACACCGCATTCCATCGCGGCCTTCGCCACCGCGGGCGCGACCTTCACGATCAGACGCGGATCGAAGGGTTTCGGAATCAGGTATTCCGGTCCGAACGATAGGTCCTGGATGCCGTACGCGGTCGCGACGATGTCGCTCTGCTCCTGGCGCGCCAGCTCGGCGATCGCGTTGACGGCGGCGATTTCCATTTCGCGCGTGACCGTCGTCGCGCCGGCGTCGAGCGCGCCGCGGAACAGAAACGGGAACACGAGCACGTTGTTGACCTGGTTCGGGTAGTCGGTGCGGCCCGTGCACAGCACCGCGTCCGGACGCACTTCGAGCGCGAGTTCCGGCAGGATTTCCGGCGTCGGGTTCGCAAGCGCCAGGATCAGCGGCCTGGCGGCCATCTGCTTGACCATGTCCTGCTTGAGCACGCCGCCGGCCGACAACCCGAGGAACACGTCCGCGCCTTCGATCACTTCGGCAAGCGAGCGCGCGTCGGTTTCACGCGCGAAACGCTCCTTGTCCGGGTCCATCAGTTCGGTGCGGCCCTTGTACACGACGCCCGCGAGGTCGGTCACGGTGATGTTTTCGAGCGACAGGCCGATGTCGACCAGCAGGTCCAGACACGCGAGCGCCGCCGCGCCCGCGCCCGAGGCGACCAGCTTGACTTCCTTGATGTCCTTGCCGACGACCTTCAGGCCGTTGGTGACCGCCGCCGCGACGACGATCGCGGTGCCGTGCTGGTCGTCGTGGAAGACCGGAATCTTCATGCGCTTGCGGCATTCGCGCTCGACGATGAAGCAGTCCGGCGCCTTGATGTCTTCGAGGTTGATGCCGCCGAAGGTCGGCTCGAGCGCGGCGATCACCTCGACCAGCTTGTGCGGATCGTTCTCGTTGATCTCGATATCGAACACGTCGATGCCGGCGAACTTCTTGAACAGGACGGCCTTGCCTTCCATGACCGGCTTCGACGCGAGCGGCCCGATGTTGCCGAGGCCCAGCACCGCGGTCCCGTTCGTGACGACGCCAACGAGGTTGCTGCGCGCGGTGAAGCGCGCGGCGTTCAGCGGGCTCTCGACGATTTCCTCGCACGCGAACGCGACGCCAGGCGAATACGCCAGCGCGAGGTCGCGCTGGTTGATCATCTGCTTGGTCGGGGCGATCGCGATTTTGCCGGGAGTCGGGAACTCGTGGTAATCGAGAGCTGCTTCGCGGAGTTTGGTATTGACGGGATTCGACATAAGGCGGGCTTCGGAGGGCAGATTAGAATAGACGTTCGACGGCATTGTAGCCCCAATTGCCTACGCAATTCCTTCAATACGGGTACAACAGCCGCGACTGAAACAGCGTGAAAGCGCGCGTTGCCCGTTGTCCGGATGGTCCGGCGCTTGCGACGGGGCATCACGCTCAATCACCCTGATCCGCGCTATTTCTCCAATCGTTCTCCGCTCACCGTCCGCCATCATGCTTTCCGAGTTTTCGCTGATCGATCGTTTCTTTGCCCGCCGCGCCGCCGCCGTGCGGCCCGCCAATGCCGAAGGCGGCACGCTCGGCATCGGCGACGATTGCGCGTTGCTGGCGCCGCCTGCCGGCGAAATGCTGGCGATATCGACGGACATGCTGGTCGAAGGCCGTCATTTCCTCGCCGATATCGATCCCGAAGCGCTCGGTCACAAGGCGCTTGCCGTCAATCTGTCTGACCTCGCCGCAATGGGCGCGCAGCCGCGGGCGTTCACGCTGGCCTTCTCGCTGCCGAAAGCCGACGAAGCCTGGCTTTCCGGTTTCAGCGAAGGCCTGTTCGCGCTCGCCGAGCGCTACGGTTGCGAGCTGATCGGCGGCGATACGACGGGCGGGCCGCTCAATCTGTGCATTACGGTATTCGGCAGCGTGCCGCCACGAACAGCCTTGCGCCGCGATGCCGCGCAACCCGGCGACGACATCTGGATTTCCGGCACTCTCGGCGACGCGCGCGCCGGCCTCGGCGCGCAGCGCGGCGAATGGTCCGCCACCCCGAATGACGCCGCGACGTTCCGCCGGGCGCTCGAACGCCCCGAGCCGCGCATCGCGCTCGGCCTCGCGCTGCGCGGCATCGCACACGCGGCGCTCGACCTGTCGGACGGACTCGCGGGCGATCTGCGGCACATCCTCGAACGCTCGTCGGTGGGCGCGAGCGTCGACGTCGATGCGGTGCCGCGCTCGGCCGCGCTACGCCGCCTGCCGCCCGACGTCCAGCAGCGCTGCACGCTCGCCGGCGGCGACGACTACGAGCTGTGCTTCACCGCGCCCGCCGCCGCGCGCGCCGCGGTCGAGGCCGCCGCGCAGAAGGCCGCCGTGCCGGTCACCCGCATCGGTACAATAAGCGCACTGGAGGCGGCCACCGACCGCCCGGCCATCGCGTGGCGCAACGCCAGCGGCGCGCCGCTCACTCTGACCTTGCAAGGTTTCGATCACTTTCATGCAGAATGACCCCACGCTCGGCCCCGCCGACGACTTCCTCGGCGGCGAGCCGCCCCAGGCGCCCGGACCGCGCGCGCCGAAGCCTGCTCAGCCGCGCCGCGCGACCGCGCGCTTCATGCTGTCGCATCCAGTCCACCTTCTGTCGCTCGGCTTCGGCAGCGGGCTGTCGCCCGTCGCACCGGGCACGATCGGCACGCTGCTCGGGTGGGCCTCGTTCGCAGTGCTGAGTCGTTATCTGACAGTTATTGAATGGGGCGTGCTGATCGGCGTCGGCTTTCTCGGCGGCATCGCGTTGTGCGGCTTTACCGCGAAGCGGCTCGGCGTCGAGGATCCGTCGGCGGTCGTGTGGGACGAAATCGTCGCGATCTGGCTCGTGCTGCTGATGGTCACGCCTGCCACGCTCACCGGCCAGGTGTGGGCGTTCCTGATCTTCCGCTTCTTCGACATGGTGAAGCCGCCGCCGATCGGCTACTTCGACCGCCGGCTGAAAGGTGGCTTTGGCATCATGTTCGATGACCTGATCGCCGCATTTTTTACGTTGCTGGTGATTGCGCTGTGGCGGATGTCGGTTTGAGCGCTGCCTGTTCACCGTTCGAGTACCGTTCGACTCTTTTGGTCACCGCCCGGCCCCTGCCGTTCGCCGCGCCGCCCGGCCGGCTTCGTTTTCCGGATTGACTGACGCCATGCCTACCGATTCCGTCGTTCACCAGCTTGCGATCCGCGTGAGCAACCGTCTGCGCGACGAGCGCCTGATGCTCGTGACCGCCGAGTCCTGCACGGGCGGCATGGTCGCGACCGCGATCACCGACATCTCCGGCAGCAGCGGCTGGTTCGAACGCGGCTTCGTCACGTATTCGAACCAGGCGAAAAGCGAAATGATCGGTGTGCCGGCCGACCTGATCGAAAAGCACGGCGCGGTCAGCGAGCCGGTCGCACGAGCGATGGCCGAAGGCGCGCTGCGCAACAGCCGAGCGCAGGTGTCGCTGTCGATCACCGGCGTCGCCGGCCCCGGCGGCGGCACGGAAACCAAGCCGGTCGGCATGGTGTCGTTCAGTTGGAGCAACCGGCTGCACACGTCGGTGGAAACGAAGATTTTCAAGGGCGACCGCGACCAGATCCGCGTGCAGGCCGCGGCGCACGCGCTGCGCGGCCTGCTGGCGCTACTCGACGAACGCGAGCATTGAGCGGCGGCTAACTATCACCGAGGAGGCCGACAATGCAGGATTCGCGCGCGATCGCAGACGAACTGATCCGCCGCTTCGATCTGAAGCCCCATCCTGAAGGCGGCTTTTTTGCGGAGACCTACCGCTCGGCCGCGCATGTTCTGCGCGCCGGCGAACCGAGCGAGGTTGGGAACGCCCGTGCGGCGTCGACTGCGATCCATTACTTGCTGTGCGACGGCGCGCATTCGGCTTGGCATCGGATCCGTTCCGACGAAGTCTGGCATTTCTATGCCGGCGAGCCGCTGCTGGTCCGCGTGCTCGATGAAAACGATGCCGGCGGTGCGCTCGTCACGCACCGGCTCGGCAATCCGCTCACGCATCCCGATACGGTCTGTCAGGCCGTCGTGCCGGCCGGCTTGTGGTTCGCGGCCGAGTGCGCCGATCCGGCATCGTTCGCGCTGGTCGGCTGCACGGTCGCGCCGGGTTTCGAATTCAGCGAGTTCGAACTCGCGGAGGTGGACGCGCTGAAGGCGCGGCATCCGCGGCATGCGGGGTTGATCGGGCGGCTCGCACCGGCGCGCTGACGCGCCGCGCCGGCCGTCGCGGGATCGCCCGCCGCGGGATCGCCCGCCGCGGGATCGCCCGCCGCGGGATCGCCCGTCGCGGGATCGCCCGCCGCGGGATCGCCCGTCGGTTCAACGAAACGCGTTGATCCGGTCGCGCGTGTCCTTCGCGGCCTGCGCGGCCGCTTGCGCGAAATCGTCGCCCCTGCCCGCGTAGATGATCGCGCGCGAAGAGTTGATCAGCATGCCGGTGCCGTTCGCGGTCCGGCCGGCGCTCACGGTGGCCTGCACGTCGCCGCCTTGCGCGCCGATGCCCGGAATCAGCAACGGCATGTCGCCGACGATCCCCCGCACCACTTCGATTTCCTTCGGAAACGTCGCGCCGACCACGAGCCCAAGCCGGCCGCTCGCATTCCACTTCTGCGCGGCCAGTTGCGCGACGACCTGATACAACGGCCGACCGCTTGTCTCGAGAAACTGCAGATCCGAGCCACCCGCGTTCGACGTGCGACACAGCACGATCACGCCCTTGCCTGCGTGCTCGAGATACGGCTCGATCGAATCGAAACCCATGTACGGATTGACCGTCACCGCGTCGGCCTGGTAGCGCTCGAAGGCCTCGCGTGCGTATTGCTCGGCCGTGCTGCCGATATCGCCGCGCTTGGCGTCGAGAATCACCGGCAGGCCCGGATGGTTCGCGTGAATGTGGGCGATCAGCTGCTCGAGCTGCTCTTCTGCGCGATGCGCGGCGAAGTAGGCGATCTGCGGCTTGAACGACGACGCGTACGGCGCGGTCGCATCGACGATCGTGCGGCAGAACTCGAAGATCGCGTCGGCGCGGCCCGCGAGCGCACCCGGGAATTTGCTGGGCTCGGGATCGAGGCCAACGCACAGCAGCGAGTTCGTGCGCTGCCAGGCGTCGTTGAGTGTCTGGATGAAATTGGACATGGTGAGTCTCGCGGCGAGCCGGTAATCGGAGGAGGCGCGTATTTTACCTGTCCCACGAACGCCAACCGTCGATGGCGGTTACCGCACGGCCCGCGCCTCATTGGCGAAAGCAGCGCCAGGCGCCCGTTCGGACGCTCGCCGGCCGGCGGCCCGGCGGCTACGGCTACTACCTGCGCCGCGCGCCACGCCCGCCCGGCATCGAGCGCAGTCCAGTCCGCTCGACCGTGAAGCGGAACGTGCGCGTCAACCGCTCGCCGCGCTTGAGCAGCGTCATGCCGTTTTCGCTCGCGCCGCCCGCCAGGTTCATTGCATTGATCGGATGATCGACCGGTTCGAAGCAGAAGAAGTCTTCGCCGGGCGGCGTGTACAGCACGTAATAGTCGGTGTCGGCGGCGATGTTCAGCGACAGACGGCGCTTCGGCCACACCACTGCCGCCTGGCCGCTCCAGCCGGTGAACGCGTGATTGACGATCGTCTCCGGCAGCGGATACGCGACGCCGAACTGCCACGCGGGGGGCGCCGGCACGTGGCGCACCGGCAGCCAGTCGTCGCCCGAGAGCCACAGGCCGCCGGCCGCCGCCGACAGCTCGGTGTCCGCGTCGCGCACGAAGAACGGATGCACGCCGAGCCCGAACGGCAGCGTCTCGCGGCCAGCGTTTTCGATCTTGAGCGAGACGACCAGCGTCGGGCCGTCCAGCGTATAGGTTTGTGTCGCGCGGAACGCGTACGGCTTGCCGTCGCTGCGGTCGAGCGCGAGACGCACGTGCTCGCGGCCCGCGTCGAGCACCTGCCATTGCGCGAGCCAGCCGTCGCCGTGAATCGGCAGCGGCTCGTCGGCGCGGTTGCGCGGCACCTCGACGCGCCGCCCGGCCACGCTGAAATGGCCGCCGCCGATGCGGTTCGAGTACGGCAAGAGCGGATAGCAGGCCAGTTGGTTCGGTTGCGTATCGACACCGACGTGACTGCAGCGCCGGAAGATCGGCGTCAGCGCGCCGTCGTCGCGCCAGTCGAAGCGGGTCACGCCGCCGCCGAGCGTCGGCGCGACATCGAGACGCAACTGCGAGTTGGCGAGCGTGATGCACGCGACATCGCCGGCGCTGCCTTCGCCGAGGGCCACCGCCGACGTGCTCGGGCCCGCCAGCACGGGATTGGCGGCCGCGGCGAGTCGCGAGCGTCGCGTTTGAGAGGTTGGGGATGAGGCTGAAACGAGATTCGCAACAGTCATATCTGGCTCCATCGAGAGGCGTGGGACGTTGCCGTCAGGGTTGACGGGAGTGGCGGGCGATTTTTTGTGACCAATTCGCCTCGAGTCCGAACTGCATGCTGCCGATTCGTTGCCGGCCGGTCGCGGGCATATTGCTCGCGGACCGAAACTGCCACATCGACTTCTGCTTCACTTTCAGGATCGCGGCCCCGGCGTGCGGCCGGGGCTGCGTCATTCTGCGCTAGATAGGCGCGCCCTGGAACAGCGGCTCCGCAACACCGCGCCGCGCGAGCGTCGCGACGAACAGGTCGCCCGCGAGCGTGTCGGCCGCGCGCGCCGTCGCATCGAGCTCGGCGTAGGCGCTCGTGATGTACAGCGTGTCGAGCGCCGTCTCGCCCTGGGCGCTGCCCCTGGCCTGGCCGAGCGCGGCACCGCCGATCGCGACGCAGCTCGGCTGCGTGGTGGGCACGTCGATGCGCTCGGTTTCCACGCCATCGGGACCGTAACGCACCACGCGCGCGCCGCCCCATTGCGCGTTCCACAGGCCGCCGTCGCTGTCGACGGTCGAGCCGTCGGGGATGCCGTTCGCATCGGTCAGGCGAGTGAACAGGCGATCGTTCGCGATGCCGCCGTCCGCGCGATAGTCGCACGCGCGGATTTCACGCGTCGGCGAATCGCAGTAGTACATCGTCGCGCCGTCGGGACTGAATGCGATGCTGTTCGAAATCGCCGGCGCTGGCAACGGTAAACGTTCGAGCGACAGATCGTGATGCAACCGATAAAAACCGGCGACCGTCTGCCGTTGCCCGCTTTCGTCCTTGGTGCCGAACACGAAGCGCCCTTGCCGATCGCAGCGGCCGTCGTTGACGCGTGTATTCATGCCGGGCTCGACGTCGACGATGCGCTGTATGCTGCCTGTCTGCAGATCGAAAAACGCGAGGTGCGATGCGAGCCCGAGCAGCACGTAGCGCGGGTTTTCGCACAGTGCGAAGGTGGCGAGCCGCTCGGGCATGTCGAACGAATCGCTGCGGCCGTCGGCCGGATCGTAGCGCCACAGCCGCGCGCCTTCGATGTCGGTCCAGTAGAAGCGGGCGCTCCTCGCGCACCAGGTCGCGCCTTCGCCGAGCTCGCATTGCGCGTCGAGCAGCAGCGTGGCCCGCTCCACGCGCGGGCTGGCGCTCACGCCCAGCCTCCGTCGACGACGATGTCCTGCGCGGTGATCATGCGGCTGTCGTCGGCGGCGAGGAACAGCGCCATGCGCGCGAGGTCGGCCGGCATCAGCTCGGCGTCGATGCACTGGCCTTCCTTGATCTGGCGGCGGCCGTTGTCGTCGAGCCACAGGCGCAGCTGCTTGTCGGTCATCACCCAGCCCGGCACCAGCGTGTTGACGCGGATATCGAAGTGGCCGAGGTCGCGCGCGAGCCCGCGCGTCAACCCCTGCACCGCCGACTTCGACATCACGTACACCGGATAGCCGCCGTTCTTCAGCATCCAGCTGATCGAGCCGAGGTTGATGATCGAGCCGCTACGCGCGGCCTTCATGTCCTCCATCACGGCCTGCGCCGCGAAGAACTGATGGCGAATGTTCACGGCGATGCCCGCGTCGAACGACTCGCGCGTCACGTCGCCGATCTGATGGCGCTTGTCGTTCGCCGCGTTGTTGATGAGCACCTGGATCGGACCCAGCGCGGCCTTCACGTCGGCGATCGCTTTTTGCAGCGCGTCGACGTCGGTCAGATCGCAGGCCAGAAACAGCGGCTTGTGCTTCGAATCGCCGAGCTGGTCGGCGAGCGCTTCGCCCGCGCTCGCGTCGATATCGAAGAACGCGACGCGCGCGCCCTGCGCCGCGAAGTGCTCGACGAACGATGCGCCGATGCCGGTCGCGCCGCCCGTGATCAGCACCGTACGGTCGACGAGGCTCGGATAGCGCGCGTACGCGGTGTCAGCGAGGCTGGCGTTTGCATTGGCCGGAGACGACATCGTTCGATTCCTTTATGAGCTTGGATGTGCTTGGGATGGGGTGAAAGCGACTCAATCGCGCGAGCCGCGGTTCTTCAACTGGTCGAGCAACACGGCCGCGAGCAGGATCGCGCCGCGCACCAGGTACTGATAGAACGCGTCGATGTTCAGCAGGTTCATCACGTTCTCGACCGTACCCATGATCAGCACGCCGATCACGACGCCGGAGATGGTCGCGCGGCCGCCCAACAGCGACACGCCGCCGAGCACGCACGCGGAGATCACGTTCAGCTCGAAGCCTTCGGCGGCGTTCGGCTGACCCGACGTGATACGCGACGCGAGAATCACGCCGGCAAGCGCGGTGACGGCGCCCTGGATCAGAAAGATGTAGACGCGCGTGCGCTCCACGTTGATACCGGCGAGCCGCGACGCTTCCGGATTACCGCCGATCGCCAGCGTATTGCGGCCGTACACGGTCTGGTTCAGCATCACGCCGAACACGATGAAGCAGATCAGCGTGACCCAGATCGGCAGCGACACGCCGAAGAACGTCAGGCCGCCGAGCGCGATGAACGTATCCGACGACACGCCGACCGCCTGCCCATGCGACACGATGAAGCCGAGGCCACGGACGATTTCCATCGTCGCGAGCGTCGTGATCAGCGCGTTGATGCGCAGATAAGCGATCACCGCGCCGTTGACGAAGCCGATCATCGCGCCCGCCGCGACCGCCGCGATGATCGCGATGACCGTGCTGTTGGTCGCGTTGAGCACCATCGCGCACAGCACGCCGGCGAACGCGACGGTCGAGCCGACCGACAGGTCGAAGTCGCGCGACGCGAGACAGAACATCATCGTGCACGCGACCATGCCGATCTGCGAGATCGACAGCGCGAGGCCGAGCATGTTCTCGATCGAGAAGAAATGATCGACGGTCAGCGACATCGTGACGAACATCAGGATGAAGATCACGATCAGGCTGTATTCGGTGATCTGCTGCCACCATTTGGCCTTGTCGCCCGTCTGCGGAATCAGCGCGTCGGCCGCGCTCTTGGCGCCCTGCTGCGCGAGGTTTTCTCTGACTTGCATGTTCAATACTCCTCCCCGTTCCCCACGGGTTGCGGACTCACGTCCGGATAAGGTTCAGGCCGCGCGCGACGCGCTCCGGTTGGCGGCGTTGGCGTTCGCGTTTTCAGGCAGAGCGGTCGAGCTTTGCGGCAGCGCAAGGCTCAGCACCGACTGCTCGGTCGCGTCCTTGCGCGCGAGCTCGCCGGAAATGCGGCCCTGGCGCATCACGACGATCCGGTCGGACACGCCGAGCACTTCCGGCAATTCCGACGAAATCATCACGATCGCGCAGCCGCGCTCCGCGAGCTGATAGATCACGTTATAGATCTCGTGTTTCGCGCCGACGTCGATGCCGCGTGTCGGTTCGTCGAGAATCACGACTTTCAGATCGGGCTCGGCGAGCCAGCGCGACAGAATCGCCTTCTGCTGGTTGCCGCCCGACAGGAAGCGGATCTTCTGCCGGCGATGCGGCGTCTTGATCTTCAGCAGCTTGATGAAACGGTCGGCCGTCTGCGCCTCCTTCTTGCGATCGAGAAACACGCCCGCGCGCAAATAGTGACGGCGGCAGCTGATGTTGATGTTCTCCGCGACGCTCGCCATCGCGACGATGCCCTCTTCCTTGCGATCCTCGGGGCACAGCACGATGCCGTGTTTAATGGCCTCGCCCGCGCTGCGCACCTTGATCGGCTTGCCGTCGAGCATGAGTTCGCCGCCCTTGCGATGCTCGGCGCCGTACACCAGATGCATCAGCTCGCTGCGGCCCGCGCCGACGAGTCCGAAGAAGCCGACGATCTCGCCGCGCCGCACCTCGAAGCTCGCCGGCTGCGCGAGCGGATGACCTTCGATCGCCTTCGCCGCGAAACGCACTTCGCCGAGCGGCCGCGCCGAATAGCTATAGATGTCCGAAATTTCGCGCCCGACCATCTCGCTGACGATCGTGTCGCGCGACACGCCTTCGAGCGTCGGATGCGACGCGACCTTGCGGCCGTCGCGGAAGATCGTGCACGCGTCGCACAGCTCGTAGATCTCGTCCATGCGGTGCGAGATGTAGATCATCGCGCGGTTGTCGGCGCGCAGATCGCGCACCAGCTTGAACAGCACCTCGGTCTCGCGGTGCGACAGCGAGCTGGTCGGCTCGTCGAGCGCGATCACGCCCGCGTTGCGCATCAGCGCCTTGCAGATTTCGACCATCTGCCGCTGCGCGATCGACAGCTTGCGCAGCTTCGCGTTCGGATCGAGCGCGACGCCCATCGCTTCGAGCCGCTCGCGCACGAAGCGCTTCGCCTCGCGCTTGTTGACCCAGCCGAGCGCATTGGGCAGCTGGCCGAGCAGCAGATTTTCCGCGACCGTGAGGTCGGGCACGTACTGCAGTTCCTGGTGAATCACCGCGATGCCGGCACCGATCGACGCGGCCGCGCTCGGAAAGCGCACCTCGTTGCCGTCGATCATCATGCGGCCCGAATCGGGCTGATACTCGCCGCCGAGAATTTTCAGCAGCGTCGATTTTCCCGCGCCGTTTTCGCCCATCAGGCCGTGCACCTGGCCGACGTTGACGTCGAAGGACACACCGTCGAGCGCACGCACGCCTGGAAAAACCTTGCCGATATTGTCAAAACGTAGCGTCGCTGACACTTCGCCTCCTTGTCTACCGCAGATCTTCTCTCGCCGCCGGCGCGCCGTCTCCTGCGCCAGGCAGGGAAAGCGACGCGCCGGCGGTGTACTTCATACCACCGCAAGTCTTGCGATTACTTCGACGCGAGGCCCATCTTCTCGCGCACTTCGCCGACGTTGTCGCGCGTCGCCAGCATGCCGGTCGTCAGCGTCAGCAGCGGCGGCTCCTTGCCCTGCGTGATCCACGCGTACATCAGTTCCGAGGTTTCCTCGCCGTGACGCTTCGGGCTGATGATCACGGTGCCGTAGAAGCCCGTCGGCTGCGGCTTCTTGAACTCGTTCATCGCGGACTCCGAACCGCCGATGCCGATGCCGATCATGTTGTCGGCCTTGAAGCCACGGCCTTCCGCCGCGCGCACCGCGCCGAGCACGCCTTCGTCGTTCAGCGCGTAAGCGACCCAGTGCTTGAACTGCGGGTTCTTCGTCAGCGCGATGTTGGCGGCGTTGAACGCGTTTTCCGTGTCGGTCTTCGCCTGCGGCGCGGTGACGATGTTCGCTTTCGGGAAGCCCGCGGCGACCAGCGCGTCGGTCGCGCCGGTGGTGCGGTCATGCGCGGTCGGCAACTGCTCGTAGGTCACGTCGATCGCGCCGACGTCCTTCATGTCCCAGCCGCGTTTCTTGATTTCAGCCGCGATGCCGTCGCCGACCTGCTTGCCGATGTTATACGCCGAGATGCCCATGTGCGGCACCGCTTCGATCGGCTTGCCCGCGCCGTCGACGAGGCGGTCGTCGACCGTCATCATCTTCAGGCCGTCGGCCTTCGCCTTCGCGACGATGCCCGGCCCGAGCTTGACGTCGGGTGTGCAGATCACGAAGCCCTGCGCCTTTTGCGCGGCGAGGTTATCGATTGCGCTCATCACCTTCTCGCCCGACGGCGCGCCGATCTTCACGAGCGTGAAGCCCTTCTGCTTGGCGGCCATCTCGGCGAACTTCCATTCGTCCTGGAACCACGGCTCTTCCGGCTGCTTCACGAGGAAGCCGATCTTGACCGAATCGGCGGCCTGAACGACCGGTGCGTTGAAGAGCACACCCGCCGCCGCCGCTGCCAGCGTGAGGAAAATTCTGCGTTTCATAATGCGTGTCTCCTGACTAATTGATAACGAGAAGGTAATCGGCCGCGTCTTCTTGTACCGGTCTGACACACGCGGCCAGCGCGTCGTCCGGTGTTCTGTGCGTCTTTTGGCGACGCAAATTCAGTCGTGGTAAAGCACCGAGCGCCCGCCATCGACGGTGATGCAACTCGCGTTGATGAACGGCGCTTCGTCCGACGCGAGGAACACCGCGGTCATCGCCACCTCCTCCGGGCGGCCGATGCGCTTCATCGGCTGCAGATCGAGTGTCGCCTGCTGCGCGGCAGCCGGATCGGACTGCTCGTTCCACCAGTCGTGCGTCAGCTGCGTCTCGATGTAGCCCGGCGCGATCGCGTTCACGCGCACGTTGCGCGGCGCGTACTCGATGCCGAGCGCGCGCGTGAGGCCAATCACGCCGTGCTTCGCGACCGGGTACGGAAAGCAGCCCGGAATGATCTTGAACGCGTGCGTCGACGCGATGTTCACGATGCTGCCCGCGCCACGCTCGACCATGCTCGGCAGCACCGCGCGACAGCCGTTCCACACGCCGTCGAGATCGACCGCGAAGCAGCGCCGCCAGTCGGCGTCGGTCATCGTCAGCGGATCGCAGAACACGTTGATGCCCGCGTTGTTGACGAGGATGTCGAGCGCGCCGAACGCGCGTTCGCCTTCGCTGACCGCGTGCCGCACCGACGCCGGTTGCGTCACGTCGGTCTGCACCGCGAGCACGCGCGCGCCGGCGCCAACGTCTGCCTCGATCTGCGCGGCCGTACGCTGCGCCAGGTCGAGGTCGAGTTCCGCCAGCACGACCGCCGCGCCCTCGCGCGCGAACGCCAGCGCGATCGCCGCGCCTATGCCTCGTCCGGCGCCCGTCACGAGAGCGGCTTTGCCGGCGAGCCGGTTCATTTCTTCACGCCCGCGCGGGCGATCCGCAAACCGTTGATGAACGCCTTCGCATGCGACGCAGTCACCGCCGCGCTCTGGCCCGGCTTGTACAGCGCCGAGCCGAGGCCGAAACCGTTCGCGCCGGCGCTCAGGAACGGCCCCATGTTGTCCGGCGTGACGCCGCCGACCGGCACGAGCGGCACCTGCGCGGCGATCACCGCGCGCCATGCCTTGACGACCTGGCAGCCGAGCTGCTCGGCGGGGAACATCTTCAGCACGTCCGCGCCGTTCTTCAGCGCGATGAACGCCTCGGTCGGCGTCGCGACGCCGGGCGCGCAGGCGAGGCCCCGCGCCTTCGCGGCGATCACGACTTCCGGATCGCTGTGCGGCATCACGATGAGTTCGCCGCCCGCGGCCTTCACGTCGTCCACGAACTGCGGATGCAGCACCGTGCCCGCGCCGACGATCGCGTCGGCCGGCAGCACCTTGCGGATCGCCGAGATGCTGTCGAACGGCTGCGGCGAATTGAGCGGTACTTCGACGATGCGAAAACCGGCTTCGTACAGGGCCTGACCGTGATCGGCCGCGTCGGCGGGCGTGACGCCGCGCAGGATCGCGATCAGCGGACAGGCTTCGAACGCGGCGATCAGACCCGCGTGCGGCATGTACGGTGCGGGCAGATTGATGTGTGGTTGCATGTCGGTTCCTTGTTTCGTGAGCGTCGTAAAGGGCTCTGCCGCCGGTCAGCCTGCGCGCGCCGCCTGGGCGGACGGCCGGACCAGCCCCGCTTCGACGGCGACGCGCCACAGGCCGCGTTCGGTTGCATGCCTGACCGGCTCCGCGCGCAGACAGCCGAATTGCGCGAGCGCGAGGCGGTAGCGCTCGCACAGCGCTTCGTTGCCGATCAGCCGCAGACTCTGCTGCGCGAGCGAGCTGCCTTGCTGCGCGAGTACCGCTTCGAGGCCGGCGAGTTCGTGCCCGATCAGCAGGCCCGACAGATAGTCCGGCTGTGCCTCGCTCGACAGCGCGCCGGTCAAGCCGAGCGTGCGCGTGCTGAACACGGTCGCGAGCACGCCTGCCTGGCCCTTCGCGCGCGCGATGTTCACGCCGCGCAGAAATGCTTCGGTATCCGGGCGATCGGGCGTGATCATCGTGCGGCCGAGAATCGTGTGCTCGCGCAGCGCGGCGAACACCTCGCCGGTCATGAACGTATGAAAACGCTCGATGCGCTCCGCCTGCACGACCGCCCATTTCGCGTGCGTGCCGGGCAGGCCGATCAGCGAGCGGGCGTTGCTGTCGACCGAGTTCGCGTCGTGCGCGCCGTCCGCGTCCGCGCTGAGCGCGCCGAAAATTTGCGTCTCCTCGCCGCGCATCACGTTCGGCAGTTCACCGCGTTGCAGCACGCCCGGCACGATATGCAGCGTCGCACCGCGCGCGGTCTGCACGCGGACGACACCGGCCACCAGCGCATCGGCGTTCGCGGGTGTCTCGACATACGGCGCTTCGAGCCAGCCCTGCGCGCTGCCGACCATCCCCGCCGCGATCACCGGCACGCCGCGCGCATGGTCGAGCCATGCGCCGCAGGCGTCGTCGAACGCGGCGTCGAAGCCGCCCTCGGCCGCGCTACGCGGCAGATTCATGATGCCGGCCGTCGATGCGCGCGTCGCCAGCACGCGACCGTGCGCGTCGAACAGATAGGCGCGCAGCGACGTCGTGCCCCAGTCGAGCGCGATCAGCGCGGCGTGCGTGAAATCGACGGCGGCGGTATCGGCGGCGGCGGTCGCGTCCGGCTTCACGCCCGAGGTGGGCGCGGCGGGCGCCCGGTGGTTCGCCGGCGTGGCGGTGCCCGCTTGTTTCATCGCTTGATCCTGCGCGTGGCCGGTCGCGGTGCGCGCCAACCGAGTTCTTCCGAAATCGCGCGCGCCTCGCGCTGCACGACCGGAATCAGCTCGTCCATACGTTCGAGCGGCATATAGGAAATCGTGCTGGCCACCGACAACGCCGCGACGATCGCGCCCGACGCATCGCGCACCGGCGCCGCGACGCAACGGATCGCCGCTTCGTTCTCTTCGAGATCGAACGTGTAGCCGCCGGCCGCGTAGTTCGTCATGCGCTGCAGGAAGGTCGGCGCATCGGGGCGGTTGTCCGGCTTGAAGCTGACGCCTGCGAGCGCGCGGCGCGACGCGTCGAACAGCGACTGCCATGCGTCCGGCGCGAGGTCGAGCATCATCGCCTTGCCGATGCCGGTCGACGCGAGCGGCATCCGATGGCCGACCCGCGAGCGCATTTCGAGGCCGCGCGTGCCGGGGATCTTGTCGATGTACAGCACGTCGTCGCCGTCGCGCACGCCGAGGTGGATCGTGTCGCGCGTCTGCTCGGCCAGCGACTCGAGGTGCGCACGCGCGACGGCCGTCAGCGGCATCTGTTCGAGCGCGATCGTGCCGAGCTCGATCAGCTTCGGCCCGAGCAGATAGCCGCCCTGCACCTGGCGCAGATAGCGCGCCTGCACGAGGCTGCTGACGAGCCGGTGCGTGGTGCTGCGGGTCGTGCCGAGCGCGGCGCCGAAGCTGCGCAGATCGCGCACACCGGCCGCGGCCGCCTCGAGAATCGCAAGGCCGCGCAACAGCGTCTGCGTGCCGGCCTGCTGCGGCGTGATTTCCAGCAGCGTGACCGGCAGCCCGAGACCGTCGACGGTCGCCGCGCGCGCCACCGGGCGCGACGCCCTCGCGGTAGCGGACGCACTGGCGGCGACATTGGCGGTGACGGCTGAAGCCTCGCGCGGCGCGGAATTCAGCGCCGGATTCGCGGCGCTGTTCGGCCCGCCGTTCGAGCCCTGCGCGGCCTCGGCCGCGCTGGCGGCGGGAGTGGGCATCGCTTTGTTCATGGCGATTCGCCTTCGGATGGTTTCTGCGCTTAGCGCGCGGGGCCGGAGAACAGGGCGGGAACGGGTGCGGCGCCGCGCTCGCGCGGCTGCTGTGGTTGGCTGCCAGACATGGTCGGTCTCGTCTCCGGTTTTTTTCTGTCGCTGTTCGCTGTTTCGGCGCGCTGAGGCGCCGACTCGCGATGCATGTTGGCTTGGATTGTAGGGCGACTTTTGAGAATCACCAATATGTGAATGTTGAGTCCATATAGTGAGATTTTAGTGGGCGATCGAGTGTTTAGCGAACTGTCGCGGTCGCGGTCTGCTGACGCAAAAAAGCCCGCGCGAGGCGGGCTTCGAAGCAGGACAACGGGATCGAGGGCTCTTTCAATCCGGCAATTCAGCCGCGCCCATCCGCCGCGCAATCACGCGCGCGCGTTGCGAGAGATACGCCGAATTCCTGTGTTCATCGAAATACCTGGGGCGTGGCAGCATCACCGCGAGCCGCGCCGACTGCGCGGCCGTGAGCTTGCTCGCCGAGGTCTTGAAGTAGTATTGCGCGGCCGCCTCGGCGCCGTACACGCCGCTGCCCCATTCGACCGAGTTCAAATAGATCTCGAAGATGCGCTGCTTGTCCATCAGCGTTTCGAGCATCCACGTGATGATCAGCTCCTGGCCTTTGCGGATATAGCTTTTCTCGCGCGACAGAAACAGGTTGCGCGCAAGCTGCTGCGAGATCGTCGAGCCGCCGCGCACGATCCGGCCCTGCGCCTTGTTGCGCTCCCACGCCTGCAGGATCGCGTCGGTTTCGTAGCCTTTGTTGTTGACGAAGTTCGCGTCTTCGGACGCGATGATCGCGCGCTTCAGGTTGCGCGAAATCTGATCGTACGGCACCCACGTTCGCTGCACCGACAGATCCGGCCGGTCCTGCGACAGACGCCATGCGTCCGAGCGCATGAACGCAGTCGAGCGCGGATTGACGACGTTCCAGATTGCGATCTGCGCGAAGTAGTACGCCTGCGTCGCGAGCCAGGCGATGGCCACGACCGCGGTCAACCAGGCGAGCCAGCGCAGCGGGCCGGACTGGCCGCGCGAACCGCTGGCGCGCCGCGTCGCTGTCATGGTGCGTGCTATCCGCGTGCCGACGTCACGCGGGCGACGGCGCCGTCAGCAGCGCGCGCAATTCGGCGAGCACCGGCGCACTGTCCGGACGCACGCCGCGCCACACATGGAACGATTCGGCGGCCTGCTCGACCAGCATGCCGAGTCCGTCGGCGCCGCGCGCGCCGAGTTTCGCCGCGTGCTGCATGAAGATGGTCGGATGCGCGCCGTACATCATGTCGTAGGCGAGCGTGCCGTTGCCGAACGCGCGATCGTCGCACTCGGGCAGCGACGCATCGAGGCTGCCCGCGGTCGCGTTGACGATCACGTCGTACTGGCCCGCTTCGATCGCGCGGGCGCTGCCGCCGGTCAGACGGCAGTGCGCGCCGCTGGCAGCCTGCGCGAACTGGTCGACCAGCGCTTCGGCCTTCTGCGCCGTGCGATTGACGATCGTCAGCGTATGCGGTGCGCGCTCGAGCATCGGCAGCACGACACCGCGCGCGGCCCCGCCCGCGCCGAGCAGCAGGATGCGCGCGCCCTTCAGCGACACGCCGAGATTCACCTCGATGTCGCGCACGAGGCCGAAGCCATCAGTGTTGTCGCCGTAGATGCCGTCGGCGTCGACCCGCAGCGTGTTCACCGCGCCGGCCGCCGCCGCGCGCGGCGACAGCGTATTCGCGAATGCATGCGCGTCGAGCTTGAACGGCACCGTCACGTTCAGGCCGCGTCCGCCCGCTTCGATGAACGCGCACACGTGCGGCACGAACGCGTCGAGCGGCGCGAGCAGATGACCGTACTCGACCGGCTCGCCGGTTTGCGCGGCGAAGCGGCCGTGGATGAACGGCGACTTGCTATGCCCGACGGGGTTGCCGATGACCGCGTAGCGCTCGCGCGTTGGGTTGCCGCTCATCGTCCCGGCTCCGTGATGTGTTGGTCGTTGTCGGCGTTGTCGGCGTTGTCGGCGTTGTTCGCGGCGTCGTTGCCGTCGCCGGTCGCCGCGGATTCGTCTGCGCTGGGGTTGTCGTTGGGATTGCCGCCGTCGGCTTCGGCTTCCGCTTCCGCTTCGGCTTCGCTTTCGGCGCTGTCGTCGGATGCGTCGAGCAACGCTTCCTCGCTCTCGTCCTCGCCTTCTTCGGCTTCGGCGCCGCTCGTCACGGTCGGTGCATCGAGCACGTGCAACAGACGCACCGACGCTTCGATCGTCAGTTCATCGATCGACATGACTTCCATTTGCAAACGCGTGCCGCGCGCATGCACGCCGAGGCCCGGCACGTGCAACAGCAGCGGAATTTCCTCGAGACGCACGAGATCGCCCTTCACGACCGACGCGACCACCTGCTTGCGGTTTTCCTGCGTGAGCCAGCGCAGACACCAGAAGTACTCCATGCGACGCTGATGGTCGGCGTACGCGGTGTAGGTGTCGTCGAAGCCTTGCACGACCGCGAACAGATCGGCGTCCTTCGGCTTGAACGGCGCGGCGAGCTTGGCGGTCACGCCATGCTGCACGCACGCGATCAGCTGCCACTGATTCACGAGGTCGACGTAGCGGCGCAGCGGCGACGTGCTCCACGCGTACTGCGTGACGCCGAGCCCTTCGTGCGGCGCGGCATTGGTCTGCATGCGCGTGCGCTTCGGGCCGCTCGGCACGCCGAACGCGCGCTGCGTGCGATAGATGCCCGGCACGCCGTGATCGTGCAGGAACCCGCCCCACGACGAGTTCGCGAGAATCGCCAGCTCGGCGACGATCGTGTCGAGCGGCGAGCCGCGCCGGCGCGGCGTAATCGTGACGTGCTCGCCGTCGACGTAGAAATTGAAGTCGGTATTGCGCTGCACTTCGCGGCGCAGGCCGTAGCCGGCGCGCGCGGTCTGGCGCTTTTCGAACAGCGCTTGCGCGAACGGCCACAGCACGGCGATATCGTCCTTGTGGGGATACTCGCCGGTGCCCTCGGCGAGCGCCTTCTCGGTGACGATTTCGTCGAGCGTGTTGTGGCGCAGATTGTTCTTCACGAACACGCGCTCGGCGCGCGTTTCGCTCGCGACGATCTCCTGCGTCTCGCGATTGACGATCACGTACAGCGACAGCGCCGGCCGATACCCACCCTCGGCAAGCGTGAAGGTGTCGACGACGCTGTCGGGCAGCATCGTGATCTTGTCGCCGGGCATGTAGACCGTCGACAGACGCGCGCGCGCAATCGCATCGACGTCGTCGCCACGCTGGATGCCGAGCGCCGGCGCGGCGATGTGCACGCCGATGCGCACACGGCCGTCGCCCAGATGCTCGACCGAGAACGCGTCGTCGATTTCGGTCGTGGTGATGTCGTCGATCGAGAACGCCTCGACGTCCGCCTGCGGCAGATCGTCGGGCACGTTCGCGGCCGCGACGGACGGGAAGCCGGTGCCGTGCGGGAAGAACTCGGACAGGAACTTCGCTTCGTGCAGCGCGCGCGGCGACGCGATCGCGCCGCATTCGAGCATCAGCCGCGCCTGCGAGATGCCGCGCGCGGCCGCGGCGCCCTCGAGCGCCTTGTACTCGATCGTGTTCTTGTCGGGCTTCGTCAGGAGCGCGAGCCCCTTGCCGCCCGCGAACGCTTCAGGCAGACGGCCTGCCTTCAGCTCTTCCTCGTACTGCGCCTGCACGAGCGCCTGCTGACGCTTGCGCTCGAGGCCCGCGAGCGCCATCTTCAGTTGCTCCTGCGGCGCGCGCTGGTACATGCCGCGGCCCTTGCGGCGGAAGTACACCGGCGAGCCGTGCATGCGCAGCACCAGCGCCGCGCGCTCGATCGCGCCGAAGTTCGCGCCGAAGTACTCGGCGCCCAGCGTCGCGAACGGGAATTCATCGTCCGGCGCGCATTCCCACAGGAAGTCCAGATCGATCTCTTGCGCCAACGCGTCGGCCTGCTGCATCAGTTCGGCCGCGGTGGGCTTCTCGAATTCGATCAGCACATCCTTCGCGCGCACCTTCGCGCGCCGCCCGCCCGGCAACTCGACCTGAAACGCGTCGCCCTGGCGCGACAGCACGCTGCCGGCCTTGAAACTGCCCGATTCCTCGAAGAAAACGTTCACTCAATACTCTCGTTCTGACTTGCATCTGCCGTCGCGCCCGACGCCTTGCGGCGATCGATCACTGCATGCGCGGCACGGCAACCTGTTCGTGATAGTGAATCCGCGGCGCGCACTGCGCGTGCCAGCGGGTTGAATCTTGCGACCAGCGGTGGCGGTCGGTGGGTCTTTCTGACTGACGTCCTGGCAGGGTTCGATGCCACCGCCCTTGCGTGCCGTCAGGCCGCCGCGCGCGGCGCCGGCGGCTCGACATGTTCGGCGTCGCAAAAGGCCAGCACGTCGCCGAGATACTGCGCAAACTCGCTGATCGCGTGGTCGCTGCCCTCGATCAGCGTGGTGCGCGCGCCCGGATAGTGCGCGAGCATTTCGCGGTAGTCGAGCACTTCGTCGCCGGTGGCTGCCATCAAATAATAGCGTTCGGGCTGCGTGATCGACGCCACGCCGAGCGCGCGCAATTCATCCAGATGATGCGGCTCGACGACGATGCTGCCGCCACCGTGCCACAACGGCTGCTCGCCGAGATAGGCGCTCAGGTCGCGCTGCGGCACGACCGCCGGGTTCAGCAGCACGGCCGGCCAGCCGTGTTTCTCGGCCAGATGGGTGGCGAAGTAGCCGCCGAGCGAACTGCCGATCACGGTCACCTGCCGCGCATCGCCCTTGGCGCGTGCCTCGGCGACCAGCGATTCGGCGAGCGCCACGGTCTCGAACGGCGACACCGGCAGCATCGGGCAGCACCACTCGTCGGCGCGACCCAGCTCGGCGAGACGCGCCGCGAGCAGGCGCGCCTTGAACGAATTCGGCGACGAACGGAAACCGTGCAGATACAGAATCACGACGCGCCTCGCGTCGAAAGACCGTCGAGCAGTTTCTGATGCACGCCGCCGAAGCCGCCGTTGCTCATCACCAGAATCTGGTCGCCGGGGCGCGCCGCGTGGACCACCGCCTTCACGAGCGCGTCGAGGTTGTCGAACGCCTGCGCCTTGCCGTCGAGCGGCGCGAGCGCTTCGCCGAGGTTCCAGCCGAGCGCGTCGCGCCCGCCCGGCGCGCCGTAGCCGAATACGAGATCGGCGTCGGCGAGGCTCGCCGGCAGTTGCGCTTTCATCATGCCGAGCTTCATCGTGTTCGAGCGTGGTTCCAGCACCGCAAGGATTCGCGTGTTGTCGCGGCCGACCCGCGCGCGCAGGCCGGCCACCGTCGTCTCGATCGCGGTGGGGTGATGCGCGAAGTCGTCGTACACGGTCACACCCTCGACGCTGCCACGCACTTCCATGCGGCGCTTCACGTTGCGAAAGCCGGACAGCGACTTCGCGGCCTGCGCGGGCGGCACGCCGACATGGCGCGCGGCGGCGATCGCGGCGAGCGCGTTCAGGCGGTTATGCTCGCCCTGCACCTGCCAGTCGACCACGCCGACGCGCTCGCCGTTGTGATAGACGGCGAAGCGTTCGTCGACGGGCACGCCCTGCTCCGCCGCCTGGATCTCCCAGCCGCCCTGGACGCCGAAGCGCTCGACCTCGCTCCAGCAGCCGCGCGTCAGTACGCGCTCGAGCGCGTCCTCGCGGCCGTTCGTGACGACGCGGCCGAGGCGTGGCACCGTGCGGATCAGATGATGGAACTGCGTTTCGATCGCGGCGAGATCAGGGAAGATGTCGGCGTGATCGAATTCGAGATTGTTCAGCACCGCCGTTTTCGGGCGGTAATGGACGAACTTCGAGCGTTTGTCGAAGAATGCGGTGTCGTATTCGTCAGCTTCGATCACGAAGAAGCTCGAATCGGTGAGCCGCGCCGACACGCCGAAATTGAGCGGCACACCGCCGATCAGGAAGCCGGGGTTCAGGCCCGCGTCTTCGAGCAGCCAGGTCAGCATCGAGCTCGTGGTGGTCTTGCCGTGCGTGCCGGCCACGGCCAGCACCCATTTGCCGTTCAGCACGTGCTCGCCGAGCCACTGCGGACCGGACACGTACGGCAGGCCGCGGTCCAGAATCGCTTCCATCAGCGGGTTGCCGCGCGTGACCACGTTGCCGATCACGAATAGATCCGCGTTCAGGCCGTTCAGTTGGTCCGCGTCATAACCCTCGATCAGACCGATGCCTTGCGCCTCGAGCTGCGTGCTCATCGGCGGATAGACGCCGGCGTCGCAGCCGGTCACCGTGTGGCCCGCATTGCGCGCGAGCACCGCGAGACCGCCCATGAAGGTGCCGCAGATGCCGAGGATGTGGATATGCATAAGCCTGTCGTGCCGCGGGGGCATTTCTTGCGAGGGATGAGAGAGCCACAGGACGGTCGGAACGTCCGTCTGCAAAGGACGCCTATTGTAACCGACGCGACGCGCGCTGCCCCCTGCCGGCCACGCCCGGCGCCGCTCCGTGCGGGCCGCCGAACCGCGTCGCAGGCTCGATCGAGTATCATGCGAGGATGGTCCGCAAATCACATTTCGATCCGCAGCGCGTGCGCGAGGAAATCGCAATCGCGGCGGCACGCCTGATTGCCGAAGACGGCCTGGATTACGCCAGCGCGAAGCGCAAGGCGGCCCGGCAGGTCGTCGGCGAGACTCGCGTTGCCGGCGAATGGCTGCCGGACAACGATCAGATCGAAGAAGAAATCCGCGAATATCAGTCGCTGTTCCAGAGCGACAGCCAGCCGGCGCTGCTGCGGCGCCTGCGCATGATCGCGGTCGACTGGATGGAGCGGCTCGCGCCGTTCAATCCGTATCTGACGGGCGCGGTGCTCGGCGGTACGGCCGGCGAGCATTCGGATGTGCATCTGCAGGTGTTTTGCGACAACCCGAAGGAAGTCGCGATCTACATGCTCAATGCAAACATCCAGTACGACGTGTCGGAAACGCGCCACTTCGCGGGCCGCGGCTACGTGGAGACGCTGAGCTTTCTGTGGCGCCCCGCGGGCGAGCGCAACGCCGAGCCGGTCGGCATCCACGTCGCGCTGTACGAAACCGACGACCTGCGTGGCGCGGTACGCGCCGACGCGCGCGGCCGCACGGCGCGGGCCAATTTGCCGGCGGTGCAGGCGCTGCTCGACGGCGACGAAGTGCCGTCCTTCACCAATTGATCAGACAGAACGGAGCACGATGAACACGAGACGTATGCTGGCGGGCGCGGTCGTCGCGCTGATTGCCGCGGGCGGCGGCGTACTGGCCAATCACTGGCTCGATCGCGGTTCCGACGTCGCGTACGCGGCGCAGGCCGGAGCGCGGCCTGCCACCTCCGCGAGTCCCGTGCAGCAACTGTGGAGCGCGCCGGTCACGAGCGTCGACGGCAAACCGCAGTCGCTGAGCCTGCTCAAGGGCCACCCGATCGTCGTCAACTTCTGGGCGTCGTGGTGCGCTCCGTGCGTCGAGGAAATGCCGGCGCTGTCGCAGATCCAGCGCGAGTACGCGAAGAAAGGCATCCAGTTCGTCGGCCTCGGCGTCGACTCGGAAAAGAACATCCAGACCTTCCTGCAGAAGATCAAGGTCGCGTACCCCGTCTACGTGACCGGCTTCGGGGGCGCCGACCTCGCGCGCGCGTTCGGCAACAATGCGGGCGGTTTGCCGTTTACCGTCGTGATCGACGCAAAAGGCAACATCCGCTCGACAAAATTGGGCCAGATCGACCCGACGGCGCTGCGTCAGACGCTCGACGCGCTGTAAATTTCCCGATTTCCCACGCTACGCTTTTTGGCATGCGATTCCGTGCAGAACGAGCAAAAATACGCGGATAATTCCCGAATTTGAGTGAAGTTGGACCCAAGGCTGCGCCGCGGCCCGCGCCGGCCGTCGCCGCGTACGCGCGCGAAACTAGACAAGTTTCTCTAATCAGCGCTAAAGTGCGCGCAATTCCACGGAAAAAGAAGCGACCATGACGCGACTGCTGGTACTGCACGGACCCAACCTCAATCTTCTCGGCAGCCGGGAACCCGAGGTCTACGGTCGCGTGACCCTGCCGCAGATCGATCAGGCGCTCGCGGACCGCGCAGCCGACGCAGGCGTCGAGCTCGCGTCATTCCAGAGCAATCACGAAGGCGCGCTGGTCGACCGTATTCAGGCGGCCCGCACCGAGCAAACCGATTTCATCCTGATCAATCCCGCCGCGTACACACACACGAGCGTGGCCATTCGCGACGCACTGGCGGGGGTCGGCATCCCGTTCGTCGAGATTCATCTGTCGAACGTGCATCGCCGCGAACCGTTCCGGCATCACTCGTATTTCTCCGACCAGGCTGAGGGCGTCATTTGCGGCCTCGGCTGGAAGGGGTATCTGTACGCGCTCGAATTCGCGCTCGACCGGCTCGCGGCCGGGTCGTCGCGCGGCTGAATCCAAACACGTCCAATTTGAGCCGGCTACTGCGACTTTGCACACGCCGGCACACTACGCATTGAAAGGGGCAACCTGATGGATCTACGTAAACTCAAAACTCTGATCGACCTCGTCTCGGAGTCCGGTATTTCCGAACTCGAAGTGACCGAGGGCGAAGGCAAGGTCCGCATCGTCAAGAATGCGCCGCCGGTTTACGTCCAGCCGTCCGCCTCATACGCCGTACCGCAATTCGCACAACCGGCACCGTTCGGCGCTGTCGAAGCACCCGCAGCCCCCGCGGGCGCTCCGGCCACGCCGGCCGCCGCCGCGCCGCAGGGTCACGTCGTCACCTCGCCGATGGTCGGCACGTTCTACCGCGCGCCGTCGCCGGGCGCCGATCCGTTCGTGCAGGTCGGCGACACGGTCAAGGAAGGCCAGACCATCTGCATCATCGAAGCGATGAAGCTGCTCAACGAGATCGAGTCGGACAAGTCCGGCGTGGTCAAGGAAATACTCGTCGAAAACGGCCAGGCGGTCGAATACGGCCAACCGCTGTTCGTGGTCGGCTAACGCGGCACGCACTATTTGCCGCCCGCGCGCCGCTCGTCCCGAGGCGCGCGACCGATCCTCTGCGGCAGCCGGCGTCATGACCGACCCGGCGCCCATTGATGAGTCGAAAACCCGCTATGTTTGAAAAAATCCTCATTGCCAATCGTGGCGAGATCGCGCTTCGTATCCAGCGCGCCTGCCGCGAGCTCGGCGTCAAGACGGTCGTCGTCTATTCGGAAGCCGACAAGGAAGCCAAGTACGTGAAGCTCGCCGACGAGGCGGTCTGCATCGGCCCGGCACCGTCGAATCTGAGCTATCTGAACATGCCCGCGCTGATCAGCGCGGCCGAAGTCACCGACGCCGAAGCGATCCACCCCGGCTACGGCTTCCTGTCGGAGAACGCCGACTTCGCCGAGCGCGTCGAGCAGTCCGGCTTCACCTTCATCGGCCCGCGTCCGGAAACGATCCGCATGATGGGCGACAAGGTCACGGCCAAGCAGACCATGATCAAGACCGGCGTGCCTTGCGTGCCGGGTTCGGAAGGCGCGCTGCCGGACGATCCGAAGGAGGTCGTGAAGATCGCCCGCCAGATCGGTTATCCGGTCATCATCAAGGCGGCTGGCGGCGGCGGCGGCCGCGGCATGCGCGTGGTCCACACGGAAGCGGCGCTCGTCAACGCGGTCATCATGACCCGCGAAGAAGCCGGCCGCGCGTTCGGCAACCCGCAGGTCTACATGGAGAAATTCCTCGAGAACCCGCGGCACATCGAAATCCAGGTGCTGGCCGACTCGTTCAAGAACGCCGTGTGGCTCGGTGAGCGCGACTGCTCGATGCAACGCCGTCACCAGAAGGTGATCGAGGAAGCGCCGGCGCCGGGCATCGCGCGTCGCCTGATCGACCGTATCGGCGATCGTTGCGCGGACGCGTGCAAGAAGATGGGCTATCTCGGCGCGGGCACCTTCGAGTTCCTGTATGAAAACGGCGAGTTCTACTTCATCGAGATGAACACGCGCGTACAGGTCGAGCATCCGGTGACCGAACTGATCACCGGTGTCGACATCGTGCAGGAACAGATCCGCATCGCGGCCGGCGAGAAGCTCACGTTCCGTCAGCGCGACATCCAGTTCCGCGGCCATGCGATCGAATGCCGGATCAACGCCGAAGATCCGTTCAAGTTCACGCCGTCACCGGGACGCCTGACCTCGTGGCATATGCCGGGCGGTCCCGGCATCCGCGTCGATTCGCACGCCTACAATGGTTATTTCGTGCCGCCGCACTACGATTCGATGATCGGCAAGCTGATTGCTTACGGCGCCACGCGCGAACAGGCGATCATGCGGATGCGCATTGCGCTGTCGGAAATGGTGGTCGAAGGTATTCAGACCAACATCCCTCTGCACCGTGAGCTGATGCTCGACGCGAAGTTCGTTGAAGGCGGCACCAGCATCCACTACCTCGAAAACCGGCTGGCCGCGCGTCAGCAGGTCGCGGAAGAAGCGTAAGTCATGAGCTATCGGGAACTGGTTGCCGAACTGGCGCGCGAGCACGCGGAGGAGTTGTCCGACGCGCTGCTCGAGCTGGGCGCGTTGTCGGTGTCGGTCGAAGACGCCGACGCCGACACGCCCGACGAGCAGCCGCTGTTCGGCGAGCCCGGCCTCACGCCGGATCGCAGGGCATGGCAGCATTCGCGCGTGATCGCGCTGCTCGCGCCGGAACACGATCCGGCCGTGCTGCTGACCGCCGCGGCCAACGAGATCGGACTCGATGCCGCGCCGGCATATACCGTGCGCGAGGTCGAGGAGCAGGACTGGGTGCGGCTCACGCAGTCGCAGTTCGATCCGATCCAGATCGGCGAGCGCATCTGGGTCGTGCCGTCGTGGCACGATGCACCGGACCCCGACGCGCTCGTGCTCGAACTCGATCCGGGCCTCGCGTTCGGCACCGGCAGCCACCCCACCACGCGTCTGTGCATGGAGTGGATCGAGCAGTCGATCAAGCCCGGCCAGTCCGTGCTCGACTACGGCTGCGGCTCGGGCATCCTCGCGATTCTCGCGAAGAAGTGCGGCGCCGATCCGGTGATCGGCATCGATATCGATCCGCAGGCGGTCGAATCGGCGCGTCACAATAGCGAACGCAATCACGCCGAAGTCACCTATGGCCTGCCCGACGCCTGTCCGGCCGGCGAATTCGACGTCGTGGTCGCGAACATCCTGTCGAATCCGCTCAAGCTGATGGCGTCGATGCTGTCGTCGAAGGTGAAGCCGGGCGGCCACATCGCGCTGTCGGGCATTCTCGCCCGCCAGGCCGAGGAGGTCGCGCAGGTCTACGCGCGCTGGATCGATATCAGCGTGTGGCGCGAACATGAAGGTTGGGTGTGCCTCGCCGGAACGCGCCGCGAAAGCAATTAGAATAAGGCGTATTGTCAACCTAACGGCCTCAGGCTTAACGGCTCGATATGCACCTGGCGACGCGTTGCCCCTTCTGCGAAACTGTCTTCCTTCTGCAACCGGCGCAGCTTGCGCAGCGCCGCGGCCTCGTGCGGTGCGGGCATTGCCAGGAAGTCTTCGACGCGTCGAGCAGTCTGTTCGACGTCTCCGAAGGCGGCGATTTTTCCACGGCCAAACCGGTTGCCGCCGCGGCGGCAATCGAAGCGCTGTCGGGTGTGCGGCAACCCAACCCGGACTTCAGCGGGGTCGCGTGGGACCCATGGGCGCCGGCTTCGGAACAAGACTCCACCAGCATTTCCCGCAGCACGCTCGATGCCCGTTTGCGCGACCACGTGAGCAGCGTGCCGCTCGCGCCGCTGCCGCCTGGCGGCAACGAGCACGCACCCGTCACATCGGCCACTCCTCGCCAGGCGACCGAACCGGAATTGCGCGCCGGCGCTTTCACGGCACCGCTACCCACGGACGATGAGCCGACGCTGGCCGACGCGCCGCTCGAACCCTTCGCCTATCCCGCCGACAACGCGGTCGATGAACCGCCTGTCGTCCCGCCCACCGCGCCTGCTGCCCCACCGCGAGTCGAAGACGAAGCGCCGCGCGTCTGGCACAAGATCGAACGCCCGGAGCCGTCCACGCTCGATGAACCGGCGCTGCGCGAACCAGCAAGTCTGCATGGCATGCCCGACAACGAGCCGCACTTCGGCCCGGTCGGTGGGGGCGTGGCCGGCTTCGGCGCCGCCGCAGGCATGGGTGCCGCAGGTGCCGCAGGTGCCTCGGGCGCCGGCGGTCCCGGCGGCCCGCGCCCGCCGGGCGGTCCGTCGGCCGCCCCATCGAGCGGCGAGCCGTTCTCGGTCAATCCTCCCGTCGGCGATGGCGACGATCCGTTCCCGGTCGTGCGCGAAACCCGCCCGGTGGACGCCGGACGCGTCGGCTGGATCGTCGCCGGTGTGGTGCTCGCCGCGCTGCTCGTCATTGCGCTGCTCGCGCAACTCGCGTGGTGGCAACGCGAGACCGTGATGGTCAACCTGCCGCGCTCGCAGATCCTGTACGCGCAGGCCTGCGCGCATCTCGGCTGTCAGCTGACGCCGCCGCACGACCTCGAAGGCCTGCTGGTCGAGCCCTCCGATCTGCGGCAGATCGACGGCCCGCACAAGCTCGAGTTGAAGATGCCGCTGCACAACCGCCTGAACATCGCGCTCGCCTACCCCGCGATCGAACTCACGCTGCTCGACGAACAGAACAACGTCGCCGTGCGGCGCGTGCTGTGGCCGCAGGATTACGTGCCGCCCGGCACCGTGATCGCGTCCGGCCTGCCCGCGCACGCGACGCAGACGATGATCGTGCACCTCGACACCGGCAGCGCGATTGCCTCCAATTTTCGCGTACAGATTTTTTATCCGTAACGCACCCTCGCGCGCCCGCTCCCGAGCGGGCGCATCATTGTCATCACTGACGCCCTTTTCGGAGCACAACACATGAGTCAAGTCACGCTGGGTGGCAACCCGATCGAAGTAAGCGGCACGTTCCCGTCGGTCGGCCAGCAAGCCGCCGCATTCTCGCTGATCGGCCGAGACCTGAAGCCGCTGACGCTTGCCGACTTCGCCGGCAAGCGCAAGGTGCTCAACATCGTCCCGAGTCTCGACACGCCGACCTGCGCGACGTCGACGCGCAAGTTCAACGAAGCCGCCGCGAAGCTCAGCAACACGGCCGTCATCGTCGTGTCGGGCGACCTGCCGTTCGCGGCGTCGCGCTTCTGCACGACCGAGGGCATCGAGAACGTGGTGACCGCGTCGACATTCCGCGGCCATGAGTTCGCGCAAGCGTACGGCGTCGACGTGACGAGCGGTCCGCTGACCGGCCTGACCGCGCGCGCGGTCGTCGTGCTCGACGAAAACGACAAGGTCGTGCACGCCGAGCTGGTCGGCGAGATCAAGAACGAGCCGAACTACGACGCAGCGCTCGCCGCGCTGAAGTAAGCCCTCTCTCTCTCGCGCGAACCACGGCGCCGCGCCTCGCGCGCGGCGCTGTCGGCGCGGCGCGTCTCTTCCCTCCGCTTTCATACAGGAACGCTCGCCTTGGCTACGCTCATCTGCGGCTCGCTCGCGTACGACAACATCATGACCTTCGAAGGCCGCTTTCGGGAGCACATCCTGCCGGAGCAGGTCCACATCCTGAACGTAAGCTTTCTCGTGCCGACCATGCGTCGCGAGTTCGGCGGCTGCGCGGGCAACATCGCCTATGCGCTGAATCTGCTCGGCGGCGACGCACGCATCATGGGCGCGATCGGCGCCGTCGACGCACGGCTCTATCTGGACCGGCTCGCGCAGCTCGGCCTGTCGACGGAAAACGTGCTCGTCGTGCCCGACACCTACTCGGCGCAGGCGATGATCACGACCGACCTCGAGAACAACCAGATCACCGCTTTCCATCCGGGCGCGATGATGCAGTCGCATCAGAACCGCGCCGACGAAGTGGCGGGCCTGACGCTCGGCATCGTCGCGCCGGACGGCTATGACGGCATGGTCCAGCACTCCGAACAGCTTGCCGCCGCAGGCGTGCCGTTCATCTTCGATCCGGGCCAGGGCTTGCCGCTGTTCGACGGCGAGACGCTGCGGCGCATCATTGAACTTGCTACTTATGTAGCGGTCAACGATTACGAAGCCGCGCTGGTGAGCAACAAGACCGGCTGGTCGATCGAACAGATCGCCGGCAAGGTCGACGCGCTGATCATCACGCTCGGCGAGAAGGGTGCGCAGATCCATCACGGCGGCGGTATCGAAGAGATTCCGGCGGTCACGGCCAGGCAGGTGCTCGATCCCACCGGCTGCGGCGACGCGTTTCGCGGTGGCTTGCTCTACGGTATCGAGAAGGGTCTCGGGTGGGCCACGACCGGCCGTCTCGCCAGCCTGATGGGCGCACTGAAGATCGAGCATCAAGGCCCGCAAAACTACGCGCCCAGCCGGGCGGAAATCAACGAGCGGTTCAAGCAGGCCTTCGGATACGACCTGCACTGATATCGCGTGCTATGGGAGTTTGGGAATGAGAACATCGAGTCGCCTGATCGTCGTCACCTTGATCGCCGGTTCGCTGGCCATGTCGGGGTGTGCGGTCAACAGCAGCTCTCCCGACGTTTTCACCGCCTCGCAGGCGCAGCGTGAACAGACGGTTCGCATGGCCACGGTGGAGAGCGTGCGCGCGGTGCGGATCAGCACGAACGACGGTCAGCCGATCGGCATCGGCGCACTCGGTGGCGCGGCGCTCGGCGCGCTCGCCGGCAGCACGATCGGCGGCGGACGTGGCTCGGTCGCGACGGGTATCGTCGGCGGCATCGGCGGTGCGGTCGCCGGCAATGCAATCGAGAACCGCGTCGCCATGCGCGACGGTATCGAAATCACCGTGCGCCTCGACAACGGCGACATGCGCGCCGTCACCCAAACTGCTACCGGCGAAATCTTCCGCGCCGGCGATCGCGTGAGGCTGCTGTCGAGCGGCGGCGTCACGCGCATCACACACTAAGCGCACCTCTCGCGCGGCGGCGCGTAGTTCAGCGCCGCGACGACGACTTCACACGCATGGGTCCTCACGGATCCATGCGTGTTTTTTCTTTTCGGGACGACGGGCAAAAAAAACCCGCCACCGACACACCGGTAACGGGTCATTGACCGGGTGGCGCCCGCAAGAAATCGAGCACGACCCGGTCATCCGGCACATCGTACGATGTGTCGACTTACCGCTACTGCTTACGGACGGCTGCCCGTCGGGAACGGCCATGCCGCTGCCGGGTTCAGCGCGGTCTTCACCGTCGCCGCCGGTGCGCTCGAGACAGCAGGCGCAGCGGGAGCAGGCGCGGCCTTCTTGGCGACAGCCTTCTTCGCAGGGGCAGCCTTCTTCGCAGGCGCAGCGGCCTTCTTCGCGGCAGCCTTCTTGGCAGGTGCAGCTTTCTTGGCTGCAGCCTTTTTGGCAGGCGCCGCCTTCTTGGCAGCGGCCTTCTTCGCCGCGACCTTCTTCGCCGGTGCTGCCTTCTTCGCTGCGGCCTTCTTCGCCGGTGCTGCCTTCTTCGCTGCGACCTTCTTCGCTGCGACCTTCTTCACCGCGGCTTTCTTCGCCGGTGCTGCCTTCTTCGCCGCGACCTTCTTGGCTGCAACCTTCTTCGCCGCGACCTTCTTCACTGCGGCTTTCTTCGCCGGTGCTGCCTTCTTCGCCGCGACCTTCTTCGCCGCGACCTTCTTCGCTGCGACCTTCTTCACTGCGACCTTCTTCACTGCGACCTTCTTCGCGGCGACCTTCTTGGCCGGAGCTGCCTTCTTAGCCGGAGTAGCCTTCTTTGCTGCGGTCTTCTTTGCTGCGGGCTTCTTGGCCGCGGCCTTCTTTGCAGTTGCCATCATTTTCTCCTTCAGGTTTTCAGATGAGGTCAGTTCAAACTACACCCTTCGTCAAAACCCGCTTCCCGCAGCGCGCTTCTCAGGGCGCGCGCTACGAAGCGGGCTATTCATCGGCGTACGCAGGTGCGGCGCGCTTACGCTAATGAATGCGGTAAGGCGCGCCGTGCCCGAAGGCACGGCGCGCCAAATCTGGTCGGCGTCGCAAGGCGACGCCGGCAATTGCTTGATCGGGCCGCCGGCAACGACGCCAGCGGCTTTTTCCGGGGGGAAGTTTGCCCATCCCACTGAAGGGTCCGCAAAGTGCCTGTCATGTTTGTGGGCCGTCAAGGCACCGGGCACGCTTTGCATCAGGCCGTTCTGCTCCTAACCCGGGGCGCCGCGGCCACAGGCGGCGGCATCCCCATCAATGAATACATCCGCGATACGAATCCCGGCTTACTCCCAGGAAAGCGCACCGCCAGTCTGATATTCGATCACTCGCGTCTCGAAGAAATTGCGTTCCTTCTTCAGATCGATCATCTCGCTCATCCACGGGAACGGGTTTTCCTCGTTCGGGTACAGCGGATCGAGACCGATCTGCTGGCAACGGCGGTTGCAGATGAAGCGCAGATAGCTCTTGAACATCGACGCGTTGAGGCCGAGCACGCCGCGCGGCATCGTATCTTCGGCGTAGCGGTATTCGAGCTCGACCGCCTGCTGGAAGATCGCGCGAATTTCGGCGCGGAACTCAGCTGTCCACAGGTGCGGGTTTTCCAGTTTGATCTGGTTGATCAGATCGATGCCGAAGTTGCAGTGCATCGACTCGTCACGCAGGATGTACTGGTACTGCTCCGCCGCGCCGGTCATCTTGTTCTGGCGGCCGAGCGCCAGGATTTGCGTAAAGCCGACGTAGAAGAACAGGCCTTCCATCACACAGGCGAACACGATCAGCGAGCGCAGCAGCGTCTGGTCTGCTTCGAGCGTACCGGTCTTGAAGGCCGGGTCGGTCAGCACGTGGATGTACGGAATCAGGAATTCGTCTTTCGCGCGGATCGATGGAACCTCGTGATACGCGTTGAAGATTTCGCCCTCGTCCAGACCGAGCGACTCGACGATGTACTGGTAAGCGTGTGTGTGGATCGCCTCTTCGAACGCCTGGCGCAGCAGGAACTGGCGGCATTCGGGCGCCGTGATGTGGCGGTAGGTGCCCAGCACGATGTTGTTGGCGGCGAGGGAATCTGCCGTCACGAAGAAACCGAGGTTGCGCTTGACGACGCGGCGCTCGTCTTCGGTCAGCCCGTTCGGGTCTTTCCACAGGGCGATGTCGCGCGACATGTTCACTTCCTGCGGCATCCAGTGGTTGGCGCAACCCGCCAGATACTTTTCCCAAGCCCACTTGTACTTGAACGGCACCAACTGATTGACGTCAGTCTGGCCGTTGATGATGCGCTTGTCGGCGACATTGACGCGCGCTTCGGAAGCGGCCGCCGCGTCGGCAACCGCGTTGCCAATATGAGCGACGGGAGCGACAGCGACGTCGTTCGCGAAGACTTCTTGAGCGGAGGGAGCATGCGGAGCGGAACGCGTTCCGATTTGCGAATCAACAGCCGACCCCGCAGCGTTGCGCAACACGTTCGGTTGCGTCGCGCTCGAGGGAGTTACGGCAGTGATCTCGTCATCCCAGTTGAGCATAAATGTCACCATCAATTTAGAACGGTTTGTACCATCTTTTCACGAGCGATAAAAGAGTTCACTCGCGAAAATTCCTGTTTTCGATTCGCGTTGCTACGTTCATACAACACTTTGTTCAACATGCTGCGTGTGACCCATCCAGTGACGCATCGAGTGACGCGTGATGAACGCGTGTTGAACATGTGTTGCCGAGGTCCTTCGCGAACTCGAAGAGCAACGTTTCGACACGACGTTTCGTTGCTCTATCTATATGTATTGCGCAGTGCGTTCACGGCATCCGCCGACTGATCGATGGACTGATCGATGGATTGATCGATGCCGCACGAGCCGCGCATCGCGAGAGTCGGCGGTGAGCCGTGTCGAGCGTGTTGCGTCAGCGTTGGCGGTCGAGGTGCAATGCCATGTCGTGCGATCGTCTGGTGTTGGCAACGGCTGGGTTGCTTCACTGCATCGACGAGTGGTGAGACTTCGATACTGCTCACCGCTCGTCGACCTGCTTCTACTTCATCGACGGGGCGCGTCGCTCACCGCCTGCGGATCACCACCTACGACCCTCGCGTGCAGTTAGCAAGCATCGCTCCCGCTGCTTGCCAATCTTTACTGGCAAGCCTCGCACTCGTCGAAGCCAGGATCGCCCGGACGCATCATGCAGACCGGACCATCCGCTTCGGGTGCCGCGTCGAGCGCGACCGCGGCAGTCGCCGCGACCGCCGCAGCAGCCTGGAAGCCGCCGCCCACACCACCCGCCGCGCCGCCGCCCACGCCGAAGCCGCCTGCCGCGCCGCCCGCGCCACCCGAGCCGTCATGACCCGAGCTCACCGCGTTCAGCGCGCCGTGCGCGACCGTCGACTTCTCGACGTGCGTCGCCGCCATCGTGCGCAGGTAGTAGGTGGTCTTCAGTCCGCGCAGCCATGCGAGCTTGTAGATCTCGTCGAGCTTCTTGCCCGATGCGCCCGCCATGTAGATGTTCAGCGACTGCGCCTGGTCGATCCACTTCTGACGACGCGAAGCCGACTCGACGAGCCACACCGGATCGACTTCGAACGCGGTCGCGTAGATCGCACGCAGGTCGGCCGGGATGCGGTCGATGCGCGACAGCGTGCCGTCGAAGTACTTCAGGTCGGCGACCATCACTTCGTCCCACAGGCCGCGCGCCTTCAGGTCGCGCACCAGGTAGTCGTTGACCACCGTGAACTCGCCCGACAGGTTCGACTTCACGTACAAGTTCTGATAGGTCGGCTCGATGCACGCCGACACGCCGATGATGTTCGAGATCGTCGCGGTCGGCGCGATCGCCACGCAGTTCGAGTTGCGCATGCCGTAGGTCGAGATACGCGAGCGCAGCGCGGGCCAGTCCATCGACTCGCTCGAATCGACCTCGACATAACCGCCGCGCGCTTCGGCGAGCAGCGCCACCGAATCCTGCGGGAGGATGCCGCGATCCCACAGCGAACCGCGGTAGCTCGAGTAGCGGCCGCGCTCTTCGGCGAGCTCGCTCGACGCGTAGTACGCGTAGTAGCAAACCGCTTCCATCGAGCGATCGGCGAACTCGACTGCTTCCTGCGACGCGTACGGCGTGCGCAGCACGTGCAGGCAGTCCTGGAAGCCCATGATGCCGAGGCCGACCGGACGGTGCTTCAGGTTCGAGTTGCGCGCCTTGGCGACCGCGTAGTAGTTGATGTCGATCACGTTGTCGAGCATGCGCATCGCGACGCTGATCGTGCGCTTCAGCTTGTCGTGGTCGAGCGCGAGCGTGCCGTCGGCCTGCTCCTTCAGGTGCGCGACGAGGTTCACCGAGCCGAGGTTACAGACGGCGATTTCGGCGTCGCTCGTGTTCAGCGTGATTTCCGTGCACAGGTTCGACGAGTGGACGACGCCGACGTGCTGCTGCGGCGAGCGCACGTTGCACGGATCCTTGAACGTGATCCACGGATGGCCGGTTTCGAACAGCATGCCCAGCATCTTGCGCCACAGTTGCGCCGCCGGGATCTTCTTGAACAGCTTGATCTCGCCGCGCGCGACCTTGTCTTCGTAAGCCGCGTAAGCCGTTTCGAACTCGGCGCCGAACTTGTCGTGCAGGTCCGGGCAGGTGGACGGCGAGAACAGCGTCCAGTCGCCGCCTTCCATCACGCGCTTCATGAACAGGTCGGGAATCCAGTTCGCGGTGTTCATGTCGTGCGTGCGACGACGGTCGTCGCCGGTGTTCTTGCGCAGCTCGAGGAATTCCTCGATGTCGAGGTGCCACGATTCGAGGTACGCGCACACCGCGCCCTTGCGCTTGCCGCCCTGGTTCACGGCGACCGCCGTGTCGTTGACGACCTTCAGGAACGGCACCACGCCCTGCGACTTGCCGTTGGTGCCCTTGATGTGCGAGCCGAGCGCGCGCACACGCGTCCAGTCGTTGCCGAGGCCACCGGCGAACTTCGACAGCAGGGCGTTTTCCTTCAGCGCTTCGTAGATGCCGTCGAGGTCGTCGTCGACCGTGGTCAGGTAGCAAGACGACAACTGCGAGCGGCGCGTGCCGGAGTTGAACAGCGTCGGCGTCGAACTCATGAAGTCGAAGCTCGACAGCACGTTGTAGAACTCGATCGCGCGCGCTTCGCGGTCGATCTCGTTCAGCGACAGACCCATCGCGACACGCATAAAGAATGCCTGGGGCATTTCGATACGCACGTTGTCGTGATGCAGGAAGTAGCGGTCGTACAGCGTCTGCAGACCGAGGTAGCCGAACTGCAGGTCGCGGTTCGCGTCGAGCGCGGCCCCGAGGCGCTTCAGGTCGAACTGCAGCAGCTTGTCGTCGAGCAGCTCGGCTTGCACGCCGCGCTTGATGAACTGCGGGAAGTACTCGGCGTAGCGCTCGCCCATCTCGGCTTGCGTGACTTCGTCTTCGAGAATCTCGCGGCGGATCGTATGCAGCAGGATGCGCGCGGTGACCTGGCTGTAGGCCGGGTCCTTTTCGATCATCGTACGGGCAGCGAGGATCGCCGAGTCGTACACCTGGCTCATCGGCACGCCGTCGTACAGGTTCTTCACCGTTTCCGCGACGATCGGCTCGGCGCTTACGGCGTCGCCGAGGTTCGCGCACGCGGACTCGATGATGCCGCGCAGCGCAGCCATGTCCAGCGGACGCGTGATGCCGTTGTCGGTCACGTTCAGGCCCGGGGTGCTGGCGCCTTCCGCTGCCTGACCTTCATGAGCGTCATGCGCGCGCGCCTGGTTGCGCTTCTCGCGATACAGCACGTAAGCACGCGCGACGTTGTGTTCGCCGCCGCGCATCAGCGCGAGCTCGACCTGATCCTGAATGTCTTCGATATGGAACGTACCGCCATTCGGACGGCTGCGCACCAGCGCGCGCACCACGTTCTGCGTGAGTTGCTCGACCAGTTCGCGCACCCGTGCCGACGCCGCGCCCTGGCCACCGTTGACGGCGAGGAACGCCTTCGTCACGGCGATCGCGATTTTCGACGGCTCGAACGACACCACACTGCCGTTGCGGCGGATCACCTTGTAGTCGGCGTAATTCGCTTGCGGCGCGAGCGCCTGCGCGCCTTGGGTCTGGCCGAAGGCCTGGCCAGTCGGTGAGCCCTCGTAACGGGTCGTCACGTTGTCGGTGGTTTGCATGTGCAAAGCTCCTGGTCTTGGAAATATTGCGGCGAGTGCCGCGGATTAAATCGAACGCCGCGCCGCCGCGTGCGCGTGCGATGAGGTGCAGGAAGGCCGGCTACGCCGGTTGGCGGGATGCAACTGCGAGGAAGCCTGGTTCGATTTGATGACGGTCTTCATCGGGTCGGTCGCGATCACTGGCTGGTCCTTTCCTGAATGCTTCTGGATGCGGCCGGAGATCCCCTACCGGCTGCGCCCCAGGAATTTTTTTCGCTGTCCGGAATGCTTGCGGTGCCAGGCTCGGGGAGCGGGACGCCGCAGACTTATCCACTCTTATTCACTCGGTTATGCACATGGTTATTCACAGCACAACACAAGATATAGTGCGAAACTCAGTTGTCGGCACCAAGTATAGTGGAGTTTCGAGACAGGTCAAAAGGTTTTATTTGCGCTCGCAGTCTTGACTTTTGCTTCACGCGGCGCGCACAAGCTCCCCGGAGAAGCAGGCTGCGCCTCGTTCTCCGTGGATCACGCAAGATCGTGCGAAGGGGGTTACCGCGTTTCGGAAAACTTGAGATAGGGGAAATACCGACCGTCGAGCAACGTGTCGCGCTGCAGTCGCGGCCACTCGAAATACGGACCGGGATCGGTCTTGCGACCGGGTGCGATGTCGGAGTGGCCGGCAAGCGCGTCGATCGGATAGCGTGCCGTCAGTGCTCTGACGAGCGCGGCGAGCGTGCGGTATTGCGCCGCTTCGAAGGCGGTGGTGTCGCTGCCTTCGAGCTCGATGCCGATCGAGAAATCATTGCAGCGCTCGCGGCCGAAAAAATTCGACGGCCCCGCGTGCCACGCGCGCTCGTTGCACGACACGAACTGCTCGAGTGCGCCATTGCGATGAATCACGAAATGCGCGGACACGCGCACGCCGCGCAGATGCGTGTCGTAGTACGGGTGAGTGTTGCAGTCGAGCGCGTTCTGGAACAGCTCGGCAATCGCGGTGCCGCCGAACTGGTTCGGCGGCAGGCTGATGTTGTGAACGACGATCAGCGTCGGCAGCGCGCCTTGCGGCCGCGCTTCGAAGTTTGGCGAGGCAAGCTTGCGTGCGGCAGGAACCCAACCGTCGGCATCGACGGTGTACGCGCCGCTCATCGGGCCTCGCGGCCGCTCGGACGCGCGCCGTGGCGCTGCGCGTGCGCGGCGCAGCAGAACGCCTGCCCCGCGACGCTGACCGAGTCGCTCTTCGGTGCGTGCACGCCGCACTCGACGCAGCGGATCATCGGCTCGGCAAGCTGCGGCTGTTGCCCATTCGAAGAACGCGCGCCGCCATTCGCGGTGCCGGCAGCGTTGGCGCCGCCGGCACCGGTGCGTTGCGCGGATTGCGCGTCGTGGCGGCGCAGCGCCTTCACGAGCCATTGACCGACAATGAACAGCAGAATCAGCAAAAAGATTTGTCGCATGGGACACTCACACCACGGGCCGGTGCAACAGCACCTCGAAAACAAAACGGCTGCCGACGTACGCGAGCAACAGCGCGACGAACGAGGCCAGCACCCAGCGCAATGCCGCACGGCCGCGCCAGCCGGACACCTTGCGCGCGGTCAGCAGCGCGCCGAACATCACCCACGAAAGAATCGCGAACACGGTCTTGTGATCGAGCCGCAACGCGCGGTCGATCAGCTGCTCGCTGAACAGGATGCCCGACAGCAGCGTCAGCGTGAGCAGCACGAAGCCGGCGCTGATCAGACGGAACAGCAGCTTCTCGAGCGTGAGCAGCGGCGGCAGCGCGTCGAGCCAACTCGACCACCAGCCATTGTCCGCCGCCGCGTGCCTTTGCGCGAGACCACCGCGCATCGAATGCAGACGCCGCTCGACCGCCAGCATCAGCACCGCGTGCAACGCCGCGATCGCGAACAGACCGTACGCGATATTCGCAATCAGGAAGTGCAGCTTGAACATCGGCGCGGCCGCATACGGCAACACGCGCACGCCGCCGAACGCGAGCGGCAGCAGCGACGCGACGCACGCGAGTGGCAACACCAGCAGGCGCAGTCCGTCGAGCGGGAAAAAGAAACTCTCGATCCAGTAGATGCCGGCGCCGAGCCAGAACATCGCCGACAGCGCGAACGCGAAGCCGAACACCATCGCGTTCTGCGGGAAGATCGTGGTATGCAGCAGCACGCCGTGAGCGAGCAGCGCGACGAACAGCAGCGCGCGCCCGGGCGCGCTCATGCCGGAGGCCACCAGAGCGCCCGCGTTGGCGGCATGACCGGGCAGCGGCGGCACGCTCTCGAGCAGCGGACGCACGGCCGCGTGCCGGTGCGAGCGCCAGCCGGCCACGGCAAGACCGCCATAGAGAAGCGCGGTGAGGGCATACAGTACAATATCCATATTCGAAGTTTACACTAGGGCCCTACTCCGCGACGTCTTGCGCTTCGCGCGCTGCGCGGGCCCCACCGTTCATCGCTCCCCATGCTCGACAATCTGACTCAACGGATGGCGCGCGTCGTCAAGACGCTGCGCGGCGAAGCCCGGCTCACCGAGGCGAACACCCAGGAAATGCTGCGCGAGGTGCGTCTCGCACTGCTCGAGGCCGACGTGGCGCTGCCCGTCGTGCGCGAGTTCATCGCGAAGGTCAAGGAGAAGGCGCTCGGCGAGGAAGTGATCTCCAGCCTGTCGCCGGGTCAGGCGCTCGTCGGCGTCGTGCAGCGCGAACTGACCGCGGTGATCGGCGGTGATTACGAAGGCAAGGCCTCCGAGCTCAATCTCGCCGTCGCGCCGCCCGCGATCATCCTGATGGCGGGTCTGCAGGGCGCCGGCAAAACGACCACGGTCGGCAAGCTCGCCAAGCTGCTGCGCGAGAAGTACAAGAAGAAGGTGCTGACCGTTTCGTGCGACGTCTATCGTCCCGCCGCCATCGCGCAGCTGAAAACGGTGACCGAGCAGGTCGGCGCGGACTTCTTCCCGTCGGAGCCGAACCAGAAGCCGGTCGACATTGCCCGCGCCGCGCTCGACTGGGCCAAGCGCCACTATCACGACGTGCTGCTCGTCGACACGGCCGGCCGTCTCGGTATCGACGAGGCGATGATGAACGAAATCACCGCGCTGCACGCCGAGCTGAAGCCGGCGGAAACGCTGTTCGTCGTCGACGCGATGCTCGGCCAGGACGCGGTCAACTCCGCGAAGGCGTTCAGCGACGCGCTGCCGCTCACCGGCGTCGTGCTCACCAAGCTAGACGGTGATTCGCGCGGTGGCGCGGCGCTTTCGGTGCGTCACGTGACGGGCAAGCCGGTCAAGTTCGTGGGCGTCGCCGAAAAACTCGACGGCCTCGAAGTGTTCCACCCGGACCGCATGGCGAGCCGGATTCTCGGCATGGGCGACATTCTCGCGCTGGTGGAGGAAGCGCAGCGCGGCGTCGACGTGCAGGCCGCGCAGAAGCTCGCCGACAAGGTCAAGAAAGGCGGCGACTTCGACCTCAACGATTTCCGCGCGCAACTCACGCAGATGAAGGGCATGGGCGGCCTGTCGTCGCTGATGGACAAGCTGCCCGCGCAGTTTCAGCAAGCCGCGGCCGGCGCCGACATGAGTCAGGCCGAGAAGCAGATGCGCCGCATGGAAGGCATCATCAACTCGATGACGCCGGCCGAGCGCGCCAAGCCCGAACTGATCAAGGCAACCCGCAAGCGCCGCATCGCCGCGGGTGCGGGCGTGCAGGTGCAGGAAGTCAACCGCATGCTGAACCAGTACGAACAGATGCGCACGATGATGAAGAAGCTCAAGGGCGGCAACCTGCAGAAGATGATGCGCGGCATGAAGGGCATGATGCCCGGCATGCGCTAAGCTTGATGGGACCGGCGCGCGCTCGCGCCGAGTGCGGCGCGGCTGACTTCGGCATCGTGCGGGTTTATTCTGTAGCGCATTGCGCCGTCCCTCGCGGGAACGTCCCTCGGGACGTTGCCACTCACACTATGTATACAGTTACCGTCCGTCAGACGTCATGAACCGCGAAGAAGCCCTCCATATTTTTCAACACTCCGAAGAGATAGTTTCGGCCTCGGACGTCACTGCGTCGATCGCCCGCATGGCGGCTGCCATCCGCGACGAGATGAGCGAGGACTTCCCGCTCGTGCTGTCGGTGATGGGCGGCGCCGCGGTATTCACCGGCATGCTGCTGCCGCACCTCGATTTCCCGCTCGAGTTCGACTACATCCACCTGACGCGCTACCGCAATACGACGAAGGGCAGCAACGAGATGCAATGGCGCGTCGCGCCGGCCGAATCGGTCAAGGATCGCGTGGTGCTCGTGCTCGACGACATCCTCGACGAAGGCGAGACGATGGCCGCAATCCGCGACCGCATCCTCGCGATGGGCGCGAAGCGCTTCCTGTCCGCGGTGCTGTGCGAGAAGATCATTCCGAAGGCGAAACCGCTGCGCCCCGATTACTGCGGCTTCGAAGTGCCGGACCGGTACGTGTTCGGCTGCGGGATGGATGCGAAGGGCTACTGGCGCAACCTGCCGACCATTCGGGCGTTGACCGAGGGAGCGTGAGCGGGGCATCCGCCCTACCGGCGAAAAAAAAGCAGCCTGCCTGGCTGCTTTTTTATGGCTGCGACGGTGGCAATGCGCGCACCGGCTCGCGTTTCACAGCTTGTGCACGAAAGAGCGGATTCCACCGAGCATCATCTCGACTGAAATCGCGACGAGCACGAGCCCCATCAGCCGCTCGAACGCCGCCATCACACGTTCACCGAGCCACGCCTGAATGCGCTCGGCGAGCATCAGCACGATCGCACAGATGATCATCGTGACGGTCAGCGCGCCGACCCACTCGAACGTTTTGCCCGGCGCCTGCGAGGTCAGCAGCATGACCGTCGCCAACGCCGACGGACCCGCTAGCGCAGGAATCGCGAGCGGCACGATCAGCGGCTCGCCGCCGCGCGCGTCGCCGCCGAACGGACCGTCCGGATGCGGAAACACCATGCGCAGCGCAATCAGAAACAGCACGATGCCGCCGCCGATCCGCAACGACTGGTCGCTGAGGCTCATCATGCGCAGAAAGCTCTGCCCGAGCATCATGAACACCAGCAGGATCGCAAACGCGATCGCGACCTCGCGCAGGATCACGACCGTGCGACGCTCCGGCGACACACCGCGCAGACAGCTGACGAAGATCGGGATGTTGCCGAGCGGATCGGTGATCAGGATCAGCAGCACCGTCGCGGACAGGAAGGTGTACTCCACCGCCCGCTCCGCTTAGTTCGCCAGCGCCGCGCGCACTTTGCCGATCACGGTCTGCGCGGCGTCCGCGACCGGCAACAGCGTCGCTTCGGCCTCGCGACGGCCCTGATACTCGATCTTGCCGTCCTTCAGACCACGGTCGCCGATCACCAGTCGATGCGGCACGCCGATCAGTTCCCAGTCGGCGAACATCACGCCCGGCCGCTCGCCGCGATCGTCGAGGATCACGTCGATACCGGCCGCGACGAGTTCCGCGTACAGCTTGTCGGCCTGCTCACGCACCGCGTCGCTGCGGTCATAGCCCATCGGGCACAGCACGACTTCGAACGGCGCAATCGACTCCGGCCAGATGATGCCCTTGTCGTCGAAATTCTGTTCGATCGCGGCGCCGAGAATCCGCGTGACGCCGATGCCGTAGCAGCCCATTTCCATCGGCCGAGGCTTTCCGGTTTCGTCGAGACAGGCCGCGTTCATCGCTTCGGAATACTTGGTGCCGAGCTGGAACACGTGGCCCACTTCGATGCCGCGGCAGATGTCGAGCACGCCCCTGCCGTCCGGCGACGGATCGCCCTTCTTCACATTGCGGATGTCGGCGACGACCGGCTCCGGCAGGTCGCGGCCCCAGTTCACGCCGGTGGTGTGATAGTCGACGTCGTTCGAGCCGACCACGAAGTCGCTCATGTTCGCGACCGTGCGGTCCGCGATCACCTTGACCGGCTTCTTCGTGTTGATCGGACCGAGATAGCCCGGCGGTGTGCCGAACGTCTCGACGATCTCGGCTTCGGTCGCCATGCGGAAATTACCGAGGCCCGGGAGCTTGGCCACCTTGATCTCGTTCAGATCATGGTCGCCACGCAGCATCAGCAGCCAGATTGTCGGCTCGGCGCCTTCGTTCTCGGTGGCGAGCACGACCGACTTGATCGTGCGTTCGAGCGCAATGTTCAGCAGTTCGGCAACCGCCTCGCACTTCGCCTTGCCGGGCGTCGCGGTCTTCTTCATCTCTTCTGCCGGCGCCGCGCGCTCTGCGATCAGCGGTAGCGCTTCGGCCGCCTCGACGTTCGCGGCGAAATCGGAGGTCGGGCAATAAGCGATGTCGTCTTCGCCGGTGTCGGCGATCACATGGAACTCATGCGAGCCGCTGCCGCCGATCGAGCCGTTGTCGGCCGCCACCGCGCGGAAGTCCAGACCGAGGCGCGTGAAGATGCGCACGTACGCGTCGTACATCTTGCGATACGACTCGCGCAGACCCTGCGCGTCCTTGTCGAACGAGTACGCGTCTTTCATGATGAACTCGCGGCCGCGCATCACACCGAAACGCGGACGGATCTCGTCGCGGAACTTCGTCTGGATCTGATAGAAGTTGACCGGCAGTTGGCGATAGCTCTTGATCTGGTTGCGCGCGATGTCGGTGACCACTTCCTCGTGCGTCGGGCCCATCACGAAATCGGCCTGCTTGCGGTCTTTGAAGCGCAGCAGCTCGGGACCGTACTTCTCCCAGCGCCCCGATTCCTGCCACAGTTCGGCCGGCTGCACGGCCGGCATCAACAGCTCGATGGCGCCCGCCCGGTTCATTTCCTCACGCACGATCGCTTCCACCTTGCGGATCGAACGCAGGCCGACCGGCAGGTAGTTATAGATACCGCCCGCGACGCGACGGATCATGCCCGCGCGCACCATGAGCTTGTGGCTGATGATTTCGGCGTCGGCGGGCGCTTCTTTGAGAGTGCCGATAAAGAAACGGGAAGCTTTCATTCAAGGTGTCCAAAAGCGGCGGCTTCCGGTAGGACCGCCAGAAAAGGGGAAAATGAGGGAAATCGACACAGATCCGCGGCGAAGCCGGCAGGGTTCGCCCGACTGGCGGCGCCCTGCCCCCGTGCGGCACCGAAACCGCCGCGCAAAGCCTCTCTCACAAGGGATAGGCACGGAAAACCGACAGGCTACCGCAAACCCGGGCCTGTTGCGGCGAATCGCTCCATTCTTATGCGATTCGGTGCGTAGGGTCGGTTATCTGTTTATAATCAAAGCAATTTTAAAGGATTCGAAGGTGGTTGTATGCTGGATCGTGAAGGCTTTCGCCCGAACGTCGGCATCATCCTCTTGAACGCGCACAACGAGGTGTTTTGGGGCAAACGGCTCCGTGAACATTCCTGGCAGTTTCCGCAAGGGGGCATCAAATATGGCGAGACCCCCGTGCAAGCGATGTATCGGGAGTTACACGAAGAGACCGGGCTGCTTCCTGAGCACGTCAAGGTGATCGGTCGCACGCGCGACTGGTTGCGTTATGAGGTGCCTGACAAGTTCATCAAGCGCGAAGTACGCGGTCATTACCGCGGCCAGAAACAAATCTGGTTTTTGCTCCGGATGGTAGGACGCGACTGCGACATCTGTTTGCGCGCCACCGACCACCCTGAGTTCGATGCGTGGCGTTGGAACGAATATTGGGTGCCGCTCGACTGTGTGATCGAGTTCAAGCGGGATGTGTATCAGTTGGCGCTAACGGAGCTGTCCCGTTTCATGCGCCGGCCTGCGCCGCGTGCGGAAAAACCTGGCGGGCATCATGGGTCGCGTTATCCCCGGATAGCGTCGTCGATGCAAAGCCCGCCGGATTCCACGGTAAGCACGGTGGTCGCCACCGTCACGACCGTAACTTCGGTCAGCGTCGAATCTTCGACGCACGTGCTGGTCGCGCCGGATTGCGGTCCCGGCTCACCGGATGCCAACATGAGATCGGAGGATGAGCGCGAAACGGCCGAAGTCGACGAGGCCGTCGCCCCGTTAGTCCGACGAGGCGTGCGCGATTAACCATTCCAGGCGGCGGCTCGCGCCGCCTCTCTCTGGCGCGGCTTTCGAGCCGCGTCTGTCTCTCGAGGGAATCAGATTGAAAGCACTTGCATTCGCCGTGGCGTGCGTCGCCACCGGCGCCCTGCTGGCAGGCTGTTCGAGCGCCGGCAAACCGACCAACAAAGACGACAGCGAGTTCACCTATCTGCTGGATCGCAAGAGCAACTGGGTTGAAAACAAGGTCGACACGTTGCCGCCGCTGCCCTCCGACGCGAACCTGCTGCCGTTCGAAGTCTCCGGCAATACGCCGCTGCAATTTGCGATCGACCCGAAGTCCGTCAGCGTCGGCAACGACGGCGTCGTGCGTTACACGGTGGTCGTCACGAGCCCGGGCGGTGCGCGCAACGTCAATTACGAGGGCATCCGTTGCGACACGTATGAATGGCGTCAGTATGCGGGCCTGAACGCCGATCACGACGGCTGGGACACGACGGTCGCAAACCCGTTTTCGCGGATAGAAAACGGCGCGCTGAATGCGTACCAGGCCGCGTTGTATCAGGACTATATGTGTGCAAACAAGATTCCGACCGGCAGCGCGCAGCACATCGTCGAGAACATTCGTTACAAGCGCACGCAGACGTCGCAGATTCATTGACGCCGTTGCGCGGCGCGCGCCCGGCTCAGGCGCCGTTGCTTATCCGTGACGATTAAAAAGCCGTTCCAGCCTGCGCTGGAACGGCTTTATTGTTGGCTCTTCATACGCGCGATATGCGCGCCGCCTCGCAGATCAAAGCACCACGAGATTGTCGCGATGAATCAGTTCGGGCTCGAGCATATAGCCGAGCACTGACTCAATTTCGCCGCTCGGACGCCGCTGGATCAGTTTGGTTTCCGCGCTGCTGTAGTTCGTCAAACCACGTGCGACCTCGCGGCCTGACGCGCTCAGACACGCGATCACCTCGCCGCGCGCGAAAGCACCCTGCACACCGACGATGCCGATCGGCAGCAAGCTCTTGCCGCCGGCGGTCAGTTTTTCGACCGCGCCGTCATCGATCACGACGTGGCCGCGCACCTGCAGGTGATCGGCCATCCATTGCTTGCGCGCCGCCATGCGCGCGGTGCGCGCGATCAGTTGGGTGCCGATCGCCTCGCCGGCCGCCAGTCTCACCAGCACGTCCGGCTCGCGCCCACTCGCGATCACCGTATTGGCGCCGCTATGGGCCGCACGCTTCGCAGCGAGAATCTTGGTCAGCATGCCGCCGCGGCCGAGGCTCGAGCCCGCACCGCCCGCCATCGCCTCGAGCTCGGGCGCGCCGGCGTCGGCTTGCTGGACGAGTGTCGCGCTCGGGTCCTTGCGCGGATCTGCGGTGAAGAGGCCTTGCTGGTCCGTCAGAATGATCAGCGCGTCGCCCTCGATCAGATTGGCAACCAGCGCGCCGAGCGTGTCGTTGTCGCCGAACTTGATTTCGTCGGTGACGACCGTGTCGTTCTCGTTGATGATCGGTACAACTCCGAGCCCCAGCAGCGTGAGCAGCGTGGAGCGAGCGTTCAGATAGCGCTCGCGGTCAGCAAGGTCAGCGTGAGTAAGCAGGATCTGCGCAGTCTGGATGGAATGTTCGGCGAAGCGGCTTTCGTACACTTGCGCGAGACCCATCTGACCGACCGCCGCGGCCGCCTGCAGTTCATCGATTTCACGCGGTCGCTTCGTCCAGCCGAGCCGCTGCATGCCCTCGGCGATCGCGCCCGAGCTGACCAGCACCACTTCCTTGCCTTGCGCGCGCAGTGCGGCAATTTGCGCGGCCCAGCGGCCGATCGCCGCATGATCGAGGCCGCGCCCGTCGTTCGTGACGAGACTCGAACCGACTTTGACGACCAATCGCCGTGAATCTGCGATGACGGAACGCATTGTGCGCTGTCTCCCAAGGTGACGCGTGATGCATACCGGCACCCGCCGCTGGCGCCGGCGCTCGAGTTGTTATTCCTGCGGATCGGTGCCGGCTTCGCGGGTCGCGGCCGGTACCTGCGTCCCGTCGCGGAAACGGACATCGGAGGCCAGGTCTTCGGCTTCGGCCGCGCGTTGCGCGTCGGAGTGCTCGGCGAGGTAGTCGAACACGGCGTAGCAAAGATTTTCACAGCCCTGGCCAGTCAGCGCCGAGATCTCGAACACCGGACCGTCCCAGCCGAAGCCTTCGAGGAACGCCGCCACGCGCGCTTCGCGATCGTCCTCAGGCACCATGTCCAGCTTGTTCAGCACAAGCCAGCGCGGCTTCTGATAAAGCTCTTCGTCGTACTTGCGCAGTTCGTTGACGATCGCCTTCGCTTCGGCGACCGGATCGATCGATTCATCGAACGGTGCGATGTCGACGATGTGCAGCAGCAGCCCGGTGCGCTGCAGGTGACGCAGGAATTGATGGCCTAGGCCGGCGCCTTCCGCCGCGCCTTCGATCAGCCCCGGAATGTCGGCAATCACGAAGCTGCGGCTCGGCCCGACGCGCACGACGCCGAGGTTCGGCGCGAGCGTCGTGAACGGGTAATCGGCGATTTTCGGCTTCGCGTTCGACACCGACGAGATAAACGTCGACTTGCCCGCATTCGGCATGCCGAGCAGACCGACGTCGGCCAGCACTTTCAGTTCGAGGCGGACCATCCGGCGCTCGCCCGGCTTGCCGTCGGTCTTCTGACGCGGCGCGCGGTTCGTGCTGGACTTGAAATGGAGGTTGCCGAGGCCGCCGGCTCCCCCTTGGGCGATTTGCACGCTCTGGTTGTGCTCGGTCAGATCGGCGATCAGCTCGCCGGTTTCCATGTCCGTGATGGTGGTGCCGACCGGCATGCGCAGCGTGATGTCATCACCGCCCTTGCCGTAGCAATCCGAGCCGCGGCCGTTTTCGCCGTTGCGCGCCAGATGTTTTTTCGCGTAGCGGTAATCGATCAGCGTGTTGATGTTGCGGTCAGCCACCGCGATCACGCTGCCGCCCCGCCCGCCGTCACCGCCATCGGGGCCGCCGAACGGGACGAACTTCTCGCGGCGCATCGACGCGCTGCCATCCCCTCCGTCGCCGGCGATGACTTCAATCCTCGCTTCGTCAATGAACTTCATTTGTTACTCCGTCCCGTGGTGTACTGCCCGATTCGATGCAGGGGTTGACACTGATTGGATGCTGCTATTTTGCCGCGCGCGCCGCGCGTTGATCAATCGACCGAACGGCATAGTCCGCCGATGAGGAGCGGTCGGCTGCGCGGCTTCGGCGCCAAGCTACGGAGGCGCCGCAATAAAAAAAGCCCCGCGAACTTCGCGGGGCCTTTTTCCGGTCCTGAAGCCCGTGCCTGATTAAACTCAGGCTGCCGGGACGACGGAAACGGTGTGCTTCTTCGCCGCGCCCTTCGTCGAGAACTGGACGTGGCCGTCCTTCAGCGCGAACAGGGTGTGATCCTTGCCCATGCCGACGTTCTCGCCAGCGTGCATGCGCGTACCGCGCTGACGCACGATGATGCCACCAGCGTTAATAGCCTGGCCGCCGTAAACCTTAACGCCGAGGCGCTTCGATTCGGAGTCGCGGCCGTTCCGGGACGATCCGCCTGCCTTTTTGTGTGCCATTTGATTTGCTCCTTAACCGGTGCGCTTACGCGTTGATCGCGTCGATGCGCAGTTCGGTATAGTTCTGGCGGTGGCCGCCATGCTTCTGGTAGTGCTTCCGGCGACGCATCTTGAAGATCGTCACTTTGGCGTGACGACCTTGCGACACGACGGTAGCCTTGACGGAAGCCCCACTGACCAGCGGCGTACCGAACTTAATCGATTCGCCTTCGCCCACTGCGAGAACCTGGTCGAGCGTGATTTCAGCGTCAATGTCTGCCGGTATCTGTTCTACTTTAAGTTTTTCGCCGACGGCAACCTTGTACTGCTTGCCACCGGTTTTTATGACCGCGTACATTGAGAACCTCACTCTGTATTCATTTTTCCCACGCACCGCGCGCGGAAACCCTCAATTATACATAGAGTTAGCTGCTCGGTCAAAACCTGCTTACCAAACCGTCTACCGTCCGGCTTTGCCCTCCCTCGCAGGCGCGCGCAGATGGCATACCTGCGACGCGCGGCGCCCCGCAGACGGCCTTGGCAGGCGCCCCGCGCGCGATGCGGAACGCATCCACGCCGCAGCCGACGACCCGGAAGCGCCCCGATCGCCTTATAATTCGCGGCACTACCCAATTCAGCCATCATGTCGTCGACTGCCACCACCTCCCCCAACGTCGCCAGCCTGCTTGCTCCGATCGCCGAAGACATGCAGCAGGTCAATCGCGTCATCCGGCAACGTCTTGCGTCGGACGTGATGCTGATCAATCAGATTTCCGAGTACATCATCAGCGCCGGCGGCAAGCGGCTGCGGCCCGCGCTGCTGTTGCTGGTGGCGGGCGCGCTGGGCGATACGACGGGGCACCGGCACGAGCTGGCGGCGGTCGTCGAATTCATCCACACGGCCACGCTGCTGCATGACGACGTGGTCGACGAGTCCGACCTGAGGCGCGGCCGCCAGACCGCCAATGCGCTGTTCGGCAACGCGGCGAGCGTGCTGGTCGGTGACTTTCTTTACTCACGGTCGTTCCAGATGATGGTCGGCGTGGGCAAGATGCGCGTGATGGAAATTCTGTCGGAGGCGACCAACATCATCTCTGAAGGCGAAGTGCTGCAGTTGTTGAACATGCACGATGCCGACGTCGACGAAGCCCGTTACATGCAGGTGATCCGCTACAAGACCGCAAAGTTGTTCGAGGCGGCCGCCCAGCTCGGCGCTGTGCTGGCCGGCGCGGACGCGAAAACCGAAGCCGCCGCCGCCGAGTACGGTCGTCGCATCGGCACCGCGTTCCAGATCATGGACGACTGGCTCGACTACACGGGCACGGCCGAGTCGATGGGCAAGAACGCCGGCGACGATCTGCGCGAAGGCAAACCGACGCTTCCGCTCATCTATCTGATCGAACGCGGCACGCCCGAGCAGTCGGCGCTCGCGCGCGAAGCCATCGAGCAAGGTGGCACCGACCGTTTCGATACGATTTTCGACGCGATCACGCGCTCGGGCGCGCTGGATCACACGCTCGAGTGCGCGAAACAGGAGGCGCAGGCAGCCGCGGCAGCAATATCGTCATTTCCCCGTTCCATTTTCAAAGAGAGCCTGCTAGAATTATGTTCTTACTCGACGGCAAGACAGTCTTGAACGAAACTGAAACGCCGAATTAGTCTGTATCGAGTCAGCAGTACCCAATCGGGGTGTAGCTTAGCCTGGTAGAGCGCTACGTTCGGGACGTAGAGGCCGGAGGTTCGAATCCTCTCACCCCGACCAGATTCTCCTTGTAGCTCAAGGTTCAAAACCGCCGCAGCATTGCTGGGCGGTTTTTTGTTTTGCGCGGCGCTTTTTTCGTTGCTCTCGTGCTGCCCTTCGCCGCTTTCTTTCCTCCGGCTCGCCAGGCACAGCGCGTACGTTGCCACGTTGTCGTCCTAGCGGCGTCAGCCTTCGGCCACGCCGGAGCGCGCGGCCCCCTCTGCTATATTCTCTCCATCCTTTCCCTTATTTTTCACGACGCGTGGAACAACTTCCCTTATGGGCGCAGATCGGCGCCGTCCTTCTGCTGCTTGTCTGCTCCGCCTTCTTTTCCATTTCCGAGACAGCGATGATGGCGCTCAATCGTCATCGCCTCAAACATCTCGCCAGCAAGAACACGCTCGGCGCAAAGACGACTCAGGGCCTGCTCGCAAAAACCGATCAGCTGCTCGGCGTGATCCTCATAGGCAACAACCTGTTCAACACGATCATTCCGGTATTGACGACATCGCTCGCGCTGCATACGTTCGGCCGCAATAGCCTCGTGCTGTCGATCGCGACCGGTATCGTCGCGTTCCTCATTATCGTGTTCGCGGAGATCACACCGAAGATCGTCGGCGCGACGTTTCCCGAGAAAATCGCGCTGCCCGCGAGCCTGCTGATCGCGCCGTTGATGCGCGTCGCGAGACCACTGATCTGGTTTGTCAACCTGTTCGCGACCGGCATCCTGCGCGTGCTGCACATCAACACGAAGGGCGCGCGCGACCAGCGGCTGTCCACCGAAGAACTGCGCACCATCGTGCTCGAGTCGGGAAGCTTCATGCCCACCAAGCACCGCAGCATCCTGCTGAACCTGTTCGACCTCGAAAACATCTCCGTCGATGACGTGATGATCCCGCGTCGCCGTATCGAGGCCCTCGACTTCGATGCCCCGTTCGAACAGATCCTGCATCAACTGGAGACCTGCTATCACAACAAGCTGATCGTCTACCAGGGCGACATCGACCGCGTGCTCGGTGTGCTGCACGTGCGCAAGACGCTGTCAGCGCTGCACAACCAGGAGCTCGAGCGCGATACCTTGCGCGAGCTGCTCGCCGAGCCGTACTTCGTGCCAAGCGGCACGCCGGTGTTCCAGCAGCTGCAATACTTTCAGGAGAGCCGGCAACGCATCGCGCTCGTCGTCAACGAATACGGCGAACTGCAAGGCCTCGTCACACCGGAAGACATCATCGAAGAACTGATCGGCGAATTCACCACGTCGATTCCGCGTAGCGCCAGCTCACGCGGCGGCTGGAACGAGGCGGGCGAATGCATCGTCGCGGGAAGCATGCCGTTGCGCGAGCTCAACCGGTGGCTGCAACTCGGGCTGCCCACCGATGGCCCCAAAACGCTGAACGGCCTGATTCTCGAGATCCTCGAAGACATCCCCGACGGCGACGTCTGCGTGCGCATCGGAGACACCAAGCTCGAAGTGATGCGCAGCGACGATCAGGCGATCCGCACCGTCAAGCTCTTCAAACCGCCGTCGCGCACAAAGGCCGGTAAAGCAAGGTCAGGCTGAACTTCGCGCCGCCGCACGCTGATTCACGGTCAGCATCGCACAGGCTCGCGAAACGCGCCATTAGCCGAATGGCCGAATGGCATTCGGACGCCCGCAACCGGAAGATGAAGCCGTCATGTTCTAAAGGCGGTTCATCACCGGTCTCTCATGCAAACACCTTTTGCCACCGCTGCGGCATTGCCGCGCCCACTCGCTGTCGACGGCGAATCCAGCGCAACGAGTCTGAACGATCCCGACAACGCCCCAGCCGTGCGTCTGTTGACCGACACGTTGCACGAAGCGACGCGGCGCAATGCGTCGGATATCCACATCGAGCCGGCCGAGCATGGCTGGCGTGTGCGCCTGCGTATCGACGGCGTGCTGCATGAAATCCCGCGGCCGCCCGCCCATCTGCGCGACGCGTTCGTCACGCGTGTGAAAGTGCTCGCGCGCATGGACATCGCCGAGCGACGCGTGCCGCAGGACGGCCGGCTACGCCTGGCGACGTCGCCAGGGCGGCTCGAGGATTACCGCGTCAATTCGCTGCCGACACTGTTCGGCGAAAAGCTCGTGCTACGACGGCTCGACGCGTTGCCCGCCGATCTTTCGCTCGATTCGCTCGGCCTCGATCCGCGGCAGCGCGAAGCCGTCGACGCCGCGATCCGCGCGCCGCACGGTCTGATGCTCGTCACCGGACCGACGGGCAGCGGCAAGACACTATCGCTGTACTGCTTCCTGAACCTGCTGAACGGCGAGGCACGCAACCTCTGCTCGGTGGAAGACCCAGCCGAGATCCAGCTGGCCGGCATCAACCAGGTCAGCGTGCGCGAAAAAGCCGGACTGACTTTCGCGGTCGCGCTGCGGGCTTTTCTGCGTCAGGACCCGGACGTGATCATGGTTGGCGAAATCCGCGACAACGAAACCGCCGACGTTGCCGTGAAGGCCGCCCAAACCGGTCACCTCGTGCTGTCCACGCTGCATACGAACGACGCGCCCGCGGCCATCGCGCGGCTCATCGACATCGGCGTCGAGCCGTACAACCTTGCCGCCGCGCTGCGCATGGTGACCGCGCAGCGGCTGGTGCGGCGACTGTGCGTCGCATGCCGCGCGCCCGCGCCGCATTCGCCGGCGGCACTCCACGCCGCGGGCTTTGGCGAACATGAGCTCGACGGCTGGCAACCGTATGCGGCGACCGGCTGCGCGGTTTGTCATGGCATCGGCTATCGGGGGCGCGTCGGCATTCATCAGGTGATGCCCGTCTCCGACGCGATGCGTGAGCAGATCGTCGCGAGCGCGGGCGCGCACGAGCTGGCCCGCCTCGCGCAGATGGAGCAGGTCGCGACGTTACGCGACGCGGCGCTTGCGCGCGTGCGCGACGGCACCACGAGTCTCGCCGAAGCGCTCGCCGCCACGGAGGTCGCATGAGTACCGCCGCGCTGTCACCAACCCGGTCCGTCTCAGCCGACCTACGCTTCAGATGGCGCGGCGTCGACGCGGACGGCACGCGCCAAAGCGGCACGCTGATCGCGCCCGACGCGAGCGCCGCACGCACGATGCTCAAACGCGACAACCTCTTTATCGTCGAACTCGCAACGCAAGGGCCGGCGCCACGCCCGAAGACGAGCGCGGCCGCTGTCACGCTGTTCACGCGACAACTGTCCAGTCTGCTGCGTGCCGGTTTGCCGCTCGCGCCCGCGCTCGAACTACTCGCGCAGGCGTCGACGTCGGGTCAGCGGCAAGGCATGCCGCGCATCGTCGGCACTGTCGCGCGCGACATCACCGCCGGCCTGCGGTTTTCGGCGGCCTTGCAGCGGCACCCCGCGCAGTTCAATGCGCTGTATTGCCAGCTCGTCGAGGTGGGCGAAGCGGCGGGCGCGCTCGTCACCGTGCTCGCCCGCCTCGCCGACGATCGCGAACGCGCCGCTGCGCAGCGCGCGAAGGTGCGCGCGGCTCTCACCTATCCAGCCGCGATCCTGCTGCTCGCGCTCGCGATAACTGCCGCATTGCTGGTGTGGGTCGTGCCGACGTTCAAGCAGATCTTCGATGGCTTCGGCGCGAAGCTGCCCGCGCCGACGCAGTTCGTGCTGGCGCTCTCGGCGGCCGCCGCGCGCTGGAGTGTGCCGCTGTTCATACTGATGCTCGCAATGAGCTCGGCCATCACGCTCGTGCTGCGTCGTTCGGTTGGCGCGCGCATCCGCTTCGCGCGCCTGTCGCTCGACCTGCCGGTGGCCGGCCCGCTGCTGCGCACGCTGTGCGCGGCGCGCTGGAGTCGCGCGCTTGGCACCTTGCTGTCCGCCGGCACGCCGCTCGCCGACGCATTCGATTCGCTCACTCAGGCGACCGGCAATGCCTTCTTCGATCGCGCGACGGCAAGCATCGCCATCAGATTGCGGCGCGGCGAACGGCTCGCCGCGGCTATGCTCGCGGCCCGCTGCTTTCCTCCCGAAGTCGTGCAGCCCGTTGCGGTCGCGGAGGAATCCGGCGCGCTCGACAGCATGCTGCTCGATGTCGCGTCGCTTGCGGATCGCCAGGTCGACGACAGGATCGGCACGCTATCGAGCCTGTGTGAACCGCTCGTGATCGTCGTGCTCGGCACACTGGTCGGCGGCCTCGTCATCGCGATGTATCTTCCCATTATTCAACTCGGCAACGTGGTGTAGCATCGCAGCCGAATCCACTTCGTCACCATGCAGGCTCCTCTTCCGCTCGTGTCACAAACTTCCTCCAGCCTGCTCGCGGGCTTACTGCCGGGCCGCTTTGCCAGCGATATCGGCTTCGCGCTCGCGAGCCTGCCCGCCGGCGTGCAGATCGCATTCGCGATCGTGCTTGGCCTCGTGATTGGCAGCTTCCTGAACGTGGTCGTGCATCGATTGCCGATCATGCTCGAGCGTGCATGGCGCGCCGAAATCAGCGAGACCACCGACGTGCCGCCGCCAGACCACGGACTGCCCGCGCGCTACAATCTGTGGGCGCCGCGCAGCGCGTGCCCGCATTGCGGCCATGTGCTGAGCGCGTGGGAAAACTTGCCGGTGCTGAGCTACCTGCTGTTACGCGGCCGTTGTTCCGCGTGCGGCACGCATATCAGCGCACGCTATCCGCTGCTCGAAATCGCGAGCGCCGCTTTCGCGGCAGGCGCACTGATAGCGTTCGGCCCGACGCTGATGGCGCTCGCCGCGTTCGGCCTGTGCGCGACGTTGCTCGCGATGAGCGCGATTGACGTCGACACGCATTTGCTGCCCGACTCCTTGACGCTGCCGCTGTTGTGGGCCGGCCTGATCGTCAATTTCAACGGCATGTTCACGAATCTGCATGATGCCGTGCTCGGCGCTATCTTCGGATATCTGGCGTTGTGGGCCGTGCATTGGGCGTTCAAGCTCGTGCGTGGTATCGAAGGCATGGGCTATGGCGACTTCAAGCTGCTCGCCGCGCTCGGTGCGTGGCTCGGCTGGCCCGCGCTGCCGCAGATCGTGCTGGTCGCCGCGGTGGCCGGTGCCGTGATCGGCCTCGCGGCGACGTGGCGTGGCCGTATGCGCTTCGAGGAGCCGCTGCCGTTCGGGCCGTTTCTCGCGGCGGGCGGTGTGTTGACGCTGTTTGCCGGCACGCCGCTTTATCTGGCTCTGGGGGGCTGAACCATGTTCGTTGTGGGACTCACTGGCGGCATCGGCAGCGGCAAATCGACGGTGGCCGACCTGTTCGCCGCGCACGGCGTGCCGCTCGTCGACACGGACGTGATCGCGCATCGCATCACCGCGCCGCATGGCCTCGCAATGCCGCACATCGCCGCCGAATTCGGCGCGCAATTCGTCACCGCCGACGGCTCCCTCGATCGCGCGCGCATGCGCACGCTCGTGTTCAGCGACGAGACCGCGCGCAAACGTCTCGAAGGCATCACGCATCCGCTGATTCGCGCGGAAACCGAGCGCGAAGAGCGCGAAGCGAAAGGACCGTATGTGATCGTCGTGGTGCCGTTGCTGGTCGAGTCCGGGACCTGGAAGAACCGCGTGAATCGCGTGCTCACCGTCGATTGCAGCGTCGACACGCAGATCGCGCGTGTGATGAGCCGCAACGGCTTCAGCCGTGAGCAGGTGCTCGCAATCATTGCGCGCCAGGCCACGCGCGAAGCGCGGCTCGCCGCCGCCGACGACGTGATCGTCAATGACAATGCGCCGCTCGAAGAACTCGAGGCGCAGGTGGACGCTCACCATCAAGCCTATCTGTCGCTGGCGACGGGCGATGCCGAGTTGTAGCGCGCGCAGACGCGTCGTCACCGGCACATTGAACTTTGCGCGCACGCGGGAGCCGAAGCGCTCATAACACCGGGAACTCACAAAAAAGTTGCGAAAGCGCGCAGAAAAAGTGCGTGATTGCCTGGGTAGTCCCACGGCATTAGAATGTTTTGCATTCCTGTCACCGACCACGCCCGAGGCGAGCCCGCTTGATCCTTTACGAGTACCCCTTCAATGAGCGAATCCGGACGCTGTTGCGGCTCGAAGATCTGTTCGAGCGCTTCACGTTCTTTCTGACTCAGGAAGACGCGCGGGAACATCACGTCGCACTGACAACGCTGTTCGAAATCTCCGAAGTGGCGGGCCGCGCGGATCTGAAATCGGATCTGATGAAAGAGCTCGAGCGGCAGCGGCAAACGCTCGCGCCATTTCGCGGCAATCCGGGCATCGAGCAGAACGCGCTCGAAGCGGTGCTCGGCGAAATCGAGCAGACGCTTGCGGGGCTCACGCAGATGCAAGGCAAGACCGGCCAGCATCTTGCAGACAACGAGTGGCTCGCGAGCATTCGCAGCCGCGCAATCATCCCCGGTGGTACCTGCAAATTCGACCTGCCCTCGTATTACGCGTGGCAACAGTTGCATCCCGATCAGCGGCGCCAGGACATCGCCAAGTGGGTGACACCGCTTTTGCCGCTGCGCGACGCGGCCACCATCGTGCTGCGGCTCGCGCGTGAGTCGGGCCAGGCGTCGAAGGTGATGGCGATGCAAGGCAGCTATCAGCAAATGCTGTCGGGCCGCTCGTATCAATTGATGCAGGTTCGCGTCGCTCCCGAATTGCGCGTGATTCCCGAAGCGAGCGCCAACAAGTACATGCTGTGGGTGCGCTTTACGGTGCAGGACGGCGATCTGCGGCCGCGCGCGGTCGACGTCGACGTGCCGTTCCAACTCACGCTCTGCAGCCTGTAATCGCCTGTCAATCACCGCCGCATTGAGCAGCGCACACCGGATAGGACCGACCGCGCCTTTGAACCGGCGCGAAATAGCCCTATATTCGTTACTTGTTCCGTTTGCGATTGACCGTCCGACCGTATGCCTACCGTCGTCAAATGTCCTACCTGCGATAAAGATGTCCGCTGGACCTCCGAGAGCCGCTTCCGTCCGTTCTGCTCCGAGCGCTGCAAACAGATCGATCTGGGCGCATGGGCCGCCGAAAAATACAGGATTGGCGGCAACGAACAGGAAGGATCTTCGTCCGAAGAGGAAACGCCGCGCGGCGACTACAACCCGCACTGAGCGAGTCAGTAAAAAAGCCACGCGAACCGGCGCTGCCGATACAGCGCCCGCTACCGCGTGGCTTTTTCAGTCACTGCCTTCAATCAATCACTTCTTCTCAGCCGCGAGCCACTCCAGCACCGGGATCGTGGCCGGCAGCAACGGCGAGACATCCGCAGGCAAGCTCTGCCAGACGAAGGCCTGGCCTTCACGCCCGTGCGGCTCGCCCGACCACTGCGTCACCTTGCAGAAGAAGAGGCGCACATAGGCGTGCGGATAATCGTGTTCGAGCGTATGCCACAGATGGCTCGCCTCGACCTCGATTCCCAGCTCCTCGTGCAGCTCGCGCGCTAGCGCGGCCTCGACCGATTCGCCCGCTTCGAGCTTGCCGCCCGGAAACTCCCAGTAGCCCTCGTACGGCTTGCCCGTCGGACGCTGCGCGAGCAGATAGCGCCCATCCGGCTGCACCAGCACGCCGACCGCGACTTCGGTGACCGGACGGCCAGCGCCGTTGACGCCCACGCTATGGCCGGCGCTTTTGTTAGCGTCGCTCATGCCGGCGTCTTACGGCCGGACCAGTCGCGCGCGAACTGCCATGCGACCCGTCCCGAGCGCGAGCCACGTTCGAGCGCCCACACGAGCGCATCGCCGCGCGCCGATTCGATCTCGGCGTCGTCGCAGCCGAAGTGGCGCAGCCAGTGCGCGATGATCGTCAGGTAGTCGTCCTGCTTGAACGGATAGAAGCTGACCCACAGCCCGAAACGCTCGGACAGCGAAATCTTCTCTTCGACCAGTTCACCCGGATGAATCTCGCCGTCCGAAGTGTGCTTGTACGTCTCGTTGTCGCTCATGTACTCAGGCAGCAGATGGCGGCGGTTCGACGTCGCATAGATCAGTACGTTGTCGGACTGCGCGGCCACCGAGCCGTCGAGCGCGACCTTCAGCGCCTTGTAGCCCGACTCGCCTTCTTCGAACGACAGGTCGTCGCAGAACACGACGAAGCGCTCCGGCCGCTTCGCGATCAGATCGACGATGTCGCCGAGGTCGTGCAGATCGTCCTTGTCCACTTCGATCAGGCGCAGGCCGTCTTTCGCATACGCGTTCAGGCACGCCTTGATCAGCGACGACTTGCCGGTACCGCGCGCGCCCGTCAGCAGCACGTTGTTGGCCGGCTGAGCGCGCACGAACTGGCGCGTGTTCTGTTCGATCACCCCCTTCTGGCGATCGATGTTCTGCAGGTCGTCGAGCGTGATCGGCGAAATGGCATGCACCGGCTGCAAGTAGCCGCGCCCCTGGCGCTTGCGCCAGCGGAAAGCGACCGCGGCCGACCAGTCGATCTCCGGCGCGGCGGGCGGAAGCATCGCTTCCAGGCGGCCGAGCACGGCTTCGGCCCGGTTCAGAAACTGTTCGAGTTTGTCCATGGTAAGTAGGCGGCCCGTGGCCGCGCTTTGAAGCTGATTACGAGCGGTAGTCGGCGTTGATGCTCACGTAGTCGTGCGACAGATCGCAGGTCCAGATCGTGGCTTGCGCATTACCGCGACCGAGCACGACGCGAATGCCGATCTCGCTTTTTTTCATCACGCGCTGGCCGTCCTCTTCACGGTAGGCCGGGTTGCGGCCGCCGGCAGTCGCGACCAGCACGTCGTCCAGATACAGATCGATCTTGCCGACGTCGAGATCGTCGACGCCGGCATAGCCGATGGCCGCGAGAATACGGCCGAGGTTCGGGTCCGATGCATAGAAGGCCGTCTTGACGAGCGGCGAGTGGCCGATCGCGTAGGCGATCTGGCGGCATTCGCCGACGCTCGAGCCGCCTTCGACATGCACGGTCATGAATTTGGTCGCGCCCTCGCCGTCGCGCACGATCAGTTGCGCGAGGTTCTGCGCGACCTCGGTCACCGCGTCGCGCAGCGCTGCATAAGCGGGCGAATCGGTGGACGTGATCGCGGGCAGGCTCGATTTGCCCGACGCGATCAGGATGAACGAATCGTTGGTCGACGTATCGCCATCGATCGTGATGCAGTTGAACGAGCGATCCGCGACGTGCTTCACGAGCTCGTCGAGGACCGGCTGCGCGACGGCCGCGTCGAACGCGAGGAAGCCGAGCATGGTCGCCATGTTCGGCTTGATCATGCCGGCGCCCTTGCTGATGCCGGTCAGCGTGACGGTATGACCGCCGATCGTGACCTGGCGCGAGCTCGCCTTCGGCAGCGTGTCGGTCGTCATGATCGACTGCGCCGCGTCGTACCAGTTCGCTTCCTTGCGGTTCGCGAGCGCGGCCGGCAAGCCCGCCTTCAGACGATCGACCGGCAGCGGTTCGAGAATCACGCCCGTCGAGAACGGCAGCACCTGCTCGGGCACGATGTCGGCGAGACGCGCGAGTTCCGCGCAGGTTTCGCGCGTCGCGGCGAGGCCCGGCTCACCGGTGCCCGCGTTCGCGTTGCCGGTGTTGATCACCAGCGCGCGAATCGGCTTGCCGCCCGCGCGCACGCGCTGCAGGTTTTCGCGGCAGACCGTGACGGGCGCCGCGCAGAAGCGGTTCTGCGTGAACACGCCGCCTACCGTCGCGCCTTCGTCGACGGAAATGACGAGCACGTCCTTGCGGTTCGGTTTGCGGATATTCGCTTCCGCCCAGCCTAGCGTGACGCCGGCGACGGGGTGGAGTTGAGCGGGATCGATCGAGGGAAAGTTGACAGCCATGGTCGCGACCTGTCGAAGAAAATGCCGGCGGACGCCGGCATCGGAGAAACGGAACTGATGACCCGGGTGTGTTGCCGGGTCACCCGCGAAATCAGAACGGCCAAACGGCGCTTAAAAACGACACGGCGCGCCCGGAAGCGCGCCGCATCGCCATCAGGCGATCTTGCCGTGGCACTGCTTGTACTTCTTGCCGCTGCCGCACGGGCACGGGTCGTTGCGGCCGACCTTCGGCACGTTGTCGGCATTCATGTGCACGGCCGCCTGCGGCGCTGCGCCGTGGCCGTGGCTCATCGCGTCGCCGATCATCGCGGCGGTGGCCGCTTCGGCCGCGACCGGCGCGGCGGCGCCGGCTTCCGCGAACTCGGCATGACGGAACTCGACGTTCTCCAGATGACCTCCCTGCTCTTCCATCTGCTCCGCGGCCGCTTCGAGCTGCTCCGGCGACTGGATCTGCACGTTCATCACGATGCGCGTGACTTCGAGCTTCACGGCGTCGAGCATCGCGGCGAACAGTTCGAACGCCTCGCGCTTGTATTCCTGCTTCGGATTCTTCTGCGCATAGCCGCGCAGATGGATGCCCTGACGCAGATGATCGAGCGCGGCCAGATGCTCGCGCCACGCGCGGTCGAGCGTCTGCAGCATGATCGAGCGCTCGAACGCGCTGAACGATTCACGGCCGACCAGCTGGACCTTCGCCTCGTACCCTTCGTCCGCGGCGGCCTCGACCGCTTCGAGAATCTCTTCCGCGCTGATCGAGTTCGACTCGTTGATCATTTCCTGAATCGCGAGGTCGAGCTGCCATTCGTTGCGCAGCACTTCCTCGAGCTCGGGCACGTCCCACTGCTCTTCGATGCTGCCCGCCGGCACGAACTGATGCACGATGTCGCCGACCACGCCGTGACGCATCGCGCTGATGGTCTCGGTGATGTCGTTCGCTTCGAGCAGTTCGTTGCGCTGCTGGTAGATCACCTTGCGCTGGTCGTTCGATACGTCGTCGTATTCGAGCAATTGCTTACGAATATCGAAGTTGCGCGCCTCGACCTTGCGTTGCGCCGATTCAATCGAGCGCGACACGATGCCCGCTTCGATCGCCTCGCCTTCCGGCATCTTCAGGCGGTCCATGATCGCGCGCACGCGGTCGCCCGCGAAAATGCGCAGCAGCGGATCTTCCAGCGACAGATAGAAGCGCGACGAACCCGGGTCGCCCTGACGGCCCGCACGGCCGCGCAGCTGGTTGTCGATCCGGCGCGACTCGTGACGTTCGGTGCCGATGATGTGCAGACCACCCGCGGCCTTCACCTGATCGTGCAGCGTCTGCCATTCGTCGTGCAGCTTCTGGATGCGGCGCTGCTTTTCGTCGGCGGCGAGCGTTTCGTCCTGCTCGATGAACGACGCCTGCTTCTCCGCGTTGCCGCCGAGCACGATGTCCGTACCACGGCCGGCCATGTTGGTCGCGATCGTGACGCGCTGCGGACGGCCCGCTTCGGCGACGATCTCCGCTTCGCGCGCGTGCTGCTTCGCGTTCAGCACTTCGTGCGACAAGCTGACCTGCTTCAGCAGATGCGACAGCAGCTCCGAGTTCTCGATCGACGTCGTGCCAACCAGCACCGGCTGACCTCGTTCGAAGCACTCGCGAATGTCGCGGATCACCGCGTCGTAGCGTTCCTTCGCGGTCTTGTAGATCTGATCCTGCTTGTCGATCCGCTTCGGCGGACGGTTGGTCGGGATCACGACCGTTTCGAGACCGTAGATCTCGTTGAATTCGTACGCTTCGGTGTCGGCCGTGCCGGTCATGCCGGCCAGCTTCGCGTACATGCGGAAGTAGTTCTGGAACGTGATCGATGCGAGCGTCTGGTTCTCGCTCTGGATTTTCACGTGTTCCTTCGCCTCGACCGCCTGGTGCAGACCGTCAGACCACCGGCGGCCGGCCATCAGACGGCCGGTAAATTCGTCGACGATGATCACTTCGCCGTTCTGCACGACGTAGTGCTGATCCTTGAAGAACAGCGTGTGCGCGCGCAACGCCGCGTACACGTGGTGCATCAGCGTGATGTTCTGCGGCGCGTACAGGCTTTCGCCGTCGCCGATCAGGCCCCACTCGGAGAGCAGGCGCTCGGCCTTTTCGTGGCCCGACTCGGTCAGGAAGACCTGACGGCCTTTTTCGTCCAGCGTGTAGTCGCCCGGCTTCTCGACGCCGGTGCCGTCCGCCTTCTCTTCGCCGATCTGGCGCTCGAGCAGCGGCGGCAGCGCGTTCATGCGCACGTAGAGTTCGGTGTGATCTTCGGCCTGGCCGGAGATGATCAGCGGCGTACGCGCTTCGTCGATCAGGATCGAGTCCACCTCGTCGACGACCGCGAAGTTCAGGCTACGCTGCACGCGCGCGTCGGTCTCGTAGACCATGTTGTCGCGCAGGTAGTCGAAGCCGAATTCGTTGTTGGTGCCGTAGGTGATGTCGGCGGCGTAGGCTTGCTGCTTCGCCGTGTGCTCCATCTGCGACAGGTTGATACCGACCGACAGACCGAGGAAGTTGTAGAGACGCGCCATCCATTCGGCGTCGCGCTGCGCGAGGTAGTCGTTGACCGTGACCACGTGGACGCCGCGGCCCGACAGCGCGTTCAGGTAGACCGGCAGCGTCGCGACGAGCGTCTTGCCCTCGCCGGTGCGCATTTCGCTGATCTTGCCGTAGTGCAGCGCCATACCGCCGATCAGCTGCACGTCGAAGTGGCGCATCTTCAGCACCCGCTTGCTGGCCTCGCGGCAGACCGCGAACGCTTCCGGCAGGATCTTGTCGAGCGATTCGCCGCTCGCGACGCGCTGGCGGAATTCACCCGTTTTGGCGCGCAGTTGGTCATCCGTCAATTGCTCGATCTGCGGCTCGAGCGCATTGATCGCCGCGACGGTCTTTTGATATTGCTTGACTAGCCGCTGATTACGGCTGCCAAAAATCTTCTGTAGAAAACCGGTGGTCATCGGATCGGTGTCTGCGTCGCGGCTTCGGCTGGCTCGCGGTATGCACTATGCGCATACCGCGCCTGGGTCGGAAAGTCCTCGGCGGCTTAGTCCAAGAGTAAATTCGAATCGGGCATTTTAGCACGCGCCTCCGGCCGCGCTCGTGTCGCAGGCGTGACGGCGCCGGCCTCCACCAGCCCCGCCCGGCAACCTCCGGCGCGGCGCGGACCGACTTCGCAAGCTGCCCGCGCGGTACAATCGCGGCGTGAGCGCGCATGGGGCGAGCTCACGTCGTCAATCCCAAACATGAGCCGTTTTTCGTCCTTTTCAAGGCCGCCGAAGCAGTTCGATCGGCGCCGTCCGCAACCGCTTGCCGAGGTACTCGCCCGCACGGACGCGTTCGCTGCGCTGCGCGCAGGCGTCGAGCAGATCGCCGCGCTCGAGAAGGATCTGCGCGAGCTGCTGCCCGATTATCTGGCGACGAGCGTCGAGCCTGGCTTCATCAAGGAAGGCGTGCTGGCCCTGTTCGCCGCGCACAACGCGCTCGCGGCGCGTCTGCGGCATCTCGAGCCGCGGCTGCTGGCGGATTTGCAGCAGCGCGGCTGGCCCGTGCAGGCGCTGAAGATTCGCGTGCGGCCGCAGCCGCTGAAAGAACCGCCGCCCGTAAAACAGGCGCGCATGACGCCGGCAGGCGCCGCCGCGCTGCAGGCGTTGAGCGAATCGCTCGAGCCTTCGCCGTTGCAGGAGGCGCTCGCGCGCATGGCCGCGCGGCATCGGCGCAATCGCTGAACGCTCGACGAAAAAAACGGCCCCGAGGGGCCGTTTTTCATTTGCTTGCCTGTTACGCTGGCTTTATGCGAACGCAGTCTGCGTCTCGTACGCGAAGCCGCGCGGGGCCTTCTGCGTGTCGTCGAAAGTGACGATTTCGTACGAGTCTTCGTGCGCGAGCAGCTCACGCAGCAACGCGTTGTTCAGACCGTGGCCCGACTTGTACGCGGTGTACGACGCGAGCAGCGGGTGGCCGACCACGTACAGGTCGCCGATGGCGTCGAGCATTTTGTGCTTGACGAACTCGTCGTCGTAACGCAAGCCGTCGTTGTTCAGGATGCGATACTCGTCGAGCACGATCGCGTTGTCCATGCTGCCGCCGCGCGCGAGGCCGAGCTCACGCATCATTTCCACTTCATGCGCGAAGCCGAACGTGCGGGCACGCGCGATTTCGCGCACGTACGACGTGTTGGCGAAATCCACTTCCAACGCCTGACCGGTTTTGTCCACGGCCGGGTGACGGAAGTCGATCGTGAATTTGAGCTTGAAACCGAAGTACGGATCGAGGCGCGCGAACTTGTCGCCGTCACGGATTTCAACCGGCTTCGTGACCTTGATGAATTTCTTCGGCGCGTTCTGCTCTTCGATACCGGCCGACTGGATCAGGAACACGAACGAACCCGCGCTGCCGTCCATGATCGGGATTTCCTCGGCGGTGACGTCGACGTAAAGGTTGTCGATGCCAAGACCGGCGCAGGCGGACATCAGATGCTCGATGGTCGACACGCGCGCGCCGTCTTTCTGCAACACGGAAGCCAGACGCGTATCGCCAATCGCCAGCGCCGACGCAGGAATGTCCACCGGCGTGGGCAAATCCACGCGCGAAAATACGATGCCAGTGCCCGGCGCCGCCGGGCGGAGCGTCAGATTGACTTTACGGCCGGAGTGCAGCCCGATGCCGACAGTCTTGACGATCGATTTAATTGTGCGCTGCTTCAACATGGTGGTATTCTGTTCGATTGAAAATCCTAATCAGGATTTTTTATTCCATAGCGCGAATTATACTCCAATCCCCAGACCAGCGTCTTTGCGGGGAACGTGACAATCTGTTTCGCTGCATTACCCACTGAGCTCAGCGACGGAAAGCGTGACGGGCCGATGCCCCGGAATGGAGGCGTTTCCGGTCATCGGCCCGCGTAACGGCCTGTCACAAAAGCGTCGTAATCACCGTTGCCGTAACGCCACGCGGCATAAGCGCGGGGTCGCGACGAAGGTGCGACGTCAGCAACTAGCTCAACGTGGCGAGAATACTCGCTGCATCGCTGACTTCGAATTTGCCGGAAGCCTCGACGTTCAGCGTCTTGACCACGCCGTCGTCGATCACCATCGCGTAGCGCAGGGAACGGATCCCCATGCCGCGCGCCGACAGATCCTGCTCCAGACCAAGCGCCCGTGTGAAAGCCGCACTACCGTCCGCCATCATGCGCACCTTGCCCGAGGTGTGCTGATCGCGTCCCCACGCGCCCATGACGAACGCGTCGTTGACGGACACGCACCAGATTTCGTCGATGCCGGCAGCGCGCAACTGCTCGGCATGCTCGACATAGCCAGGTACATGTTTGGCCGAACAGGTCGGCGTGAACGCGCCGGGCAATCCGAAGATCACCACGCGCTTGCCCGCCGTCTGCTCGTGCACGTCGAAACTGTTCGGTCCGATCGTGCAGCCCGCCCGGTCGTCTTCGACGTACTCGAAGAGCGTCGCGTCGGGCAGCTTTTCACCTTCCTTGATCATGCTCAGTCCTTTGCATCGATGCGAAGCACGCTCGCACGTCCTCGTGTCGCAGTGAATTTCGGTTCGGCCCATTCAACTCTGAGCCAACGCCGTTCGGCGGCAGCCACTTCGTCCGCTTCGCTAATCCGCAGAGGGCAGTTGCCCCTGCCGCAAATCAGACGATAAGCGACCTGCTTGCCGTTCACCCGCCACGCTCGTGCATTCGTCCGCCAGCGCTGCATCTGCGACCTTACTCGCAACGCGGCAACGAAGCCTGCCCGTGCGCTCAGTCCGCCTGCTTGCGCAGGAATGCCGGAATGTCGTACGTATCGACGCCCTTTTCCTGCAGCGCCTGCACGTGCGAGGCCGCCGTGTCGCGCGACGTGCGCCACACTGCCGGCGTATCGAGCGCGCCGTAGTCGGCCGTGCTGGCGTGGCCTGCCGCCGGTGCGTACGCCGCATGCGCCATCGCGCCGATCGGCTGGTTGTCGGTGCCGGTGCGCAGCAGCGTCATCGGTGCAGATTGCTGCTTCTTCGCCGCGCGGCCGAGGCCCGTCGCAACGACCGTCACGCGCAGCGCGTCGCCCATCGCGTCGTCGTACACGGCGCCGAAGATCACCGTGGCATCTTCCGCGGCATAGCTCTTGATCGTGTTCATCACTTCGCGCGTTTCCGACAGACGCAGCGAACGGCTCGACGTGATGTTGACCAGCACGCCACGCGCGCCCGACAGATCGACGCCTTCCAGCAGCGGGCTCGCGACGGCCTGTTCGGCCGCAAGACGCGCGCGATCGACGCCGGCAACCGTCGCCGTGCCCATCATCGCCTTGCCCTGCTCGCCCATCACGGTCTTCACGTCTTCGAAGTCGACGTTGACGAGACCGTCGACGTTGATGATTTCCGCAATGCCCGCGACCGCGTTGTTCAGAACGTCGTCAGCGCACTGGAAGCACTTGTCCATCTCGGCGTCGTCGCCCATCACCTCGAACAGCTTGTCGTTCAGCACGACGATCAGCGAGTCGACGTGATCCTCCAGTTGCTGCGAACCGGCTTCCGCCACGCGCATACGCTTGCCGCCTTCGAATTCGAACGGCTTGCTGACGACGCCTACGGTCAAAATACCCATTTCCTTCGCGATCTGCGCGACGACCGGTGCCGCGCCCGTGCCGGTACCGCCCCCCATGCCGGCGGTGATGAACACCATGTGCGCGCCGCGCAGTGCGTCGGCGATACGCTCGCGTGCTTCTTCAGCGGCGGCGCGGCCCATTTCCGGCTTGGCGCCGGCGCCCAGACCCGTGTTGCCGAGCTGGATCACCGCGGTGGCGCGCGAACGCGACAGCGCCTGCGCGTCCGTGTTCATCACGATGAAGTCGACGCCTTGCACGCCTTTGTTGATCATGTGCTGAACGGCATTGCCGCCAGCGCCACCGACTCCGACGACCTTGATGATCGTGCCGCTCGTTTCGGTTTCCAGCATCTGGAATTCCATGTTGCCTCCGTCAAGATAAAAAGTTACCGCCACTCGGCGTTATCCGGCAGGAGATCGGGCAACCCCCTGTCGCGCGCCGGCCGCCGGCACCAGCGCGAATTTCTCGAAACCCGTGGTCAGAAGTTGCCGAGGAACCAGTCCTTCATGCGCGAGAACACCTGTCCCATCGACCCCGACTGCACCGCAACCTTGCGCCCGCGCATACGCTGCGAGCGTCCTTCGACGAGCAGACCCATCGCCGTCGAATAGCGCGGATTGCGCACGACGTCGGCGAGACCGCCCGCATACTCCGGCACGCCGATGCGCACCGGCTTCAGGAAAATGTCCTCACCGAGCTCGACCATGCCGATCATCATCGACGCGCCGCCCGTCAGCACGACGCCCGAGCTCAGCAGTTCCTCATAACCCGACTCGCGCACCACCTGCTGCACGAGCGAAAACAGTTCTTCGACGCGCGGCTCGATCACGGCCGCCAATGCCTGGCGCGACAGCGTGCGCGGACCGCGCTCGCCGAGACCCGGCACTTCGATCATCTCGTCCGGATCGGCGAGCGCCTGCTTGGCGATGCCGTAGTCGACCTTGATGTCCTCGGCATCCGGCGTCGGCGTTCGCAGCGCCATCGCGATGTCGCTCGTGATCTGGTCGCCGGCGATCGGAATCACGGCCGTATGGCGAATCGCGCCTTCGCTGAAGATCGCGATGTCCGTCGTGCCGCCGCCGATGTCGACCAGCACCACGCCCAGTTCCTTTTCGTCTTCCGTCAGCACCGCGAGCGACGACGCGAGCGGCTGCAGAATCAGGTCGTTCACTTCGAGGCCGCAGCGACGCACGCACTTGACGATGTTCTGCGCCGCGCTCACGGCACCGGTCACGATATGCACCTTCACTTCGAGGCGGATGCCGCTCATGCCGATCGGCTCGCGCACGTCTTCCTGACCGTCGATGATGAATTCCTGCGTGAGGATATGCAGCACCTGCTGGTCGGTCGGAATGTTGATCGCCTTCGCGGTTTCGATTACGCGCGCGACGTCGGCCTGCGTGACTTCCTTCTCCTTGATCGCGACCATGCCGCTCGAATTGAAGCTGCGGATATGGCTGCCGGCGATCCCGGTGAACACGTTCGTGATCTTGCAGTCGGCCATCAGCTCGGCTTCCTCGAGCGCGCGTTGAATCGACTGCACGGTGGCTTCGATATTCACCACCACGCCCTTCTTGAGCCCCTTCGATTCGCTCTGGCCGAGACCGATCACCTCGTAGTGACCCTCGCCCTTCAACTCGGCGACGATGGCCACTACCTTCGACGTTCCGATGTCGAGGGCGACCAGCAGATCTTTATAGTCTTTACTCATAGCGTGCTCAGTGCGTGTGATGTCCGTTTACTTCTTGCCCTTGTCGGGTTCGCTGATGAAGCGCATGCCAGTGGCACGAATCGCGAAACCGTTCGGATAGCGCAAGTCCGCATTCTCGATATCCTTTCCCCAACGTTGCGTCACCGCGCTCCATGCCGCGGTCAGGCGCTTGCTGCGATCGGCCAGCGTGTCCTGATTGCGTTCGCGGCCCAACTCCACCTGCGTGCCGTTCGACAGCTTCACCGTCCACGCGTAGCGCGGCGACAGCGTCACTTCCTCGGGCGTCTCGTGGATCGCCGCGAACCACTTCTGGAAGTCGTGATAACGCGCGACGACTTCCTTCGCCGTACCGTCCGGGCCGTCGAACGCCGGCAGGTCTCCGTCGAGCTCGCCCTGGTTCGCGGTGAACAGCTCGCCGTCGACGCTCACCAGTTGATCGCTGCCCCACGTCCCAAGCGGCTTGTACTCCTCGAGCGTGACAGCCAGTGCATTCGGCCACACGCGCCTCACGCTCGCGTGACGCACCCACGGCATCTGCTCGAACGCCTGCCGTGCGGCGTCGAGATCGACCGTGAAGTAGTTGCCCTTCAGTCGCCCCACCACGCCGGCGCGTACCGTCGGCGAATTGATGTGCTCGGTATCGCCGTCGATCTGGATCTCGCGCAGCGCGAAATTCGGGCGCTGGATCAGCCAGTAACCGCCCGCCGCCAGCAGCACGAGCACCAGCAACGCGTGCAGCGCGTTGCTGGCGAGATTGAGCTGGCGAACGTTGTTCCACATGGTGTCGCTTGCGGTTGCCTTGGTTAATCCTGCAGCGTCAGCGCCAACACGCCGACCACCAGTTCCTGATAGCTGATGCCGACCGCGCGCGCCGCTTTCGGCGGCAGCGAGTGATCGGTCATGCCGGGCGCCGTATTCACTTCGAGGAAGTACGGCTTGCCTTCGCCGTCGAGCATGAAGTCCGCGCGGCCCCAGTCGGTGCAGCCGAGCACATCGAACGCGCGGCGCGCGAGCACCTTCAGGCGCGCTTCCTCTTCGGCGCCGAGACCGCACGGAATCAGATACTGCGTGTCGTTGGCGACGTACTTCGCGTGGTAGTCGTAGAACTCGCCGGCCGGCACGATGCGGATCACCGGCAGGTCCAGATTGCCGGCGATGCACGCGGTGTATTCGCCGCCGCCTTCGATGCTCTTCTCGACCACGACGATACGGTCGTGCTTCACGGCTTCGATCAACGCGGCCGGCAGCGCGTCCGCGCTCTTCACCTTGATCACGGCGACACTCGAACCTTCGCTCGCCGGCTTCACGAACAGCGGCAGACCGAGCTTCGCGACGATCTCCTTCGCGCGCGCTTCGTAGTCGTCACCGCGCAGCACCGCTTCGAACGGCGGAGTCGGAATGCCGAGCTGCTGCCACACGAGCTTGGTGCGGAACTTGTCGAGACCGAGCGCCGAGCCGAGCACGCCGCTACCGGTGTAACGGATGCCATAGAAATCCAGCGCGCCCTGGATCTGGCCGTTCTCGCCGTAGCCGCCATGCAGCGCGTTGAACGCGCGCACGAAGCCTTCATCCTTCAACGCGGACAGCGGACGCTCGGCCGGATCGAACGGATGCGCGTCGACGCCCGCGTCACGCAGGCCTTGCAACACCAGGCGCCCGGAATTGAGCGACACCTCGCGCTCGGCGGAATTACCGCCGAGCAGCACTGCCACCTTGCCGAATTGTTTAGGGTCGATACTGCTCATCTCACACCTTCTGTTCCTGAGCGAGTCGAACCGGCACACCGCCGATCGAACCCGCGCCCATCGTAATCACCACATCGCCGTCGCGCACCACCGTGGACAGCGCGTCCGGCACTTCATCCACCGTATCGACAAACACCGGCTCGACCTTGCCCGCGACGCGCAGCGCGCGCGCCAATGCGCGGCCGTCGGCGGCGACGATCGGCGCTTCGCCGGCCGCATAGACTTCGGTCAGCACGAGCGCGTCGACGGTCGACAGCACTTTCACGAAATCCTCGAAGCAATCACGCGTGCGCGTGAAGCGGTGCGGCTGGAACGCCAGCAGCAGACGCCGGCCCGGAAATGCGCCGCGCGCCGCCGCCAGGGTTGCGGCCATTTCGACCGGGTGGTGACCGTAGTCGTCCACCAGCGTGTAGGAGCCCGCGGCCTGGCCGTCGCTGAGAACCGGCACTTCGCCATACCGTTGGAAGCGTCGGCCGACGCCGTTGAAATCCGCGAGCGCTCGCTGGATATCGGCATCTTTCACTTCGAGTTCAGTCGCAATTGCAATTGCGGCCAACGCGTTCTGCACGTTGTGCTCGCCCGGCAGGTTCAGCGTGACGTCGAGCGGCGCCGCGTCTTCGCGCATCACGGTGAAATGCATGCGGCCTTCGCGAGCTTCGACGTTGACCGCGCGCACCTGCGCATCGGCCGCGAAACCGTAGCGGATGATCGGCTTCGACACGAACGGCAGGATCTCCTTCACGTTCGGATCGTCGACGCACAGCACCGCGATGCCGTAGAACGGCAAACGGTGCGTGAATTCGATGAAGGCCTGCTTCAGACGCGCGAAGTCGTGACCATAGGTGTCCATATGATCGGCGTCGATGTTCGTGATGACCTCGATCACCGGGAACAGGTTCAGGAACGACGCGTCCGATTCGTCCGCCTCGGCGACGATGAAGTCGCCGGTGCCGAGGCGCGCATTCGCGCCCGCGCTGATCAGCCGGCCGCCGATCACGAAGGTCGGATCGAGCCCGCCCGCGGCGAGCACGCTCGCGACCAGCGACGTGGTCGTGGTCTTGCCGTGCGTGCCGGCAATCGCGATGCCCTGCTTCAGACGCATCAACTCCGCGAGCATCACCGCGCGCGGCACGATCGGAATGCGGCGATGACGCGCGGCCAGCACTTCCGGGTTGTCGCTGCGCACCGCGGTCGACACCACCACCGCGTTCGCGCCTTCGATGTTCTGCGCCGCGTGCCCGATCGAAATGCGCGCGCCGAGCCCGGCGAGGCGCTCGGTGACCGCGTTGCCCGACAGGTCCGAGCCGCTCACCTGATAGCCGAGATTGACGAGCACTTCGGCGATGCCGCTCATGCCCACGCCGCCGATGCCGACGAAATGAATGTGTTTGACGATGTGTTTCATTGCTTTCCTTCTGGGCTCACGCCCGCCATCGAACCCGCAGCCGCCACGGTCGCGCAGATCTGCGCGACCTGTTCGGTGGCATCCGGTTTCGCGAGCGAGCGCGAACGCTCCGCCATTTCCGCGAGACTTTCCCGCGTCTGGCTGCGCAACCAGTCGGCGAGCTTTTCCGCCGACAGATCGCGTTGTTGCACGACCAGCGCCGCGCCGTTGTCGGCGAGGAACGCTGCATTAGTGGTCTGGTGATCGTCGACCGCGTACGGGAACGGCACGAACAGCGCCGCGACGCCGACCGCCGAGATCTCCGACACGGTCATCGCGCCCGAGCGGCAGATCACCAGATCGGCTGCTTCGTAAGCGCTCGTCATGTCGTCGATGAACGGCACGAGCGAGACATCCGCACCAGCCTGCAAACCGGCCGCCGCGTAGTTCTCGCGCAGAGCGTCGATATGCTTCGCGCCCGCCTGATGCACGATGCGCGGTCTCTCGTTGGAGCCAAGCAGCGCGAGCGCGCGCGGCACGACTTCGTTCAACGCCGCGGCGCCGAGACTGCCGCCCACGACGAGCACGTTCAGCGGACCATTACGCTGCGCGTAGCGTGCTTTGGGTGGATTCGCCCGCGCAAGTTCCTCGCGAATCGGATTACCGGTCCATTCGCTGTGCGGCAGCGCATTCGGAAATGCGACCAGCACGCGCTTCGCGAGCTTCGCGAGCACCTTGTTCGCGAGACCCGCGATCGAATTCTGTTCGTGCAGCACGAGCGGCCGGCCGCTCAGCGCGGTCATCAGCCCGGCCGGGAACGTGATGTAGCCGCCCATGCCGAGCACGACGTCGGGCTTCACGCGACGCAGCACGCTCAGACTCTGCGTGCACGCGCGCAGCAGATTCACCGGCAGCATCAGCTTGGTCTTCAGGCCCTTGCCGCGCACGCCGCCGAAGCGCAGGTACTCCATCGGAATGCCGTGCTTCGGTACCAGCGTCGCTTCCATGCCCGCGGGGTTGCCGAGCCACACGACTTTCCAGCCCCACGCCTGCATCAGATGGGCGACCGCGAGCCCCGGGAACACATGTCCCCCGGTGCCGCCGGCCATCACCATCAGCGTGCGTTGTGGCAGAGCCGTCATACCTTGCCCCCGCGCATCAACACCCGGTTCTCATAGTCGACCCGCATCAGCACCGCGATCGCCAGGCAGTTCAACAAAATGCCCGAGCCGCCGTAACTGACGAGCGGCAACGTCAGGCCCTTGGTCGGCAGTAGGCCGAGGTTCACGCCCATGTTGATGAAGGTCTGCGCGCCGAACCATATGCCGACGCCCTTCGCGACCAGACCCGCGAACGTGCGATCGAGCGCGAGCGCCTGGCGGCCGATCTCGAACGAACGGCGCACGATCCAGTAGAACATCAGGATCACGACGAGCACGCCGACGAAACCCAGCTCCTCGCCGATCACCGCGAGAATGAAGTCGGTATGCGCTTCCGGCAGATAGTTGAGCTTCTCGACGCTGCCGCCGAGACCGACGCCGAACCACTCGCCGCGCCCGAACGCGATCAGCGAGTGCGTCAACTGATACGCCTTGCCCTGCGCGTAGCGATCGTCCCACGGGTCGAGGTAGGCGAAGATCCGCTCACGACGCCAGGGCGACGCCCACACCAGCAACGAGAACGTGCCCACCGCGGTCGCGACGAGGCCGCCAAACAGCTTGCCGTTCACACCGCCGAGGAACAGCACGCCCATCGCGATCGCCGCGATCACCATGAATGCGCCCATGTCCGGCTCGAGCAGCAGCAGCATGCCGACGAGACCGACCGCGACGGCCATCGGCAGGAAGCCCTTGGCGAAGCTGTGCATGTATTCCTGCTTGCGCACCGTGTAGTTCGCCGCGTAGATCGTCACCGCGAGCTTCATGATTTCCGACGGCTGCATGTTCGTGATGCCGAGCGGAATCCAGCGGCGCGCGCCGTTCACGCCCTTGCCGACGTGCGGGATCAGCACGATCACGAGCGCGACGAGCGAGATCAGGAAGAGCTTCGGCGCGTACTTGTCCCACGTCGAAATCGGAATGCGGAACGACGCGACGCCGACCGCCGCGCCCATCAGCACGAAGATGATCTGGCGCACGAGGAACGCCCAATCGCGATACGACGCGTACTTCGGCGAATCGGGCATCGCGATCGACGCCGAGTACACCATCACGACGCCGAGCCCGAGCAGCGCGACGACGACCCACAGCAGCGAGTGGTCGTAGTCGAGCATGCGCGAGCGCAGCGGCCGCACGCCGTTGACCGCGCTCGCGAGACCGCTGCCGCCCGTGCGGGTGGACGTGCGCGCCGCGGCGCCGTTGCCGCCGGAGGGTTCGCGCGAGCCGAAACGTTCCGACCAGCTCATATCATCGTCCCCCGTTCGGCCGCGATATCTTCGACCGTGCTGCGGAATACCGCCGCGCGGTGTGCGTAACCCTTGAACATGTCGAAGCTCGCGCACGCGGGCGACAGCAGCACCGCGTCGCCGGGCTGCGCGAGCGCGGTGGCCGCGCGCGTCGCGTCTTCAAGAGTCGCGTGATCGGTCATCGCGACGCCGCAATGTTCGAGCGCCGCGCGAATCTGCGGCGCGTCGCGGCCGATCAGCATCACCGCTCGGCACCAGCGCATCACCGGTGCGGCGAGCGGCTCGAACTCCTGACCCTTGCCGTCGCCGCCGGCGATCAGCACGACGCGCTGCGCGAGACCGTCGAGCGCGGCGACCGTCGCGCCGACGTTGGTGCCCTTGCTGTCGTCCACATAGTCGATGCCGTCGATCGACGCGATCAGTTCCACGCGATGCGGCTCGCCGCGATATTCGCGCAGGCCGTGCAAAAGCGGCGCGCCGGGCAGGCCGATCGCGCGTGCGAGCGCGTACGCGGCCAACGCGTTGGCCGCGTTGTGCAGGCCACGGATGCGCAGTGCGTCGGCGGGCATCAGACGCTTCAATGCGATGTCGGGCGTTGCGGCTGCTTCGTTCTTGCGACGGCGCTTCGGCGTCGGCGCCCCGAAGGAAGTCCCCTTGGGGGACTCGTCGCTCGCGTCGCGATCTTGCGCTTCGACGAGCCACACCATGCCGTTGTCGCGCAAGAGGCCATAGTCACCGTCGTTCTTCGGCTCGGTCACGCCGAACGTGACGACCTCCGCGTCGCCGCTGGCAGGCGCGAGCGCCATCACGCGCGCGTCGTCGCGGTTCAGCACGCGCACCGTCCGTGTACCGAAGATGCGGCCCTTCGCGGCTGCGTACGCATCGAGTCCGCCGTGCCAGTCCAGATGATCCTGCGTGATGTTGAGCACGGCGGCCGCGTCCGGCGTAAACGTATGCGAGGTCTCCAGCTGGAAGCTCGACAGTTCGAGCACCCACACGTCGGGCAGCGCGGTCTGGTCGATCGCTTCGGAGAGCTTGTCGAGCAGCGACGGGCTGATGTTGCCCGCCACCGCGACCTTCTTGCCCGCGCGTTCGCACAGCAGGCCGGCGAGACTCGTCGTCGTGGTCTTGCCGTTCGTGCCGGTGATCGCGATCAGCTTCGGCGCGTAGCCGGACTCGCCGAGCGTGCGCAGCGCCTGCGAGAACAGTTCGAGTTCGCCCCACACCGGGATGCCCTGCTCGCGCGCCGCCGTGACCAGCGGCAGCAGATCGGCAGCCAGCGGCGACAGTCCCGGGCTGATCGCGACCAGCTCGACGCCTTCGAGCAGCACCGGCGAAAACGGACCGCCGACGAAATCGGCATCGACGCCATGCGCTTCGAGCGCGGACAGATTCGGCGGCACTTCGCGCGTATCGGCCACGCGCAGCCGACAGCCGTGCCTGGCGCACCAGCGCGCCATCGCGAGACCGGATTCACCCAGTCCCAGCACGAGCACCATCGGTTTTTGCCGATCCCGAAACTTCTCGCCGAACATCGCCTGCTTCCTTAAATACTGCTGCTTAACGCAATTTGAGCGTGGACAAACCGAACAGGCACAACATCAACGTGATGATCCAGAAACGCACGACCACCTGCGTTTCCTTCCAGCCCGACAATTCGAAATGGTGATGCAGCGGTGCCATCTTGAAGAGCCGCCGCCCTTCGCCGTAACGGCGCTTCGTGTATTTGAACCACGTGACCTGTAGCATGACCGACAGCGTTTCCGCGACGAAAATGCCGCCCATGATGAACAGCACGATTTCCTGACGCACGATCACCGCGACCGTGCCGAGCGCGCCGCCGAGCGCGAGCGCGCCGACGTCGCCCATGAACATCTGCGCGGGGTGCGTGTTGAACCAAAGAAACGCAAGACCCGCGCCGCCCATCGCCGAGCAGAAGATCAGCAATTCGCCCGCGCCGGGGATGTGCGGGAACAGCAGGTATTTCGAGTAGACCGAGCTGCCCATCACGTACGCGAACACGCCGAGCGACGCGCCGACCAGCACGACCGGCATGATCACGAGGCCATCGAGGCCGTCGGTCAGGTTCACCGCGTTGCTCGCGCCGACGATCACCAGATACGTGAGCACGATGAAGCCCCACACGCCGAGCGGATAGGTCATCGACTTGAAGAACGGCAACAGCAGGTCGGCGCGCGCGGGCAGGCCCATCGACAGACCGCTGCGCACCCACGCCATGAACAGGTCGAACACGCGCACGTTGCTCGCCTCGGACACGCTGAACGCGAGATAAACCGCCGCGAACAAGCCGATCACCGATTGCCAGAAATACTTCTCGCGCGACGACATGCCGCGCGGGTCCTTGTGGACGACCTTGCGGTAATCGTCGACCCAGCCGATCACGCCGAAGCCGAACGTGACGAGCATCACGATCCAGATGAAGCGGTTGGTCAGATCGGCCCACAGCAGCGTGGCCACGGCGATGCCGAGCAGGATCAGCACGCCGCCCATCGTCGGCGTGCCCGATTTGACGAGGTGAGTTTGCGGGCCGTCCTTGCGAACGGCCTGGCCGACCTTCATCGCGGTCAGCTTGCGAATGACCGCCGGGCCGCAGACGAGCCCGATCAACAACGCGGTGATGGTCGCCATCACCGCGCGAAACGTCAGATAACTGAACACGCGCAAGAAGCTTGCGTCATTCTGCAGCCATTGCGCCAGCGCCAGTAGCATGCCTGGATCCTTCTATTTCAATGTGCAGCGGGCGTCGTGCCCGCGGCGTTGGGTTGTGGACTCGTAACGGCGTCCACCACGCGCTCCATCTGCATGAAGCGCGAGCCTTTCACGAGAAGCGTTGCGGCAGCGCCGAAGCCGGCCTGCTGCAGTTGCTCGAGCAGCGCGCCAACATCGGCGACGTGGTGCGCACCCGCGCCGTATGCGGTGCAGGCGTCGCGCGAGGCGTCGCCCATCGCATACAGCGCGTCGATACCGCGCTCTTTCGCATACGCGCCGATTTCGCGGTGAAACGCCGGGCCGTTGTCGCCGACTTCGCCCATGTCGCCCATCACGAGCACACGCGGCGATTCGCGTGACGCGAGCACGTCGATCGCGGCGCGCATCGAATCGGGATTCGCGTTGTAGGTGTCGTCGATCACGGTTGCGCCCGCGAGCGTGCCGAGCACGGCCTGCTTGACCTGCAGACGGCCCTTCACCGCGCCGAACGATTCGAGGCCGCGCTGGATCGCGTCGAGCGACACGCCCGCTGCCAACGCCGCCGAGGCCGCCGCGAGCGCGTTGTGCGCGTTGTGATTGCCAAGCACCTGCAGCGTGACGTCGAGATGGCCTTGCGGCGTGTCGATAGACAGACGCTTGCCGTCGAACCTGCCCTTCACCGCGGCTTCGGTCGTGCGCTCCGCGCTGTTCAACGCGAAATCGATGATGCGGCTGCCGGTCGCGGCGACGCGCCAGATGCTCGCGTATGCGTCGTCGGCGGGGAATACCGCCGTGCCTTCCGGCGACAGCGCGTGAATCACGCTCGCGTGTTCGAGCGCGACCGCCTCGACGGTCGCCATGAATTCCTGGTGCTCGCGCTGCGCGTTGTTGACGACGGCAACCGTCGGCTCGGCAAGCTTCGCGAGCTGTTCAGTTTCGCCCGGATGGTTCATGCCGAGTTCGACCACCGCGAGCCGATGCGCGGCATGCAGACGGAACAGCGTGAGCGGAAGGCCGATGTCGTTGTTGAAATTGCCCGCGGTCGCGAGACGCGCATCCGCGCCGACCGCGGCCGCGAAGATCGAGGCGATCATTTCCTTGACCGTGGTCTTGCCGTTGCTGCCCGTGACCGCGACGAGCGGCAGGTCGAACTGACGACGCCAGCCGCGCGCGAGCGCGCCGAGCGCTTCGCGCGTATCGGCGACGCGGATCGCGGGCACGCTCCAGCTATCCGGCGTGCGCGCGACGAGCACCGCCGCGACGTTGCGCTCGGCCACTTGCGGCAGGAAGTCGTGCGCGTCGAAACGGTCGCCCTTGATCGCGATGAACAGATCGCCGGGACCTGCGCTGCGGCTGTCGGTCGACACGCGCTCGAAGCGCACGCTGTCGTCGCCGGTGACGCTCGCGCCGGGGATCTGCGCGGCGGCTGCACGTAGCGAGAACATGTTCATTCGCCACCTCCGCGTGTTTGTGTGGCGCGCGCGGCGAGCGCGAGGCGGGCGTGGTCCTGATCGGAGAAAGCACGTTTCTTGCCCATGATTTCCTGTGTGGCTTCGTGCCCCTTGCCGGCCAGCACGATCACGTCTTCGCGCGCGGCGCCGCGGATCGCCTGCAGGATCGCGCTCGCGCGGTCCTCGATGCGGCGCGCTTTCGACGCTTCCTGCATGCCCGCGGCAATTTGCTCGATGATCGCGAGCGGATCTTCGCTGCGCGGGTTGTCGCTCGTCACGACGACGTCGTCCGCCAGCCGCTCGGCGATCGCGCCCATCAGCGGACGCTTGGTCGCATCGCGGTCGCCGCCGCAGCCGAACATGCAGACGAGTTCGCCGCCGCGCGCGGTCGCGATCGGCCGCAGTGCTTCGAGCGTCTTTTCGAGCGCATCGGGTGTGTGCGCGTAATCGATCACGACGAGCGGTTCGTCGTTCTGCAGACGGCCGCCCAGACGCTGCATGCGGCCGTTCACCGGTTCGAGCTTCGCGAGTTCGGCGAGCGCCGCGTCGAACGGCACGTCGGCGGCGAGCAGCACGCCGAGCACCGCGAGCAGATTGCCGACGTTGAAGAGGCCGAGCGTTTGCACTTCGACTTCGGCGTTGCCCCAGTCCGAGGTGCTCAGATGAAACGCGGTGCCGGTCGCGGTGGCATGCACGTTCGATGCAGTGAGCCACGCGTCGGCTTGCGGTGTGCCGTCAGCGTTGGCGTCGCCATGCTCGCCCTCGATGCCATACGCGATCGTGCGCGCGTGACTACGCGTGCTCGCGAGCAAACGCCGGCCGGCGGCATCGTCGCGATTGATCACGGCCGCGCGCAGCTCGGGCCAGGCGAACAGACGCGCCTTGGCGGCTTCATAGGCCTCGAACGTGCCGTGATAGTCGAGATGGTCCTGCGTCAGGTTCGTGAACACCGCGATGTCGAAAGCGGTGCCGTTCACGCGCCCCTGATGCAGCGCATGCGACGACACTTCCATCGCCACCGCCTGCGCGCCCGCGTCGCGCAATTGCGCGAGGCTGCGTTGCAATTGCGGTGCGTCGGGCGTCGTGAAGCCGGTGTGCACGAGCTGGCCGACGAGCCCAGTGCCGAGCGTGCCGACGATCGCACAGCGCATGCCGCGCGCGGACAGCGCCGCGGCAACCCACTGGCTGCACGAGGTCTTGCCGTTCGTGCCGGTGATGCCGACCGCGAGCATCGCGTCGCTCGGATCGCGATACCACGCGCTCGCGATCGTGCCGGCGAGTTCGTTCAACGCCGGCACCGCATGTGCGGCGGCCGCATTGAGCGTGCCGCTGAAACCTTCGGGTTGCACGAGCACGGCGGCCGCACCGCGCTCGATGGCCGCGTCGATGAATGCGCGGTTGTCCGCGCCATCGACCGCGTACGCGAAGAACGCGTCGCCGGCCGCGAGCGAGCGCGTGTCGGCGTGCAGATGCGCGCCTGGCTGCACGTGCGCGTGCAGCCAGGCGAGGGCGTCGGCGATCTGCCGGTGCGCTGGATGTTGCTCGCGCAGCGCGCTCATCGCTCGACTCCTGGATGATTTTTCGGCGTGGCCGAAATGGTCATCTTCCTCACGCCGGGGCTCGTCGACAGCTTCTTCACCACGGGCGGCGTGGCCGGCGCGCCGGGCGCGGGCGGCGCCGAATCGTCGGACACGACCATCTGCTTGACGGGCATGTCGGGCGGCACGTTCAGCGCGCGCAGCGTATCCCCGGCGATACCCGAAAACACCGGGCCCGACACCTGGCCGCCGAAATGGCTACCGGCCGTCGGCTCGTCGACCGACACCGCAACGACGATGCGCGGATTCGGCATCGGCGCCATGCCGACGAACGAGGCGCGATATTTGGAGTGGTCGTAGCCGTGCGGACCGTGCTTGTACGCGGTACCGCTCTTGCCGCCGACGCGATAGCCGGGCACCGCCGCATCCGGCGACGTGCCTTGCGGCGACACCACGGTTTCGAGCATCGCGCGCACTTCACGCGCGGTGGTCGGCGAGAAGATCTGCGGACCGGTGGCCGGCGGGTCGCCTGGCGTGTGGAAAATCGTCACCGGCACGATTTCGCCGTCGTGCGCGATCGCGGTGTACGCGCGGCCGAGCTGGAACAGCGACACCGACAGGCCGTAGCCGTACGACATCGTCGCCTGCTCGATACGGCGCCAGCTCTTCCACGGACGCAGACGGCCCGCCGCCGCGCCCGGAAAGCCGACCTTCGGTGCCTGGCCGAGACCGATGCTGGTGTACATGTTCCACATCTCTTCGGGCCGCAGCTGCATCGCGATTTTGGTCGCGCCGATGTTGCTCGACTTCTGGATCACGCCGCCGACCGTCAGCACGCCGAAGCCGCTGTCGTCGGTAATCGGCGCGCCGTCGAGTACGAAGTGGCCGTTGCCCGTATCTACCAGTGTAGTCGGCGTCACCCGGTGCAGATCGAGCGCGAGCGACACCGTGAACGGCTTCATGATCGAACCCGGCTCGAACGTGTCGGTCAGGATGCGGTTGCGCAGCTGGTCGCCGGTCAGGTGCGAGCGGTCGTTCGGGTTGTAGGTCGGGTAATTGACGAGCGCGAGCACTTCGCCGGTGCGCACGTCGATCACCATCGCCGCGCCGGCCTTCGCCTTGAATTTCTCGACTGCCGCTTTCAGGTTCGTATAGGCGATGTACTGGATCTTGCTGTCGATCGACAGATCGACGTCCTTGCCGTTGTGCGGCACGACCTGTTCGTCGACGTCCTCGATGATGTGGCCCATCCGGTCCTTGATCACGCGACGGCTGCCCGACATGCCCGCGAGCAGCTTCTGGTCGCCGAGCTCGACGCCTTCCTGGCCCTCGTCCTCGACGTTCGTGAAGCCGATCAGGTGAGCGGTGATCTCGCCTTCCGGATAGAAGCGCTTGTACTCGTCGCGCGAGTAAATGCCGGGGATGTCGAGCGCCGCGACTTTTTCTGCGACGTCGACCGGCACCTGGCGCTTCACGTAGACGAAGGTCTTGTCTTCCGACAGCTTCGAGCGCAATTCCCTAGTGGTCATGCCGAGCAGTTTGCCGAGCGCGTCGAGCTTGTCGGCGCCGAGGTCGTCGGGCACCGATTCGGGAATCGCCCAGATTGCGCGCACCGGCAGACTCGTGGCGAGCACGAGACCGTTGCGGTCGAGAATCTTGCCGCGCGTGGCCGGCATGTCGATGCGGCGCTGATAGCGGATCTCGCCCTGCTTCAGATAGAACGCGTTGCCCGGGCCCTGAATCCAGAACGCGCGCGCGGCGAGCGCGAGGAACGCCATGAACAGCAGGAACACGACGAGCTTCGAGCGCCACATCGGCAGGCGCACCGACAGAATCGGATTGGCCGAAAACGCCACGCTCTTGTGGGCCGACGATTTTTTCATCGCGTGGCTCCGCGACGGGTCGCGACCGGCGCCGAGGCCGGCGCGGAAGTCGGAATGGGTGCGTCGAGCGCCGTCGCGGCGCCCGGGGCGAGCGTCAGGTACTGGGTGCGGCCCGTGGTGACCGATTGCATCTTCAGCGAGGCGGTGGCGAGCTGCTCGATGCGCGACGTTTTGGACAGCGCGCTCTGCTGATATTGAAGCTGCGAATAGTCCTGCTGCAGCTGACGCTCCTGCGACTGCGCGCGCTGCAGCTGGATAAAGATCTGACGCTGCTGATTGGTCGCGTTGACGACCGACAAGGCACAGCCCATCACGATGATCAGCAGGAAAATATTGAGGCGGTTCATGGCGCGATCCGCTCCGCCACGCGCATCACGGCAGAACGGGCGCGCGGGTTGCCGGCGACTTCAGCGTCGCTCGCGAATACGCGGCCGATGATCTTGAGCGGAGGGCTCGGCAGGTCGACCGCGCGGATCGGCAAACGGCGATCCACCGCCGGCGTGCTCGCGTGCGCCTGCATGAATCGCTTGACGATCCGGTCCTCGAGCGAATGAAAGCTGATGACCACCAGCCGCCCCCCTTGCTCCAACAACGACAACGCTGCTTCTAGAACGACTTGCAGCTCCGCAAGCTCTTGATTGACGTGAATCCGTATAGCCTGAAAGGTGCGGGTTGCCGGGTCCTTGCCCTTCTCACGGGTTTTGACGACGTTAGCCACGATTTGGGCAAGCTCGCCCGTGCTGACGAGAGGCCCAAGACGGTCGGACTCTGCCCGGCGAGCAACAAGCGCCTTTGCAATCTGAAAAGCAAACCGTTCTTCCCCATAATCTCGTATCACCTCCGTCAATTCCTGCACCGTGGCCCGCGCGAGCCAGTCAGCGGCGGACTCGCCGCGCGTCGGGTCCATCCGCATGTCGAGCGGGCCGTCGGCGCGGAAGCTGAAGCCCCGCTCCGGATCGTCGACTTGCGGCGACGACACGCCCAGATCCAGCAACACCCCCGACACACGCCCTACCCCGCGCTCCGCCATCGCGGCGCGCAGTGAAGCAAAACTCTCGTGGACGATGGCAAAGCGCGGATCGGCGATCTTCTGCGCCGTCGCGATCGCGAGCGGATCTTTATCGAACGCGATCAGCCGCCCTGCTTCACCGAGCCGTTCCAGCACGAGGCGGCTATGGCCGCCACGGCCGAACGTGCCGTCCACATACGTGCCGTCGGCGCGCGTGACCAGCGCATCGACCGCTTCGTTCAACAGCACCGTGCGATGCTGCAATTCGTTTCCCATCGCAGAAGCCATATAAATAAGCCGCGATCAGAACGTGAAATCTTTCAACGCGTCGGGCATGCCCTCGGCGATCGCCGCCTGTTCCTTCGCGGCGTAGATCTGCGCATCCCACAGCTCGAAATGGCGGCCCATGCCGAGCAAGGTCACTTCTTTCTCCAGCGAGCCAGCCGCTCGCAACTCCGGCGACACGAGCACACGGCCTGCGCCGTCCATATCCACATCCATTGCATTGCCGAGAAAAATGCGTTTCCACCAGGCGGCGTTCATGGGCAGCTTGTCGACCTTGTCACGGAAGATTTCCCATTCGGGGCGCGGAAAGAGCAACAGGCAGCCGTCCGGGTGCTTGGTGATCGTCACCCGGCCCTCTGCCTGTGTTTGCAGCGCATCCCGATAACGAGAGGGAATCGACATCCGCCCTTTCGCATCGAGCGTCAGCGCCGACGCCCCTTGGAACACTTCGCTCTCCCCTATTACGGCGCTGTTTGCGCCGCCCGCCCGGTCCGTGAAAATCTACCCGAAAGTGGTGTCGGGAACACACAAAAATACACTTTCTCACACTGTCTCCCACTTTAGAGGAACGCTAAACACGGGTCAAGGGAGCGGCGCGCTTTTCGAGCGGATTTTGTTTGCTAGAACAAGGACTTAGCGCGACTCCTTCACGTCCAGCATAAAACAGAAAACCGTTATAAATTAAAGGACTAGTGCAACTTGTGAAGGTGATACGTGAAAAGTGCGAGGAAACAGCGCGAATTGAAAGAGATCGTTAAGGGATTCTGAAAGGGAAAAGGCGGCGTCGCCCGGACGGACGATGAACGGGGCGCGCGGCGCCGTCTCGCTTGCGGAAATGCGTGCAGCGATGGCTGAGGCGATACGTGCGGTGCTCCGGTTAGCGAAGCGAAGCGGGTGAAACGCTCATATGTAATAGGCGGTGCGCGTCATCACCTTCGACATCGCACGCATCAACGCGCGTACAGGAAACGGCAGCTCGATGCCGCCCGCGTCCATCGCGGCCTTGCCGTGCTGCGCTTCATCGACGCGCATCTGCTCGACGATCGCGCGCGATTCATGGTCCGCGGCGGGGAGCTGATCGAGATGACTGTCGAGATGCTGCTCGACCTGGCGCTCCGTTTCGGCCATGAAGCCAAGACTCACGCGATCGCCGAGACGCCCCGCGGCGAGACCGATCGCGAGCGCGCCGGCGTACCACAGCGGATTGAGCAGACTCGGACGCGAGTCGAGCGCCTGGAGGCGTTTGGCGGTCCACGCCAGATGATCCTCTTCTTCCGACGCGGCATGATCGAACATGGCGCGCAATGAAGGCGAGTCGGTGGCGAGTTTCTGCGCCTGGTAAAGCGCCTGTGCGCACACTTCGCCGACGTGGTTCACACGCATCAAACCCGCAGCATGCGCGCGCTCCGCGGGCGAGAGTTCGGGAGCTTCGGCCGTGGCCGCGGAAGCCTGCGGAAGCGGCAGTGGACGGCTCATCCGCGAGACCCCCGTCAGTGAGCGTAAACCCCGATCAAACTCGCCAATCAACTCGTCCAGCAACATAAAGCGCTCCCTGATTCGATAACCGCCGCATCGTTCCGGAAGGTCCGTGCGACAAGGCCTCGCGACGCGAAACCGGTGGCCCGACAGGCACCAATCCGCATGAAATGGGCGGTTAATTTGCGATTCTAGACCATGTTGCGTAAACGAAACAGCGGCCTTCCGGAGCGACTCCTTTTTCTTTGTTCCATGTATGCCTTTTGTTACATTACGTGGCAACTTCTCGCGAAGTTGGACAGCAAGGCCTTCAGCACTAACTAAATATTTCGCCTTGTACAAAAGATTCGTATTCCTTGGAGATCATTCGATGAAAAAGTCGCTTCTCGCTCTCGCAGCACTGGGCGCATTCGCAGGCGTCGCTCATGCGCAGAGCAGCGTGACCCTGTACGGCATCGTTGACGTTGGTATCAACATGAACACCAACTCGGGCGGTAAGCATCTGTACAACATGTCCAGCGGCGTCCTGCAAGGCTCGCGTTTCGGCCTGCGTGGCACTGAAGATCTGGGCGGCGGTCTGAAGGCCCTGTTCGTGTTGGAAAACGGCTTTGACGTGACCAACGGCAAGCTCGGTCAAGGCGGCCTGATGTTCGGTCGTCAGGCATATGTCGGTCTGTCGAGCCAGTTCGGCACGGTCACGCTGGGTCGTCAGTACGACTCCGTCGTCGACTACGTGGGTCCGTTCGAATCGGGTGATCAGTGGGGCGGCTACATCGCCGCTCACCCGGGCGATATCGACAACTTCAACAACGCGTATCGCACCAACAACACGGTCAAGTTCACCAGCAAAGACTACAACGGCCTGAAGTTCGGCGGCACGTATAGCTTCGGCGGCGTCGCCGGTGACTTCACGCACAACCAGATCTGGTCGTTGGGTGCTGGCTATAACAACGGTCCGCTGCAGTTGGGCGTGGGTTATTTGAACGCGCGTACGCCGGCAGCTTCGGGCGGTCTGTTCAACAACGGCGGCACGATCGCAACGAATACGCCGGCCGTGGGTACTACTGCAGCTAACTTCGCAGTCACGACCCCGATCTACGCAGGCTTCGCATCGGCCAACACGTACCAGGTCGTCGGCGCGGGCGGTGCATACACGTTCGGCGCGGCAACCATCGGCCTGACGTATTCGAACATCCAGTTCGGCAACCTCGGCAAGACGTTCGCGTCGCCGTTCGCTGGCCAGAAGGCAACGTTCAACAACGGCGAAATCAACTTCAAGTATCAGTTGACCCCGGCACTGCTGGTCGGCGCAGCGTATGACTACACGCGCGGCGAGCAGATCGAAGGCAACTCGCGTGCTCAGTACCACCAAGGCGCGCTGGGCGTGGACTACTTCCTGTCCAAGCGTACCGACGTGTACCTGGTCGGTGTGTACCAGCACGCTTTGGGCGACACGGTCAACGCAACGGGTCAGGTGGTCGCAGCAACGGCAGGCATCAACGGCCTGACCGGTTCGTCGAGCAACAACCAGTTCACGGCTCGTATCGGTATCCGTCACAAGTTCTAATAAGTCGTAAAAAAACGCAGTTTGTCTCAAAGGCGCCTTCGGGCGCCTTTTTTTATGCGCGGATTTTGTACGGGCAACAAAAAACCCGGCGCACTTTCGTGCGCCGGGTTTTTGTTTTTCGCTCGCTTAAGCCCTGCCGTCGCGCAACTCGCGGCGCAGGATCTTGCCGACATTGCTCTTCGGCAACTCGGTGCGGAATTCGACGACCTTCGGCCGCTTGTAGCCGGTCAGTTGCGTTTTGCAGTACGCGAAGATCTGTTCGTCGGTCAGCGACGGATCCTTTTTCACGACGAACAGCTTCACTGCCTCGCCGGAATGCTGATCCGGTACACCCACCGCCGCGACTTCGAACACACCCGGCAGCTTTGCGACGACGTCCTCGACTTCATTCGGATACACGTTGAAGCCGGACACCAGAATCATGTCCTTCTTGCGATCGACGATCTTCACAAAGCCGTCCGCGCCCATGATGCCGACGTCGCCTGATTTAAAGAAGCCGTCCGCCGTCATCACCTTGGCGGTTTCGTCGGGCCTGTTCCAGTAGCCCGCCATCACCTGCGGGCCGCGGATGCAGATCTCGCCGGACTGGCCGGCCGGCACTTCGTTGCCTTCGTCGTCGCGGATCGAGACTTCGGTCGACGGCAGTGGCAGGCCGATCGTGCCGTTGTATTCGGTGGCGGTGACGGGATTGCAGGTCACGCACGGCGACGTTTCCGACAGCCCGTAGCCCTCGACGATCGGCGTGCGCGTCAGCTCGAACCAGCGCTTCGCGACCGCCTCCTGCACCGCCATGCCGCCGCCGTTCGCGGTCAGCAGCTTCGAGAAGTCGAGCTTGTGGAAGTCGGGGCTGTTCAACATCGCGTTGTAGAGCGTGTTGACCGCGGGAATCGTCGTGATCGCATACCCTTCGAGCGACTTGATCATGCCGGGGATATCGCGCGGATTCGGAATCAGCACGCCGAGACCGCCGGTGCGGATCGTCAGCAGCCCGCACACGGTCAGCGCGAACACGTGATACAGCGGCAACGCGACGACCGTAATGAACTGATCGATATCCGTGCGGTTCGCGCGCACCGGATTGAGCCAGACCTCCGACTGCAGCACGTTCGCGATCAGGTTCCGGTGCAGCAGCGTCGCGCCCTTGGCCACGCCGGTGGTGCCGCCCGTGTATTGCAGGAACGCGATATCGTCGGGCCCCTGCCGGACCGGCTTGAACGTCAGACGTGCGCCCTCCGAGACCGTGTCGTTGAACTTGACGTGCCCAGCCAGGCTCCACGCCGGCACCATCTTCTTGACCTTGCGCACGACGAAGTTCACGAGCGGGCCTTTGATGCCCATCATGTCGCCCATCGCCGCGACGACCACATGCTTGACCGGCGTATTGCGCACGATTGCCTGCAAGGTCCCCGCGAAATTCTCGAGCAGGATGATCGCCTCAGTGCCGCTGTCCTTCAGTTGGTGCTCGAGTTCGCGCGGCGTGTACAGCGGATTCACGTTCACGACCACATAGCCCGCGCGCAGAATCGCGGCGAGCGCGACTGGATACTGCAGCACGTTCGGCATCATGATCGCGACACGCGAGCCGCGCGTGAGCCCTTTCGACTGCAGCCACGCTGCAAGATTGCGCGAAAGCTCGTCGAGTTCACCGTAGCTGATCTGCTTGCCCATGCACACGAACGCCGGCTTTGCGCGGTGTTCGCGAAAGGCTTCCTCGAGCAACTCGGCCACCGACGAATAGCGCGTCGGGTCGATCTCTGCTGGAACGCCGGGCGGATAAGATTTCAGCCAGATTTTCTCCATGCAGCGTCTCCTGAATTATTTTCGAATGGTCGTGCTAAAAACGCATCGTAGCATGGGCATATTGCGGCCAATGGGCAAAGCGATGAGGTTAGACAGCAGCCTCGAAGTTGCGAGGCTGGGCGCCAGCTTCAATGTGCGGCGCGGCTTTCAGGCCCGCTCGACTTCGACGAGACAGTCGTAAAACGTCGCCGAACCGCCGAGATCGGTGAGTGCCTGGCTCGTCAACTGGTTCGCGTTGCGGCCGTCCGGCGCGAGTTTCTTCCACCATATCGACAACCCGACGACCAGGCCTTCGCGCGCCCGGTCGGTTACGCGGGCACGCGCTTGCATCGAGCCGCGGTCGTTGAAGATGCGCACCTGATCGCCGTCGCCGATGCCGCGCGCGTGCGCGTCGGCAGGGTGGATGTCCAGATGCGGCTCGCCTTCCGTCGCGCGCAGACTCTCGATGTTCACGAAGGTGCTGTTCAGGAAGTTGCGCGCGGGCGGTGAAATCATCGCGAGCGGATAGCGGGCCGCCAGTTCGGGCGCGCCGTCGGCCGATTCGTAGGGTGGCAGGTAGTCCGGCAGCGGGTCGAGGCCCTGTTGCGCAAGGCGCTCGCTGTAAAACTCGCACTTGCCGGATGGCGTGCGAAAACCACCGTCGGCAAATGGCGCGTCAGGCAGATTGAGACGGGCCCAGCCGGCTTGCTTCAGCATCGGCCAGTCGACACCGTCCAGCGTCTTGTCGTCCCAGCGAAATGCGGCTTGCGCGACGGCTTCGTCGCTGTCGAAGAGCGCCGGTTCCGTGATGCCCATGCGGCGCGCGAGGCTGCGGAAGATCTCGGTATTCGGCCGTGCGTCGCCGAACGGCGCGATGGCGGGCAGGTTGACCATCACGTGCGTGTGACCGTACGACTTGTGCACGTCGAGATGCTCGAGCTGCGTCGTGGCAGGCAACAGCAGGTCGGCGTAGTCCGCGGTGTCGGTCTGGAAATGCTCGAGCACGATCGTGAACAGATCCTCGCGCGCAAAACCCGCCGCGACGCGTTCGGAGTCCGGTGCGACCGCGACCGGATTCGAGTTGTAGACCACGATCGCCTCGACCTTGGGGCCGAACGTCGCGTCGCCCGGATGCAGCAACGCGTCGCCGATCGCATTCATATTGATCACGCGGCTCGGCTTCGACGGCCAACCCGGCATCAGGTCGGGACGCTGCAACGCGTGCGAGTCGACCGGTGCCCAACCGCTCGACGACAACAGCGCCCCGCCCGCGCGCTCGCGCCATGCGCCGGTCAGCGACGGCAGACACGCGATTGCGCGCACCGCATTGCCGCCGCCTCGCACCCGCTGCAGACCGTAGTTCAAGCGGATCGCGGCTTTCTTCGTGCTGGCGTAAAGTCGCGCAAGATCGGCGATTTCCTCTTCTTCGACGCCACAGATTTCACTAACCCGAGACAGTGGATAGCTGAGCGCACGCACCTTCAAGTCAGCGAAGCCCAGCGTGTGCGCCGCGATGTACTCGTCGTCGAGCAGATTCTCGGTAATCAGGACGTTCATGATGCCGAGCGCGAGAGCGCCGTCTGTGCCTGGCTTCAGCGCGATGTGTTGATGGCATTTCTCCGCGGTCAGCGAGCGATACGGATCGATTGCGATCAGCTGGGCGCCGCGACGTTTGGCTTCCTGCGCGCGCGTCCAGAAATGCAGATTCGATGCGATCGGATTCGCTCCCCAGATCAGGATCACCTCGCTCTCGGCGAAAAACTCGGTGTGCATACCGATGCCAGCGCCGTACGTGTATTTGAGGCCGGCAGCGCCGGCCGCCGCGCAAATCGCGCGATCCAGCCGCGATGCGCCGAGCTTGTGGAAAAAGCGTTGCGCGATGCTATCGCCCTGCACCAAGCCCATCGTGCCCGCGTAGCTGTAAGGCAGAATCGCTTCCGGCGCGCGACGGACAATCTCGCCGAGGCGGCTTGCGGCAAGGTCGAACGCTTCGTCCCAGTTGATTGGCTCGAAACGGCCCTCGCCCTTGCGGCCGACACGCTTCATGGGCGTCGTCAATCGGTTCGGATGGTATACACGCTCCGCGTAACGACTGACCTTCGTGCACAGCACGCCCTGAGTCGGCGGATGGTCGGGATCGCCGGCGACCTTGATCGCCCGTCCATTGTCGATGGTCACGCGCATCGCGCAGGTGTCGGGGCAATCGTGCGGGCACACGGCGCGCGCGAATTCGGTCGGGGCGTTCATCGGCAATGTGTCCTGGCGAGCAGTAAGCGGTCGCGCAAAGTGGGATTTTATTACGTCTATAGGCCGCCGACCTCGGTGGCGCCACCAAAAATTCCTTCGGCGTAGAATGAATTATCCGCAGTGCCCGGGCCGACGTGGTCCGCGGCGATCTCATGCTCGTCAAGCACAAACGCATAATCACTCCATCATGAAACTCATCCCCGAAATTCAGGCCGCTCGCGGCGAAATCCAGACCCTTCGACGTACCATCCATGCCCACCCGGAGCTGCGCTACGAAGAGACGGCGACTGCTGATCTCGTCGCGCGTTCGCTCGAGTCCTGGGGCATCGAGACCCACCGTGGTTTCGGCAAGACGGGCGTGGTCGGCGTATTGAAACGAGGTAACGGCTCGCGCGCGATTGGCCTGCGAGCCGACATGGACGCGCTGCCGATCCAGGAACTCAACAGCTTCGATCATCGGTCGACGAACGACGGCAAGATGCATGCGTGCGGGCACGACGGACATACGGCGATGCTGCTCGGTGCCGCGCACTACCTGGCCAAACATGGTGCTTTCGACGGCACGATCGTGTTCATTTTCCAGCCTGCTGAAGAAGGCGGCGCCGGCGCGAAGGCTATGATGGACGACGGCTTGTTCAACAAATTCCCCGTGGACGCCGTGTTTGGCATTCACAACTGGCCGGGCATGCCGGCAGGCCACTTCGGCGTGACCGAAGGCCCGATCATGGCGTCGAGCAATGAATTTCGCATCGAAATCAAGGGCGTCGGCTCGCATGCAGCGCTACCGCACAATGGCCGTGATCCCGTCTTTGCGGCGGTGCAAATTGCCAACGGGCTGCAAAGCATCATCACGCGAAACAAAAAGCCGCTGGATACTGCGGTATTGTCGATAACGCAGATACATGCGGGCGATGCGGTCAATGTAGTACCGGACGACGCATGGATCGCGGGGACCGTTCGGACCTTCACTACAGAAACGCTCGACCTGATCGAGTCACGCATGCGCAAGATCGCGCACAGTACAGCCGAAGCATACGATTGCTCCGTTCAGATCCAATTCCACCGGAACTATCCCCCGACGATCAACAGCAGCGAGGAAGCGCGTTTTGCGGCGTCGGTCATGAAAGAGATCGTTGGCGCGGACAATGTCGATGACGCGGTTGAACCGACCATGGGTGCCGAGGATTTTTCGTTCATGCTGCTGGCGAAACCGGGTTGCTATGCGTTTTTGGGCAACGGCGATGGCGGCCACCGCGAGGCGGGCCACGGCGCGGGCCCTTGTATGCTGCACAACGCGAGTTATGACTTTAACGACGAGTTGTTGCCGGTGGGATCGACGTATTGGGTCCGACTGGCGCAGAAGTTTCTGGCGCAAGGGAAGTAGAGAGTTGATGGAGCGGCCCCCTGAATCGCCGGACACAGTTTCCCATTTAAAATAGCGGGTAGGCATACGACTGTGGTTTTGACTAACAACAAACAAGAAGTGATGGAAGTGTTGACGGGACCGGAACGCCTGCGGCGGTGGTCAGCGGAAGAGAAGTTGGCGGCGGTGGTGAGAGAGAGTTTCGAGCCGGGCAAGTCGGTCTCGATGGTTGCACGCCAGCACGGCGTGAATCCGAACCAGCCGTTTCGCTGGCGCAAGCTCTATCAGGATGGCAGCCTGTCGGCTGTCAGTGCCGGCGAGGAAGTCGTACCAGCGTCGGAGCAGAGCGATGCGCTGAAGCAAATCAGGGAACTCCAGCGACTGCTCGGCAAAAAGACAATGGAGAACGAGATTCTCCGTGAGGCGGCGGAGGCGGCGAAGTCGCGAAAATGGATTGCGCGCTCACCCTCATTGCCGGGGGACGAGCAGTGAAGCAGGTCTGCGATGTTGCGTCGGCAGCGGGAGAACCAGTTGAAAAGCGTTGAGGCGGGCGGGGGCGTCGCTTGCTTCAATGCTGTTTGTTAATTTTGGCCGCGTAAACGCAAAAACCCCACCGCGGCGGGTGGGGTTTCTGACTGGAGGGGAGCCTGACGATTACCTACTTTCACACGGGCAATCCGCACT
>NZ_JACHDI010000014.1:0-202053 GCF_014201025.1 Paraburkholderia sp. MM5384-R2
TCCTGACCTCAACTTCCCGAACCGCCCGGTGCGGACCCGCATGCCGGGTGGTGTGGCAGGGGCGTAGCCTCTTGGCTACCCCCTATGCCGATTGGACAGATGCGGACTACACCGCGGGCTGTGCACGGATCGCCGACTGCGATGGCTAATGTAGCTATTCCTGCTACCACCGCGAGCCGCCGATCCGAATCTCGCCCTACTAGCCGGTTTTTCGCGCCGCGGTCTTTTTCGCCGGTGCCTTCTTGGCCGCCGCGGTCTTGGCAGCGGGAGCCTTCTTCGCCGCCACCTTCTTTTCCGCCGGCTCGGCCTTCACGGCCACCGCGGTATCACCTTCGTCCGCTTCCGGCATCGCCTTGGCCGCGGAACGAGCACCCGAAGTCTTCGCCGCTGCGGTCTTCGCCGCCGCCGGCTCCTTCTTCTCGAATTCGAAGCCGATCTTGCCGTCGTTCTGCTTGACGAGGAAAGCTTTGAAGTTACGGCCGGTACGCGACGACTTGAAGTTCGTCAGCAGATCGGTGCGACCCTCCTCGAGCAGTTTGGCCATCTGCTCGCGGGCGATTTCCTGCTGCAGGATCACCTTGCCGGAACGGAAGTCGCACGACTTCGGATTCGCCACCGAGTTTTCGCAGACGTAGCTCATGCCATGCTCGAAAACGCGGCCTTGGCACTTCGGACACGCGCCGACCGGCTGCTGATCGGAGAAGTCGGGCGGCTCGCCGTCTTCGCCGGCCGCGTCCTGGCCGAAGTCGAACTCGAGCTTGTAATTCTTGATCTCGTCGTCGAGCGACAGTTTCAGGATCGCCGAGAACGGCCGCCCCATCTTGCTGCGGAAGCCCGACAGCGGCCCGATCGTCTTGTTCTGCAGCAGTTCTTCGACTTCGGCGATCTCGAACTGACGGCCGCCCGGAATCTTCGAGATCGAGAACTCGCACTTCGAGCACGCGAAACGCCGGTAGTTTTCCTTCACCTGGCCACCGCAATGCGGGCAAGGTGTCTGCAATGTCGCGTAATCGCCCGGGATCGTGTCGGAATCGTATTCCTTCGCGCGCTTGACGATGGTCTGCGTCATGCGCGCGATTTCCTGCATGAACGCGTCGCGCGGCAGGTTGCCGCGCTCCATCTGCGACAGCTTGTATTCCCATTCACCGGTTAGCTCCGGCGCAGTCAGCTCCTTCACGCCGAGGCCGCGCAGCAGCGTCATCAGCTGGAAGGCCTTGGCGGTCGGAATCAGATCGCGGCCTTCGCGGATCAGGTACTTTTCGGTGAGCAGACCTTCGATGATCGCCGCGCGCGTTGCCGGCGTGCCGAGCCCCTTGGCCGCCATCGCTTCGCGCAATTCGTCGTCTTCGACCAGTTTTCCCGCACCTTCCATCGCCGACAGCAGCGTCGCTTCGTTGTAGCGTGCGGGCGGCTTCGTGATCAGTTGCTGCGCGGCGATCTTGTCGGTCTTGACCTTTTCGTCCTTCTGCACCGGCACGAGGTTCGCGTCATCGCCGCTGGTTTCACGGCCGTAGATCTGCAGCCAGCCAGGCTCGACGAGCACCTTGCCCTCGGTCTTGAAGTGATGGCCGACCACCTCGGTGATACGCGTCGTCACTCGGGATTCGGCGGCAGGGAAGAACACGGCGAGGAAGCGCTTCACGACGAGGTCGTAGAGCTTCTGCTCCGGCTCGGACAGATTCTTCGGCGCCTGCAGCGTCGGGATGATTGCGAAGTGGTCGCTGATCTTCGAGTTGTCGAAGATGCGCTTGTTCGGTTTCACCCAGCCCTTGTCGAGCACCTGCTTCGCGAACGGCAGGTAGTTGTTGCTCTCCTTGAGCATGCCGAGCGTCTGCTTGACCGTGTCCAGATAGTCTTCCGGCAGCGCGCGCGCGTCGGTTCGCGGATAGGTCAGTACCTTGTGCTTTTCGTACAGCGCCTGAGCGAGACCCAGCGTGTTCTTCGCCGAAAAGCCAAAGCGGCCGTTGGCTTCTCGCTGCAGACTGGTCAGGTCGAAGAGCGCGGGTGACAGCTGCGTCGACGGTTTCGACTCCTCGGTCACCGTGCCGAGCTGTCCGCGGCAAGCCGCGACGATCGTCTCTGCCGCTGGCAACGCCCAGAGGCGCGAATCGCGCTTCTCCGGATCGAACTCGTCGCGCTTGAATTTCGGGTCGAACCAGCGGCCTTCGTAGAAGCCGCCCGCGCAGACGAACTCCGCCTTCACTTCCCAGTAGTCGCGCGGCACGAAGCGTCGAATCTTCTCTTCGCGCTCGACGACGATCGATAGCGTCGGCGTCTGCACGCGCCCGACCGTGGTCAGGAAAAAGCCGCCGCCCTTGCTGTTGAACGCGGTCATCGCGCGCGTGCCGTTGATGCCGACGAGCCAGTCCGCCTCCGAGCGGCAGCGCGCCGCGTCGGCGAGCGGCTGCATCTCTTCGTCGCTGCGCAGACGCGCGAAACCATCGCGGATCGAGCCGGCCGTCATTGACTGCAGCCACAGCCGTTGCACCGGCTGTTTGGCTTTCGCGTGCTGCGCGATCAGGCGGAAAATCAGTTCGCCCTCGCGCCCCGCGTCGCATGCGTTGATCAGACGGTCGATGTCCTTGCGCTTCATCAGCCTGGTCAGCACCTTCAGGCGCGACTCGCTCTTCGCGATCGGATTCAGATCGAAATGCGGAGGAATGACGGGCAGATTGGCAAAGCTCCACTTGCCGCGCTTGACTTCGTAGTCGTCGGGCGCGGCGATTTCCAGCAGGTGGCCCACTGCCGACGAAAGGACGTAGTCGTCGCTTTCGTAGTACTCGTCATGCTTGGTAAAGCCGCCCAAAGCGCGCGCGATGTCGTTCGCGACAGAAGGCTTTTCGGCGATGATCAGTGCTTTGGACATGACTCGATGTGAGGTTGGTAGATCCGGGTTGGTGGCCTTGAGCGCCAACATGGCGCGCGGCGCTCGCTTTGAGACCTCTTTCGACCCAATAACGACCGCTTTATAGCACAAGGTGCGAACCCAACGGGCCAAGTGCCATAAAAGCGCGTCATCATAATTGCGCGTCCGGCGGTTGATCAACTGCGGCAAACGCCGCGTGCGGACAGCGATGCCAGCCGCGATGCTGTCCCAGGTGATCGGCGGGGGCCTGTGCCGCAAGCCGCGCGCCGCGAAGCTTTCCGTTTGACCGGGCGGCGCGCGAGGCCGCCTTCAGGCGACCGCCAGCGCCGGCCGCAGCTTTGGCGCACCGGTTACGCCGGGCAGCGCGGTCAGATCCGACAGCATCCGCTCGACGATCGACGCCTGTGGCAAAACCGTACCGAAAAACCGTGTCGTCACCGAGTCTTCGATCAGGACGGTCGGGAAATTCTCGACGTCCAGATCGTCGAACCGATCCGCATGAGTTTCGATGTCGATCCATGCGAAACAGACTTCCGGGTGTCGCTCGGCCAGTTGGTTGAAGGAGTCCCGGTACTCGCGACACGTTCCGCACCACTCCGCGCACAGGCATGCAACGAACAGCGTGTCGGGTTCGTTGACGCGCTCGGCGATCCGGTCCTGGTCGGTGTCGAGGTTCAGCGCGGGCATGAAGTGATTTCCTTGTGTGCTTTGTCGGGTGCTTTGGCGCGAATGTAGCATGGCCGGTCGCGAAAAGTTGCCAATCTGCATTGACGCCGGTCAGTCTCGGCTCAGTCATGATGGGCTCGCATGAAGCGGCCGCCGGGCAGCAGCGTGACCTCGCCGGCGAGTTCGAGCCGGAGCAAAGCGGCGTGCAGGGCGGCGTCCTCCATCTCGGTACGGGCGGCGAGAATTTCAAGCGTGGTCGGCGAATGGCCGAGCGCGGCGAGCAGACGCTGTGCGTCAGGGGCGAGCGCCGGCTGCGGGGGCGGCCCGGACGCCGGTGAGTCGGCGAAGGCTGCGGTCGTAGCGGGCAAAGCGGTCCCACCCGACGAAACGTGCAAACCCGCATGCTCCAGCGGCGCGGCCCGCTTCGCCGAGCGTCTCGCATCGCCCGCCGGCCGCGGGGCAAAACCGAGCTCCTCCAGCACCTCGTCAGGCGTTTCCACGAGCCGCGCTCCCTGCTTGATCATCCGATGACAGCCGCGCGACAACGGCGCGTAAATCGATCCGGGCAACGCGAACACGTCGCGCCCCATCTCATTGGCAAGCCGCGCGGTAATGAGCGAACCGGAACGCATAGCCGCCTCGACGATCACGACTCCGCTGACCAGCCCAGCGATCAGCCGGTTGCGCTGTGGGAAGTTGGCGGCGCGTGCCGGCGTGCCGAGCGGCCACTCCGAGAGAATCGCACCCTGCGCGGCGATCTGCCGCGCGAGCGCTTGATGTGCGGCGGGATAGACGAGGTCCGCGCCGGTGCCTACCACCGCGACGGTTCCGCCGACACCTTCCAACCCGCCTCGATGCGCGGCGCCGTCGATGCCGAGTGCGAGCCCCGATACGACCGTCACGCCCGCCGTCGACAGTTCTCGCGCGAACCGTCGCGCATCCTCGATGCCCTGCGGCGTTGCGCTGCGGCTGCCGACCAGCGCGACCGCGCGCGTATGCAGCAGATCAAGCCGGCCCTTTATATATAGGAGCGGTGGCGGATCGGGGATCGTCAGCAGCGCGGGCGGATAGGCGGGATCGTCGAGCGTGACGATCTGGTTGCCCGGCTGCTCGCGCCATGCGAGCACCGCATCGAGCTGGCCGTCGAACGCTGGACCCGGCGGCGCCAGCACCGCGCGCGCCGCGGCGTCACCGGCCACCTCCGCGAGCGTCTCCGGCGACTGCGCCAACAGCGCCCGCGGCAGCCCGAATGCGCCCAGCAACAGGCGCAACGCCGCGGGTTTTAGGCCCGGCGCAAGTGACAACCGCAGCCAGGCGGCAAGTTCGATACGGGTCGCGGGCAAGGTCTGCATGCGGGTCGCTCCTCTGGCGGGGCCTGCGGGCAGGCGGGCGCCATGCTAAAATTTTCATCATCCGAAATAAAAACGCGGAAAAAAAACGGCAATGAGCCGCGAATAATCGCGGCGCCGCGCTTACCGGCGCGGGTTCGTCGTCGGGCGCACGAGGCGCGTTGAATCGAACCGGTTCGACATCATCTATCCTCTGCGTATTACGACGGGCTCACAACCTGGCCAAATGGCCAACGCGAGCCTCCAACGGATGGCGGCGTCTCAAATCACACTCGAAATCATGGCTTTACTGAGCATCCTCAATTACCCGGACAAACGGCTGCACAAGGTGGCGAAGCCAGTCCCGGAGGTCAACGACCGTATCCGCCGTCTCGTCGCGGACATGGCCGAAACGATGTACGCGGCGCCCGGCGTCGGCCTCGCCGCCACCCAGGTGGACGTGCACGAACGCGTGATCGTGATCGACGTGTCGGAAACGCACGACGAACTGCTCGCGTTCATCAATCCGGAAATCGTCTGGTCGAGCGATGAGAGGAAGTTGTCGGAAGAGGGCTGCCTGTCGGTGCCCGGGATCTACGACAACGTCGAGCGCGCCGAGAAAGTGCGCGTGCGTGCGCTCAACGAGAAGGGCGAAACGTTCGAGCTCGATTGCGAGGGGCTGCTCGCCGTGTGCATCCAGCACGAGATGGATCACCTGATGGGCCGCGTGTTCGTCGAGTATCTGTCGCCGCTGAAGCAAACGCGCATCAAGAGCAAGATGAAGAAGCTCGCCCACGCGATGTAACGCGCTTTCAACTTGCCCACCGCCCCATTCATGAGTCATTCGTTGCGCGTCATCTTTGCCGGCACGCCGGAATTCGCCGCGGCCGCGCTGGCCGCGATTCATGGCGCCGGGTTTGCCGTGCCGCTCGTCTTGACGCAGCCGGACCGGCCGGCGGGTCGCGGCATGAAGCTGCAGGCGAGTCCGGTCAAGCGCTACGCGCAGGAGCACGGCCTCGCGGTTGCGCAGCCCACGTCGCTGCGCCGCGCTGGCAAATATCCACAGGAAGCCGCCGCCGGCATCGAGCAACTGCGCGCGACGCCGCACGATGTGATGGTTGTCGCCGCCTACGGGCTGATCCTGCCGCAGGAAGTGCTCGACATTCCGCGCTTCGGCTGCATCAACATCCACGCGTCGCTGCTGCCACGCTGGCGCGGCGCGGCGCCGATTCATCGCGCGATCGAGGCGGGCGACGCGCAAACCGGCATCACGCTGATGCAGGTGGACGCTGGACTCGACTCCGGCGCGATGATTTCCGAAGTACGCACCCCCATCTCCGCCGACGACACCACCGCCACGCTGCACGACCGCCTCGCCGCGGACGGCGCGCAACTGATCGTCGACGCACTGATCGAGCTCGAGCGCAGCGGCAAGCTGACGTCGATCCCGCAACCGGCCGACGGCGTGACCTACGCCGAGAAAATCGCCAAGCACGAAGCGGCGCTCGACTGGCGCCGGCCGGCCGAGGCGCTGGCGCGTCAGGTGCGCGCGTTCGACCCGTTCCCCGGCGGCGCCGGCACGCTCGACGACGGCAGCACCGTCAAGATCTGGGCCGCCACCGCCGTGGCCTCGCCGGCGTCGGGCAGCAACAAGGCGCTAGGCACCATCGTCGAGGTTGCGCCCGACGGCGTGCTGGTCGCTTGCGGCGAAGGTGCACTGCGTCTGACGCAATTGCAGAAGCCCGGCGGCAAGCGCCTGCCGGTGCGCGAATTCCTTGCTGGCTCGCCGCTCGCCGCAGGCCAGCGCTTCCAGCTTCCCGAGGCGCAATAAGCGCGTCTCGCACGCCGGAGCATCGTCCATTCGGCCGGTGTTCTCCGCGCCCGCCGCGAGCGCGACGCGCGTTAGAATCCTCCATGCAGCAGACTAGGTTTTCGAGGGTGCATCACATGCTCGGCATCGTCCATTTCGAGTTTTTCATCGTCGCGGTTTTTCTCCTGAACATCACGCCGGGGCCGGATACCGCTTATATCGTCGGGCGCAGCGTCGCCCAGGGCCGCGGCGCGGGGCTGATGTCGGCGCTCGGCATTTCGGCGGGCTGCTGCATTCACTCGCTTGCCTGCGCGTTTGGACTGACCGCGCTGCTGGCCGCGTCGGCTACGGCGTTCACCATCGTCAAGTTCGTCGGCGCGATTTATCTGATCTATCTGGGGGTGCGCCTGATCTTCGCGAAACCGGCCGCGGATGCGCCCGCCGGCGATGCGCGCGCGTCGTCCACGCCGAAGTCGCTGCGGCAGTTGTTCCTGCAAGGCTTCTGGACCAACGTTCTGAACCCGAAAGTCGTGCTGTTCTTCGTGTCGTTCTTCCCGCAATTCGTCACGACGGGCAGCGAACACAAGACCTTCGCGTTTCTCACGCTCGGTGCGGTCTTCGTGCTGATGAGCATGGTCTGGAACAGCTTCGTCGCGTGGATCGCGGGAAGCGTCACGCAGCGTTTCTCGGGCAAACCGGTGGTCAAGCGCTGGCTCGATCGCGGCGTCGGCAGCGCGTTCGTCGGCCTGGGCATCAAACTCGCGAGCGCCTCGCGATGATTGAATTTTCCCGCATCGCCCATATCTAACATTTCGCTTACAATCTGGCGCCGCAATCGCGCGGCACGGAGATGAAGGCCACGCTCGGGGCAAGGAGTTGCAGACATGTTTAACTGGGTGAAAACCGCGATGTTGATGGCCGCGATTACGGCCCTTTTCATCGTGATCGGCGGGATGATCGGCGGGTCGCGCGGCATGATGGTCGCGCTCGTGATTGCCCTTGGGATGAATTTCTTCTCGTACTGGTTCTCCGACAAGATGGTCCTGCGCATGTACAACGCGCAGGAAGTCGACGAAAACAGCGCGCCGCAGTTCTATCGGATGGTGCGCGATCTCGCCACGCGCGCGAACCTGCCGATGCCGCGCGTCTACCTGATCAACGAAGACGCGCCGAACGCGTTCGCCACCGGCCGCAACCCGGAGCACGCGGCAGTCGCGGCGACCACCGGCATTCTGCGCGTACTGTCCGAGCGCGAAATGCGCGGCGTAATGGCGCACGAACTCGCGCACGTGAAGCATCGCGACATTCTGATCTCGACGATTTCGGCGACCATGGCCGGCGCGATTTCCGCGTTGGCGAACTTCGCGATGTTCTTCGGCGGCCGCGACGAAAACGGCCGTCCCGCGAACCCGATCGCGAGCATCGCGGTTGCGCTGCTCGCGCCGATTGCGGGTGCGTTGATCCAGATGGCGATTTCGCGTGCGCGCGAATTCGAAGCCGACCGGGGCGGCGCGCAGATTTCGGGCGACCCGCAGGCACTGGCGTCGGCGCTCGACAAGATCCATCGCTATGCGAGCGGCATTCCGTTCCCGACGGCCGAGGCGCATCCGGCCACCGCGCAGATGATGATCATGAATCCGCTGTCGGGCGGCGGTATCGCGAGTCTGTTCTCGACGCACCCTGCGACCGAGGAACGCATCGCGCGTTTGATGGAAATGGCGCGCACCGGGCGCTTCGACTGAGGCGCCGCGTCGCTCGGCGCGTCGAGCCTGAAGTACTGAAGAGCGGGCCCGCGAGGCCCGCTTTTGTTCGCACCGTTCGTCGCCACTGCGCGACAGCGTCTGCGGCCACCACCCACGCATGGCGGCGCCCCACCGGCGCCACGCTACAATGTGCGCTGATTGCGCCGCGCGCACCGTGCGGCTTGCCATTGCTCCCTTCATGACTCCAAAGCCTTCTTCGCGTTCTGCTTCCTCGTCGGCGCGTTCGCGCGAATCCCGTTTGTCGACGCTGCAACTGTCGCCCGAATCGCTCGGGTTCGCACTCGATTGCGCGGCCCAGGCCGTCGGCGCCGTGCGTCTCGGCGCGGCCTTGCCCGCGGCGCTGCAAAGCGTTTTCGTGGCGGTGCCCGAGGACAACGCCGCAGCGGCGCGCGGCGCGGTGCAGGATATCGCCTATCGCACGATGCGCCGTCTCGCAACCGCCGAGTGGCTGATCGCGAAGCTGGTGAAGAAGGCGCCTCCGCCGCACGTCGCGCATGTGCTCGCGTGCGCGCTCGCGCTGCTCGTCGACGACGAAGCGAGCGCCGCCTACACGCCGTTCACGGTCGTCGACCAGGCGGTCAGGGTGATTGGCGCGCGTCGCGAGTTCGCGTTCGCGAAGGGGCTCGTCAACGCGGTGCTGCGCAACTTCTTGCGCGAGCGCGACACGTTGCTCGCCTCCGTGCAAGCCGACGAAGTAGCGCGCTGGAACTATCCGGCCTGGTGGATCGACGCGGTGAAGCGCGCATGGCCCGAGGCGTGGCAATCGGTGCTGGCCGCCGGCAACACGCAAGGTCCGCTGACGTTGCGCGTGAACGCGCGCCATTCGACGGTCGACGCCTATCTGCAAGTGCTGCAACGCCAGCAGATCGCCGCAAGCAAGGCTGGCGAGTACGCGGTCACGCTCGCGACGCCAATGCCGGTCGAGCGCATTCCGGGCTTCAGCGAAGGTGTCGTGTCCGTGCAGGACGCAGGGGCGCAACTCGCCGCGCAATTGCTCGGCGTGCGCGACGGCATGCGCGTGCTCGACGCATGCGCGGCCCCTGGCGGCAAGACCGGGCATCTGCTCGAACTCGCCAACATTCAACTGGTCGCGCTCGAAAGCGATGCGTCTCGCGCGCGCCGCATCGGCGAAAACCTGCGGCGTCTGAAGCTCGAAGCGGAAGTGCGCATCGGCGACGCGGGCAACCCCGCGCAATGGCACGACGACCTCGACCAGCCGTTCGACCGCATCCTCGCCGACGTGCCGTGCTCGGCGTCGGGCATCGTGCGGCGTCATCCGGATATTCGCTGGCTGCGTCGGCAGTCCGATATCGCCGCGCTCGTCGCCGAACAGCGCCGCATTCTCGACGCGCTGTGGCCGCTCGTGAAACCGGGCGGCGAGTTGCTTTACGTTACCTGTTCGATCTTCCCCGAAGAGGGCGAGTTGCAGGCACAGTGGTTTGGAAACCAGCACCAGGATGCGGTACGATTGGACGCGCCGGGGCAGCTTTTACCCTCAGTTGCCCGCGCGCCCGCCGACCCATCGGCCGGTTCTCATGCTGGACGACCCGCTGAATTCAGCGCCGGCACGAACTCAGACCACGACGGATTTTTCTACGCGCGCTTTCAGAAACGGTGACCATAAAACGCTTCTTCCCGCTTCGGCTCGCTGCCGTGCTCTGGATCGCGCTGGCCGTCTGGCTTGCAGCGCCGGGCGCGGCGCACGCTGACTCGATAGCGGTGCAGCGGGCGTCGCTGCAGGCCGACAACGGCGGCTGGAGTCTCGACGCGCATTTCGAATTCGCGCTGAACAGCAATCTCGAAGACGCGGTCAACAAAGGCATTCCGCTTTATTTCACGACCGATTTCGAACTGAGCCGGCCGCGCTGGTACTGGTTCGACGAGCAGCCGGTCAGCGTGTCGCAAAGTTTGCGGCTGTCGTTCCAGCCGCTCACGCGCGAATATCGCGTGTCGAGCGTGCAGTCGGGCGGCTTGCAGCTCGGCTTTTCCACGCTCAACGATGCGCTCGCGGTGATCAAGCACGTGACGTCGTGGCACGTGATCGACCGCAATCAGGTGCGGGTCGGCGAAACCTATAACGCGTCCGTGCGCATGCAACTCGACATCGGGCTGATGCCCAAGCCGTTCCAGATCGATGCGGTGAACAACCGCGACTGGAACCTCGCCTCCGATTGGAAGCGCTTCACTTTCACGGCCGCCGATCGTGCTAAATAAAGTGCGCTCATCTTCCACCAGTGTCAGCAGCATCGTCGTGCGCGTGCTCGTGTCGACGGTCGCGGTGACGGCCGTGTTGCTGCTCGTGTTGCTGGCCGCCGCCAGTGCGAACACCGAATTCTTCGACCGCTATTACCAGTGGCTGTATGCGGCCAACGTCGCGGTCGCGTTGATCTTTCTGCTGGTGGTGGCGACGCTCGTCGTCATCATCATCGTGCGATTACGCACGGGCAAATTCGGCACACGGCTGCTCGCGAAGCTCGCGTTCTTCATGGCGCTGGTCGGTGTGGTGCCGGGCGGCATCATCTACATCGTGTCGTATCAGTTCGTGTCGCGCAGCATCGAGTCGTGGTTCGACGTGAACGTCGAAACCGCGCTCGCGTCCGGCCTCAACCTCGGGCGCGGCATGCTCGACGCGTCGCTGTCCGATCTGCAGACGAAGGCGCGTCTGATGTCCGAGCAGCTCGCGAGTGCGGATGCGGCCGGCACCACGTTGACGCTGCTGCGTTTGCGCGACCAGTTCGGTGTGCAGGACGCGACGATCGTCGAGCCGACCCGCAGCATGTCTGGCGCGACGCCGGACATGCACGTGGTCGCGCAGGCGTCCGGCAACTACGCGATGCTGCTGCCGAACGATCTGCCGACACCGCTGATGATCGAGCAGGCGCGTGGCCACGGCTATGCGGCGATCGAAGGCGAAGTGGACGGCGATCCGAATGCGCACGGCGGCAAGGGAGCGCTGCGTCTGCGCGTGGTGCAGCGTATTCCCGATGCGAACGCGTCGCTGTTGCAGCCCGCCGAGCGCTTCCTGCAACTGACGCAGCCGGTCTCGACCACACTCGCGCGCAACGCCGACTCGGTGCAGCGCGCGTATCGCGAGTATCAGGAGAAGGCGCTCGGCCGCACCGGCTTGCGCAAGATGTACATCGGCACGCTGACCCTGTCGCTGTTTCTCGCGACTTTCATCGCGATGATGCTCGCGCTGGCGCTCGGCAATCAGCTCGCGCGGCCGCTATTCCTGCTCGCGCAGGGCACCAAGGAAATCACCGAGGGCGACTACACGCCAAAGCGCGAGATCAAGTCGCGCGACGAACTCGGTTTCCTCACGCAGTCGTTCAATGCGATGACGCGGCAGTTGTCGGAAGCGCGCGGGGCGGTCGAGAAAAATCGTATCGCGCTCGAGCATTCGAAGGCGTATCTCGAGAGCATCCTCGCGAACCTGACCGCGGGTGTGTTCGTGTTCGACCGGCAATTCCGGCTGACCACCGCGAATCGAGGCGCCGAGCGGATTTTCCGTCAGCCGTTCCAGACGGTGCTCGGCTCGTCGCTCGATCAGATCGGCGTGCTCGGCGAATTCGGCGCGATGGTGCGCAAGGCATTCGCCGATCGCGAAGCGGCGAGTGAAGACGGCCATGACGACAACGGCCATTGGCAGCAGCAGTTCTCGGTGCCGGTGCCCGGCGAAACCGAGCCGCTCACGCTGCTCGTGCGCGGCGCGCGCCTCCTCGCGGCGAACGAGCGCGACGCTGAAGACATGCAGACCGCGGGCTACGTGATCGTGTTCGACGACATCTCCGACGTGATCTCCGCGCAGCGTTCGATCGCATGGGGTGAAGTCGCGCGGCGCCTCGCGCACGAGATCAAGAATCCGCTCACGCCGATTCAACTGTCGGCCGAACGATTGCAGATGAAGCTCGCCGACAAGCTCGCGCCGTCGGATGCGGACGTGCTGAAGCGCGGCGCGACGACGATCGTCAATCAGGTCGCCGCGATGAAGCAGATGGTCGACGATTTCCGCGACTACGCGCGCACACCGCCCGCGGTACTCGCGCATCTGCAATTGAATGGTCTGGTCAGCGAGGTGCTCACGCTGTACGGTATCGAAGAAGGCAAGGGCGCGATCCAGGTCGAGCTGGCGGCCTTGCCCGCGATACGCGGCGACGCGACGCAGTTGCGTCAGGTGATCCACAACCTGCTGCAGAACGCGCAGGACGCGGTCGCCGAAGTCGCGCATCCGCGTGTTTTGCTCGAGACGAGGACAGTAGAATACGGAGACCCCGACGCGCAAGGCAAGGCACGCGTCGCGGTCCGTCTGACAGTGTCGGACAACGGACCAGGCTTCCCCGCGCGTATCCTCACGCGCGCGTTCGAGCCGTACGTGACGACCAAGGCCAAGGGTACGGGTCTGGGACTTGCGATGGTCAAGAAGATCGTCGACGAACATGGCGCGCGCATCGACATTCGCAATCGCATGAAGGCCGGCGACGTGATCGAAGGCGCGCAGATTTCGATTCTCTTCCTTCAACTGGCGGACGACTCCGCGCAGCCGGGTGCACCTGGTTCGGGTGCGCATCCGGCGCACGGCGGCGCGTCGCAGGGAACGACAAAAGCAACAGTGCAGACAAGGGCAGCGTAAATGGCAACCATCCTGGTGGTAGATGATGAAATGGGCATCCGGGAACTGCTCTCGGAGATCCTCAGCGACGAGGGACACGTCGTGGAGGCCGCTGAAAACGCGCAGGAGGCGCGCGAGTTCCGTCTGCGTCAGGCGCCGGACCTCGTGCTGCTCGACATCTGGATGCCGGACACCGACGGCGTGACGCTGCTCAAGGAATGGGCCGCGCAAGGTCAATTGACGATGCCCGTGATCATGATGTCCGGTCACGCGACGATCGACACCGCGGTCGAGGCCACCAAGATCGGCGCGCTCAACTTCCTCGAAAAACCGATCGCGTTGCAGAAGCTACTGAAGGCGGTCGAGCAGGGACTCGCGCGTGGTAACGCGGCGGCCGTGCCTGGCGGCGTGGCGGCGAAGCCGGCGTTGCCGGTCAGCGCATCGTCAGTCGCGTCGGCGGCCGCGTTGCCGATACTGTCGTCCGATGGCGTCGGCGGCGGCACGCTCGTCGCGCAAACTGCGTCGATCTCGTTCGACATTCCGCTGCGCGATGCGCGCGATGCGTTCGAGCGCGCGTACTTCGAATATCACCTCGCGCGCGAGAACGGCAGCATGACGCGTGTCGCGGAGAAGACCGGTCTCGAGCGCACGCATCTTTATCGCAAGCTGAAGCAACTCGGCGTCGATCTCGGCAAGAACAAAGGGGAGTGAGCGCCACGTGTTGCATGCGAACGCGGCCCGGCAGATTATTTATGAAAGGGCTTGCTGAACTGCGGATCGCTTGATATAGTTTCGTTCTTCGTTGGCCCGGTAGCTCAGTTGGTAGAGCAGCGGATTGAAAATCCGCGTGTCGGTGGTTCGATTCCGCCCCAGGCCACCAGGATTCAGCCCCAGGAAATCGCAAGATTCCTTGGGGCTTTTCCGTTTGGCGGACAAGTCGTCACTTCAGCTTGCCATGCAGTTGAAGCCGCGCGGGTGGGACAGCTGGCGTCGGCGACATTCGGTGTCGGGTGATAAAATCGCGCCAGTTCAAGGACTTGCATGCAGGCGTCGCACGCGGTCGTGTACCGCGCGAATGCAGTGCCGAGCATGTCGCACCGAAGCACCCAATCCTTCGCCCGACGATCGGCGGTATAAGCGCCCAGCCACGTTCCCGCGCAACGCGCGACCTATACTGCTTTGGGCCGGCACAGTGCCGGCACACGTCGCGCCGCGTTGCTTGCGTGGCGCACCTCGCGCAGCGCGACGTGGCACTCTCATTCACGGAGTATCACGGTGATCCGCAAAGACGCTAAGCGTAGCGCGCTCGTGCTGTTTTCCGGCGGCCAGGATTCCGCCACGTGTCTCGCGTGGGCGCTCGACCGTTACGACACGGTCGAAACGGTCGGCTTCGATTATGGTCAGCGTCATCGTGTCGAACTCGAATGCCGCGAAGGATTCCGTCAGGCCGTCGCGCGTGCGTTTCCGGCGTGGGCCGATCGTCTCGGCGACGATCACACGATCGACCTGTCGCTGCTCGGCGCGATCAGCGACACCGCGATGACGCGCGAGATCGAAATCGAAGCCACGGCCAATGGGTTGCCGAACACCTTCGTGCCGGGCCGCAATCTGATGTTCATGACGATCGCCGCGGCCATCGCGTATCGGCGCGGTTTGCAGGTGCTGGTCGGCGGGATGTGCGAGACGGACTTCTCGGGCTACCCCGATTGCCGCGACGACACGATGAAGGCGCTGCAGGTCGCGCTGAATCTCGGCATGGACGCGCGTTTCGCGCTGGAGACGCCGCTGATGTGGCTCGACAAGGCCGACACATGGCGCCTCGCGCGCGCGCTCGGCGGCGACGCATTGGTGGAACTGGTGCGCGTCGAGACGCATACCTGCTACGTCGGCGAACGGGCCGAGTTGCACTCGTGGGGCTTCGGCTGCGGCGAATGCCCGGCATGCCGGTTGCGCAAACGTGGCTATGAGGCCTACCTCGCCGGCGAAAAAGTCACCGAGCCGGTCTGACGGCTCGCGCGAGAGCGCCCATCATTGAGCATCATTGATTCAGGAACACAGGACAGAAAGCAGCATGACGTACGTGGTCAAGGAAATTTTCTACACGTTGCAGGGCGAGGGCGCGAATGCCGGGCGGCCGGCCGTGTTCTGCCGTTTCGCGGGCTGCAATCTGTGGTCGGGCCGCGAAGAGGATCGCGCGGACGCCGTCTGCCGTTTCTGCGACACCGATTTCGTCGGCACCGACGGCGAGAACGGCGGCAAGTACCGCACACCTGACGAACTGGTCGTGATGATCGCGTCGCAATGGCCGCAAGGCGAGGGCGAACGCTTCGTCGTGTGCACTGGCGGCGAGCCGATGCTGCAGCTCGATCAGCCGCTCGTCGACGCGCTGCACGCGGCCGGCTTCGAGATCGCGATCGAGACCAACGGCTCGCTGCCGGTGCTCGACACGATCGACTGGATCTGCGTGAGCCCGAAGGCCGACGCGCCGCTCGTCGTGACGAAGGGCAACGAACTGAAGGTCGTGATCCCGCAGGACAACCAGCGCCTCGCCGACTACGCCAAGCTCGACTTCGAGTATTTCCTCGTCCAGCCGATGGACGGCCCGTCGCGCGACATCAACACGAAGCTCGCGATCGACTGGTGCAAACGTCATCCGCAGTGGCGCCTGTCGATGCAGACTCACAAGTATCTGAACATTCCCTGATTTGCCGTGCTGACGATTACCCGAAAACTCGAATTCGACGCGGGCCACCGCATTCCCGATCACCGCAGCCAGTGCCGTAATCTGCATGGCCATCGCTACGTGCTCGAAATCACGCTGCTAGGCGATCTGGTCGACACCGAAGGCGCGCCCGATCGCGGCATGGTGATGGACTTCGCCGACGTGAAGTCGCTCGCCAACGAGCACCTGGTCGACAAGTGGGACCACGCGTTTCTCGTCTACGAAGGCGACACGCAGGTGCGTGGCTTCCTCGACAGCATGGCGGATCACAAGACGGTCGTGATCGATCGCATTCCGACCGTCGAAAACCTCGCCGCGATTGCGTTCGACATTCTCGCGAACGTCTACGACGCGCACTACGGCGTGAACCTGCGCCTGCACAAGGTGCGTCTGTACGAGACGCCGAATTGCTGGGCCGAGGTGGTCCGCGACCCGCTTCCCACCTGAACCCACGCCCCGCCGCGCGAACGAACTTCTCGCGTTATTGTCACGGTATTATCGTTCCGACCAACACACGGAGCGAGACATGCCGGTCACCGCATCGCGTCGCAGCAGGCAACGAGGCCGTCAGCGCCCCGGTGCCTGCCTGATCCACTATCTGGCCCCGCTTCGCATTGCAAACCTGCGCGAGGCCAGCCGATGAGCACCTTCACCAACTCCCTCAAACAACGTCTGAAGGACAACGCGCCGCTGATCGGGCTGTGGTTGTCGCTCGGCAGCGAGGCCGCCGCCGAAGCACTCGCGCACGCCGGCTTCGACTGGCTGCTGATCGACATGGAGCACGCGCCCAACGATAGCGGCGGCGTCGAGTCGCAATTGCGCGCGATTGCCGCCGCCCATCTGCCGAGCGAGCCGGTGGTGCGGGTGCCCGCGAGCGAGCCGTGGCTCGTCAAGCGCGTGCTCGACGCCGGCGCGCGCACGCTGATGTTCCCGAACATCGAATCCGCCGAAGACGCGGCACGCGCCGTGCGGCTCACCCAATATCCGACCGCCGAGGCGCTCGACGGCCTGCGCGGCGTCGCGGGCGTCGTGCGCGCGGCCGGTTACGGCATGCGGCGTGATTACGTGCAGACGGCCAACGCCCAGATCGCGACGATTGTGCAGATCGAATCGGCGCGCGGCTTGCGGGAGGTCGAGCAGATCGCGGCGACGCCGGGCGTCGATTGCCTGTTCGTCGGGCCGGCCGATCTGGCCGCGAGCCTTGGTCATCTCGGCGACGCGAAACACGCGGACGTGCAGGCGGCGATGGCGCGTATCGTCAGCGCGGCGGACAAAGCCGGCATTGCCGCCGGCATCTTCGCGATGGACGTGGCGAGCGCGTGGCAGCATCGCGACGCCGGTTTTCGCTTCGTCGCGCTAGCCGCCGACGTGATCTGGATGTTGCGCGCGACGCGCCAGGCATTACAGGAGGTGAGGTCATGAACGGCAGAGTGCAGGGGGGCGCCGGGCGAGTGACCGCGCAAGTGAGCATGGCGGTGGCGCTGCTCGCGACTGGGGCGTGGAACGCCGCGTATGCACAGGATCACGTCGCCAAGGCGAACGATCCGCAGACGCAATCCGCGGTGGCCGACTACAACGCCGGCAATCTCGGCGCGGCGCTGAGCGAATTCCGCCAGGCCGCCGAGCGCGGCAGCCGGCTCGCGCAATTCAACTACGCGATGATGCTGCTCAACGGCGAAGGCACGCCGGTCAACGTCGACGAAGGCAAGAAGTGGCTGCGCAAGGCCGCTGACGCGAACATGTCGCATGCGCAATACGTGTACGGCAAGATGTACGACGATGGCGAGTTCGTCGAGCGCGATCCGGTGGAGGCGCATCGCTGGTTCATGAAGGCGGCCGCGCAGGGCCATGTGCAGGCGGAGCTCGCACTCGCGAATCAGTTCCTCGACGGACGCGGTACCGAGCGTGACAACAAGCAGGCGTTCGTCTGGTACAAGAAAGCGGCGCAGGGCGGCGACATGACCGCGCAGTACGTGACCGGCTCGTTCTACGAGCGTGGCGGCGATGGTGTGGACCGGAATCTGAATGTGGCGCGCGCATATTACGCGGCCGCGGCGGCGCAGGGCGATCCGGCCGCGCGCCTGAAGTATCAGCAGTTGAGCGCGCAGCTGCGCGATCAGAAGGAAGTGAAGCCGCAGTAACGAAGCGGCGATAAAGCAAAAGGGCGCTCGCAACGAGCGCCCTTTTTTGCATTGTCGTTTGCTGCGTGCCGCTAGCTACGGGTTAGCTCTGCATCAACCGCTTCTGTCGCGCGACGCTCATGATCAGCCCGACCGCGACGCCCAATGTAGTCAGCGCGGTGCCACCGTAACTCATGAACGGCAACGGCACGCCGACCACCGGCAGAATCCCGCTCACCATGCCGATATTGACGAACGCGTACGTGAAGAACGCCATCGTCAACGAGCCGGCCAATAATCGCCCGAACAATGTCGCGCCGTTGGCCGCGATGTAGAGCCCGCGCGCGATCAATAGCATGTACAGCGTGAGCAGCACGATTCCGCCTGCCAAACCGAACTCTTCCGAAAACACCGCGAAGATGAAGTCGGTGTGCTTCTCGGGGATGAACTCCAGATGTGCCTGCGTACCCTTCAGCCAGCCCTTGCCGAGCGGGCCGCCCGAGCCGATCGCGATCACCGCTTGAATCGTGTGGAAGCCTTTGCCGAGCGGGTCCGAGGTCGGATCGAGCAGCGTGCAGATGCGGTGCTTCTGGTAGTCGTGCATCAGCGGCCACTGCACTTCGGGCTGACAGATCTTGTCCTGGAACGCCGCTATCGACGCAACCGCAATCACGGCCGCGATCAGCACCGGCACGATCAGCTTGAAGCTCAGCCCCGCGAAGTAAATCACGAACAGGCCGGCCGCGAACACGAGCACGGCCGTGCCGAGGTCGGGCTGCTTCGCGATCAGGCCGACCGGCACGATCAGGATCACGAACCCGACCAGGTAGTCGTACCAGCGCATCACGCCTTCGCGGCGCTGGTAGTACCAGGCGAGCATCAGCGGTGTGGCGATCTTCAGGATCTCCGATGGCTGGATCACCACGCCGACGTTGATCCAGCGCTTCGCGCCCTTGCGCGTAAGGCCGAACATCGCGACCGCGACCAGTAGCGCGATCCCGAACGCATAGAGCGGGACCGCGAAGCGCATCAGCGTATTGGGCGGCACATTGGCGAGCCCCCACATCAGCACGAAGGTGAGCAGGATGTTGCGCAACTGGTCTTCGACGCGGCCCGGCATGTCGAGTGTCGCGCTGTACAGCGTGACGATGCCGACGCACAGCAGCAGAAACACGATCAGTGCGAGCGGACGGTCGAAGCCTACGAACATCCGCTTGATGCGCTCGAGCCAGGCGCGCTTGTCGAATTGCATGCCTTTCTCCTTATTCGTCGATGCCGCCGACGGCCGGCTGGCGCGGCGACGCGCCCTGGAAACTGTCCTCGCGCGATGGTGCCGCGACGCTCGGCGCCGGCTCGCTTGCCGGACGGGGTCGGTGCGGGGCGCCGGACGTACGCGACGCGGATTTCTTTGCCACGGACGAAGCCGCTGCCGGCTTGGCCGCTGAGGCCGCGCGCGCTGCGGTGGCCGAAGCCGCTGCCGGCGCGCTGGCCGGCACCGTTGCCGCCGCGCCAGCCGACGCCGCCACCGGCGCAGACGCGTCATTCGCGCCCGAGGCCGCAACGGCCGCCGACGCCCCGGAGGCCATCGCGGCAGCCGCCGCCCCTGGCATCGGCAGTGCCTTGAAGCCCGCCGCAATCTTGAGCGGCTGAGCGCCATCATGCGATGCAGGCGTATCGCCGACCTGCGGCGCGGATGCTTCGAGCGTGGTCGATGCCGCTACCGCGACAGCCGCTTCTTCCGCGCCGGGCTTGTTCTTGCCGACCAGGTAATAGTCGAGCACCTTGCGCGCGATCGGACCGGCCGCCTCCGCGCCCCAACCGCCGTTTTCGACGACCAGCGCGAGTGCGATCTTCGGTTGATCGGCCGGCGCGAAGGCGATGAACAGCGCGTGATCGCGCAAATTCTCCGCAACCGCGTGACCTTTGTAGTTCGCGCCTTGCAGCGAGTACACCTGCGCGGTACCGGTCTTGCCGGCCGCCTGATATGGCGCGCCCGCGAACACTTTGGCCGCCGTGCCGTTTGTGACCACGCCTTCCATCGCGCGCTTGATGAAGTCGATGTCCTGCTGCTTGACCGCGATCTTGTCGCTCGGATCGCGCACCACCGGCCGCGTGTCCTTCGTGATCGGATTCTCGATGTCGCGCACGAGGTGCGGCTTCATCACGACGCCGTTGTTCGCGAGCGTTGCGGTGGCATGGGCGAGCTGCAGGATCGTGAACGAGTTGTAGCCCTGGCCGATGCCGAGGCTGACCGTTTCGCCTTCGTACCACTTCTGCTGCTCGGGGCGGCGGTACGCGTGACGCTTCCAGTCGGTCGACGGCAGGATGCCCTTGGCTTCGCCGGCGATGTCGATGCCGGTGATCTGCCCGAAGCCCCACGGCTTCATGAAGTTCGCGATGTTGTTGACGCCGAGATCGTGCGCGAGCATGTAGAAGTACGTGTCGTTCGACACCACGATCGCGCGGTTCATGTCGATCCAGCCTTGGCCCGAGCGCACGTCGTTGCGGAACGTGTGGCCGCCGAACGTGTAGTAACCGGGGTCCTGGAAGCCCCAGCTCGGCGTGCGCTTGTGCAGCGTCAGCGCGGCGAGCGCCATGAACGGCTTGTAGGTCGAGCCCGGCGGATAGGTGCCGTGCAGCGGCCGGTTCAGGAGCGGATGGTCCGGCGAGTTGTTCAGCTCGTCCCAGGTCTGCTGGTCGATGCCGTCGACGAAGGAATTCGGATCGAAGCTCGGCGCCGACACGAACGCGAGCACGTCGCCGGTGGACGGCTCGATCGCGACGAGCGCGCCGCGGTGTCCGGCGAACGCCTGCTCGGCGACCTGCTGAAGGCCGATGTCGAGCGACAGCACGAGGTTGTTGCCCGGCGTCGCCTGGGTGCGCGACAGCGTACGCACCGGGCGGCCGCCCGCCGTCACCTCGACTTCCTCGAAACCGGTCTGGCCGTGCAGCTCGGTCTCGTAGCTCTGCTCGACGCCGATCTTGCCGATGTAATCGGTGCCCTTGTAGTTGTTCGCGTCAAGACGCGGATCATAGTGGTCCGGATCGCTGTCGTTCTGATCGCTGGCGTCGTCGATGCGGTCCTGGTCGCGTTGCGAAATCCGTCCGATGTAGCCGATCACGTGCGCGGCGGTCGGCCCGAGCGGGTACTGGCGGAACAGCCGCGCGCGCACTTCGACGCCAGGGAAGCGGAAGCGCTGCGCGGTGAAGCGCGCGACTTCGTCGTCGGTCAGGCGCGTGCGTATCGGCAGACTTTCGAAGTTCTTCGAGTCTTCCTGCAGCTTCTTGAAGCGGCGACGGTCGCGCGCATCGATCGACACGACGGTGGCGAGGTTGTCGATCACGTTATCGAGCGTGTCGTTCAGCTTCGACGGGGTGATTTCGAGCGTATAGGCCGAGTAGTTCTTCGCGAGCACGACGCCGTTCCGGTCGGTGATAATGCCGCGGTTCGGCACGATCGGCGCGACGGAGATGCGGTTTTCATCGGCTTGCAGCGAGTACTTGCTGTAGTGCCAGACCTGCAGGAACAGGAAGCGAAAGCCGATCAGCCCGAAGCAGACAAACACGAACAGGCCAGCCGCCGCGACGCGCAGGCGGAATTTCGTGAGCTGCTGCTGAGTGTCCTTGAATTCGGTCATGCGATTCTGCAAAAGGCCGGCATGCGGCCGTCAAGAGTGTGCGCCCAAACTGGCCGCGGCCGGTGGGCCCGATGCGGGATCAAATGGGGCGCGTATCGTCCGGGTCGGCGGGGCGGCGCTGCGGCATCAGCAGCAAGATGCTGGCGACCGGCCACAGCGCAGCTTCGACGAAACCGTCGATCAGATAACTCCAGCCCGGAAACGCCGCGCCGGTCAACAACCGGATCACGAACGGCACCAGTTGCGCGACGACGAGCAGCGGCATCACCGCGAACGTTTGCACGCCGAGCGACATCCACAGCACGCGGCGGTGAATCGTGATCGCGCCGTACGAGAGCAGCGTGTAGGCGAGCGCGTGCTCGCCGAGCAGGCTCGCGTTGTGCACGTCCATCAGCAGACCGAGCAGAAACGCGATGCCCATGCCCACCTTGCGCGGCTGATGGACATTCCAGAACAGCAGCACGAGTGCGACGAAATCGGGCACGCCGGCGAGACGCCCCCACGGCATCAGGTTCAGCAGGAACGCGGAAGCGAGGCTGAACGCGATGAAGTACGGGTTGACCGGCTGCAGGATGTATTGCGGGCGATTCATGGCTGAGCCCCCGGCTCGGCTTGCGGCTTCACGTTCTTCGCGGCGGCCGGCTTTTCGGCTTTCCTGTCGGCTGCGGGCTTTTCGGACTTCTTGTCGGCCGCAGCTTTGCCCGGCGCCTTTTCCACGGATTTGGCCGCGGGCTTTTCGGTTGCCGCTTTGTCGGCGGCGTTCCTGTCGGCTGGCCTGGCGGCGGATTTGTCCGACGCGCCCTTGCCGTCCGCTGCTTTGGCGCCCTTCTTCGCTTTCGCTTCCTTCGCGACGGTTGCCGCGTCGGGTTCGTCCGCCGGGCGCGGCGGCGCGTTGTTCTGGACGTGCAGCACGAGCACCTGACGCGCACCGCGCACCTCGGCGACCGGCAGACTGACTACGCGCGCAAACGCGGTGTCGGCCTGCTTGTCGACGCGCACCACCTTCGCGACCGGCAGCCCCGGCGGATACAGGCCGTCGAGGCCGCTCGTGACGAGCTCGTCGCCGGTCTGGACGTCGGCGCTGATCGGCACGAAGCGCAGATCGAGCGTGTCGCCCTTCGGCGTACCGTAGATCACGCTGCGCAAGCCGGTGCGCAGAATTTCGACCGGCACCGCCTGGTCCTTGTCCGTCAGCAGCGTGACTTCGGCCTGCAGCGGGAACACCCGTGTGACCTGGCCGATCACGCCATCTTCGTCGACGACCGGCGAGCCGTTCTGGATGCCTTGCTGCGCGCCGCGTCCGATCACGACCTTCTGCGTGAACGGATCGCGCGTGTCGTACTGGATTTCGGCGGGCAGTGATTGCGTGGTGAGGCTCTGCGACAGTTGCATCAGCGCGCGCAGATGGCCATTTTCGGCGGCGAGCGACGCGGCCAGATTGGCCTGCTGCGACAGCCGCAGATCCTTCGCGCGCAGCTTCGCGTTCTCGTCGCGCAGCGTGGCGCTCGTCACGGCGAGGTCGGCGGCGCCCATGAAGATGTCGCGCGGCACGAGCGCTGCGCGCTGCAAAGGATAAAGACCCGCGCCGAGCACGCCGCGGACGATTTCGAGCGTCTGGAAGCGGGCATCGGAGATCAGCAGGGCGAGCGCCAGCACGACGAAGAACACCAGTCGGGCCAGAGCGGAGGGGCCTTGCTTGAACAGGGGCGGCGGACTGTATTCCATGGTCGGCGCCGGGGGCGTGAGCGGTTGGGTGAGACGGCGACGCGCAAGGCGCGCGCGGTCAGCGAGCGGAGGCTGGTCGGCCCAGCCAGCGACAAAGCGGCCCGCAAGGGGCCGTGTGCCAGATCCGCGCTACTGACATGGGAGGAAGGCTCGCTTACTCGTACGAGAAGATGCTGCCGAGCTTGTCCATGCGTTCGAGCGCCATGCCCGAGCCGCGCACGACGCAGGTCAGCGGGTCTTCGGCGACGAGCACCGGCAGGCCGGTTTCTTCGGCGAGCAGGCGATCGAGGTCGCGCAGCAGCGCGCCACCGCCGGTCAGCATCATGCCGCGCTCGGCGATGTCCGCGCCGAGTTCCGGCGGCGTCTGTTCCAGTGCGATCTTCACCGACGACACGATCTGGTTCAGCGGATCGGTCAGCGCTTCGAGGATTTCGTTGCTGGAGATCGTGAAGCTGCGCGGAATGCCTTCCGACAGATTGCGGCCCTTCACTTCCATTTCCTTGACTTCGGAGCCCGGGAACGCCGAGCCGATTTCCTTCTTGATGGCTTCGGCGGTCTGTTCGCCGATCAGCATGCCGTAGTTGCGGCGGATGTAGTTGACGATCGCTTCGTCGAACTTGTCGCCGCCGACGCGCACCGAGCCTTTGTACACGATGCCGCCGAGCGAGATCACGCCGACTTCTGTCGTGCCGCCGCCGATGTCGACGACCATCGAACCCGTTGCTTCCGACACCGGCAGGCCCGCGCCGATCGCGGCAGCCATCGGCTCTTCGATCAGATACACCTGCGAGGCGCCCGCGCCGTGCGCGGCTTCCTTGATCGCGCGACGCTCGACCTGGGTCGAACCGCACGGCACGCAGATGATGATGCGAGGCGACGGCGAGAACATGCGCGATTCGTGAGCAGTCTTGATGAACTGCTTGATCATCTGCTCGGTGACTGTGAAATCGGCGATCACGCCGTCTTTCATCGGGCGGATCGCCTCGATGTTGCCCGGCACCTTGCCGAGCATCTGCTTGGCTTCCTTGCCGACTGCCTGAATGGTCTTCTTGCCGTTGGGGCCGCCTTCCTGGCGGATCGACACGACCGACGGTTCGTCGAGAACGATGCCCTTGCCGCGCATGTAGATAAGGGTGTTGGCGGTGCCGAGGTCAATCGCCAGATCGTTGGAGAAGTAGCTGCGCAAAAAACCGAACATTCAAAATCCTGTCTCGCTGGGGGCCGGGCCTCGCACCGTATGCGTAGGGCGGCAGCGGAAAAATAACAGCTTCAACCGGGCGGTAGCGACGCCACATGAACTTGAAGCCGCGGGGGAGTCTACCGGAGGCCGTTGCAAAGCCAGGGCGGAAAGCGCCGGACGTTCTTGGAATTGTCCGTAAGGCCTTGGTAAGTCGGTCCGGGTTTGGGTCGAACGCGTAATGATACCTTATAATTTTGGATGTTTTGAAGGAAACGGAGCGCACATTTTGTCATTGCCGCTCCTTTTTCCGGATTGTCCTATCTTGTCGTAACCCGCTGTTACAACGCGACTTTTTAACTGTTGTGACATTCCACCCTTTCCGGTGACTGCATGGCTCTGACCCTGATCGATGTAAAACGCATCGCGCATCTCGCGCGACTCGAACTGGCCGATGCCGACGCCGAGCGCACGCGTGCCCAGCTCAATGATTTTTTCGGCCTCGTCGAGCAGATGCAGGCGGTCGATACCACCGGCATCGCGCCGCTCGCCCACCCGATCGAGCAGATCGAAGACGTCGCGCTGCGTCTGCGTGACGACGCCGTCACGGAGACGGTCGAGCGCGAGGCTTTCCAGCGCCCCGCGCCGGCCGTTCAGGACGGCCTGTACCTCGTGCCGAAGGTGATCGAATAAGACCCGCCCGGCAGACCCCGGGTCTGCGTCGGCGCGAGCCTCCGTGGTCCAGACGCGCGTCGTCGCGGCGAACCTTGCCGGGCCGGTCTGCCGACGGGCAACCGAACGCCTCCACGGCGGCGTGACCACGCTGCCGCGCTTTCCAGGATAAAACGCAATGCATGAAAAAACTTTGAGCGAACTGCGCGCCGCGCTCGCGGCCAAGGAATGCTCCGCAGTCGAACTGGCGAAGCTGTACCTGAAGCGGATCGACGCGGCCAATAGCCTGAACGCGTTCATTCAGGTCGATCCGGAACTGACGCTCGCGCAGGCGAAAGCCGCCGACGCGCTGCTGCACACCGGCCATGCGGGCCCGCTGGTCGGCCTGCCGATCGCGCACAAGGATGTGTTCGTCACGAAGGGCTGGCGCTCCACGGCCGGCTCGAAGATGCTCGCGAACTACGAAAGCCCGTTCGACGCGACCGTGGTCGCGCGTCTGCAGAACGCCGGCATGGTGTGCGTGGGCAAGACCAACATGGACGAGTTCGCGATGGGTTCGTCCAACGAGAATTCGTATTTCGGCGCCGTGCAGAATCCGTGGGACCGCAAGGCCGTGCCGGGCGGTTCGTCGGGCGGCTCGGCTGCCGCCGTGGCTGCGCGTCTCGCGCCTGCCGCGACCGGCACCGACACCGGCGGCTCGATCCGCCAGCCGGCGTCGTTCTCGGGCATCACCGGCATCAAGCCGACGTACGGCCGGGTGTCGCGCTACGGCATGATCGCGTTCGCGTCGTCGCTCGACCAGGGCGGCCCGATGGCGCAAAGCGCCGCGGACTGCGCGACGCTGCTCAACGCGATGGCCGGCTTCGACGAGCGCGACTCGACGAGCCTCTCGCACGAGCACGAGGACTACACGCGCTATCTCGGCAAGTCGTGGCAGGACGGCGGCACGGACAAGCCGCTCGCCGGTCTGCGCATCGGCCTGCCGAAGGAGTATTTCGGCCCCGGTCTCGCCGACGACGTGCGCGCGTCGATCGATGCCGCCTTGAAGCAGTACGAAGCGCTCGGCGCGACGCTGGTCGAGGTGTCGCTGCCGAAGACCGAACTGTCGATCCCGGTCTACTACGTGATCGCGCCGGCCGAAGCATCGTCGAACCTGTCGCGTTTCGATGGCGTGCGGTTTGGCCATCGCGCGGCCGAGTACCGCGATCTGCTCGACATGTACAAGAAGTCGCGCGCCGAAGGCTTCGGCCCGGAAGTGAAGCGCCGCATTCTGGTCGGCACCTACGTGCTGTCGCACGGCTACTACGACGCGTACTACCTGCAGGCGCAGAAGATCCGCCGCATCATCGCGCAGGACTTCCAGCAAGCGTTCAGCCAGTGCGACGTGATCATGGGGCCGGTCGCGCCGTCGGTGGCGTGGGACATCGGCGCGAAGGGCGACGATCCGGTGCAGATGTATCTGGCCGACATCTACACGCTGTCGGTGAGCCTCGCCGGCCTGCCGGGCATGAGCGTGCCGTGCGGTTTCGGCGCGGGCGCGAACGCGCAGCGTCCGGTCGGTCTGCAGATCATCGGCAACTATTTCAACGAAGCCCGGATGCTGCAGGTGGCCGACGCGTTCCAGCGCGCGACCGACTGGCACCGTCAGGCACCGGCAGGAGTGTGAGCACCATGACCAAACAATGGGAAGTCGTGATCGGTCTGGAGACCCACACGCAGTTGTCGACGCGTTCGAAAATCTTCTCGGGCACCGCGACGCAATTCGGCGCCGCGCCGAACACGCAGGCCAGCCCCGTCGATCTGGCCCTGCCGGGCACGCTGCCGGTGATGAACCGCGGCGCGGTCGAACGCGCCATTCAGTTCGGCCTCGCGATCGGCGCAACGGTGGCACCGCGCAGCATCTTCGCGCGCAAGAATTATTTCTACCCCGACCTGCCGAAGGGCTACCAGATCAGCCAGTACGAAATTCCCGTCGTGCAGGGCGGTCAGGTGACGATCCAGGTGCCGGCCAATGAAAAGGCGGGCAAGGAAGCGTACGAGAAAACCATCAACCTGACGCGCGCCCACCTCGAGGAAGACGCGGGCAAGTCGCTGCACGAAGACTTCGCGGGCATGACCGGCATCGACCTGAATCGCGCCGGCACGCCGCTGCTCGAAATCGTCACCGAGCCGGAAATGCGCAGCGCGGCCGAGGCCGTTGCCTACGCGAAGTCGCTGCACACGCTCGTCGTGTGGCTTGGCATCTGCGACGGCAACATGCAGGAAGGCTCGTTCCGCTGCGACGCGAACGTGTCGGTGCGTCCGGTCGGCCAGAAGGAATTCGGCACGCGCACCGAGACCAAGAACCTGAACTCGTTCCGCTTCCTCGAAGAAGCGATCCAGTACGAAGTGCGTCGCCAGATCGAGCTGATCGAAGACGGCGGCACGGTGGTGCAGGAAACGCGTCTGTACGATCCGGACAAGCGCGAGACGCGTTCGATGCGCAGCAAGGAAGACGCGCATGACTACCGCTATTTCCCCGACCCCGACCTGATGCCGCTCGTGATCGACGCCGCGTGGGTCGAGCGCGTGAAGAGCGAGATGCCGGAACTGCCGGAAGCGATCCAGCGGCGCTTCGTGTCGCAGTACGGACTCACGCCGTACGACGCGAACGTGCTGACCTCGAGCAAGGCGACGGCCGCTTACTACGAAGCGGTGGTCGCCAGGTTCGGTGCGGCCAACGCGAAGGTCGCGGCGAACTGGGTGATGGGTGAAGTGTCGTCGCAGCTCAATCGCGAAGGCCTCGACATTGCCGCGTGCCCGGTCTCGGCCGCGCAGCTGGCGCTGGTTCTGCAACGTATTGCCGACGGTACGATCTCGAACAAGATCGCGAAGGAAATCTTCCTCGCGATCTGGGAAGAGAAGGCCACCGACGAAGCCGCCGCCGATCGCATCATCGAGGCGAAAGGGTTGAAGCAGATTTCGGACACCGGCGCGCTCGAAGCGATCATCGACGAAGTGCTCGCCGCGAACCAGAAGTCGGTCGACGAATATCGCGCCGGCAAGGAAAAGGCGTTCAACGCGCTGATCGGTCAGGCGATGAAAGCAACCAGGGGTAAGGCCAACCCTGCTCAGGTCAATGAATTGCTCAAGAAGAAGTTGTCCTGAGTTGAAGTGCCGCGGGCCGGGCGTGATCGCGCCCGTGTCACCACGGGCCGTTGCCGGATCCAAGCAGGGCAACGGCCCGTTTTATTTTGCGGACTCGCTTGAGCCGGTTAAGCATAGGTAAGCGTAGACCTTGGAGTGTATGCATGACAAAGCAACCCGATCTCGACGATTTCCGCGTGCCGTATTTCGACGACGGCAAGAAAAAAAACCACTTCTCGCTCGACCATTTCGATCCGAAGGCGAAGCCGTTTTCGAGCGGCTCGAAAGACGCGGACCGCGCGCGTCTGTCGGAAGTAGGCCTGCTGCTCGACAACCTGCAGGAGCGGCTGCACGCGCAGCGCAAGCGCCGCATTCTGCTAGTGCTGCAAGGCATGGACACGAGCGGCAAGGACGGCACGATCCGCGCGGTATTTCACGAAGTCGATCCGCTCGGCTTGCGCATCGTGCCGTTCAAGGCGCCGACGCCCGTCGAACTCGCACACGACTTCCTGTGGCGCGTGCATTCGCAGGCACCCGCGGCCGGCGAGCTGACGATCTTCAACCGCAGTCACTACGAAGACCTGCTCGTGCCGACCGTGCTGGGCGCGCTCGACGCCGCGGCGTTCCAGCAGCGGTGCCGCCACATCCGTCAGTTCGAGGAGATGCTAGCCGACAGCGGCGCGACGATTCTCAAGTGCATGCTGCACATTTCAAGGGACGAGCAGCGTGTGCGTTTGCAGGAGCGCATCGACGATCCGCTGAAGCACTGGAAATTCGACGTGTCGGATCTCGAAGCGCGCAAGCAGTGGGACGCGTATCAGTCCGCGTATCGCGAGACACTGGCCGCCACGTCGACCGAATACGCGCCGTGGTACGTGATTCCGGCCGACTCGAAGACGCATCGCAACCTGATGGTCGCCGAACTGCTGCTGCGCACGCTCGACGCGCTGAAGCTCGAATATCCGCCGGCCAAGGAATCGCTGAAGGGCATCAAGGTCGAGTGAACGCGGCCTTGCCCCTTGGCTTCAGAAACGAATCGAACAAAAGAGGAACGACATGTTGCGTGTGATTACCGCCAACCTCAACGGCATCCGCTCGGCGGCGAAGAAGGGCTTTTTCGACTGGTTCGGCGAACAGGGCGCCGACGTGCTTTGCGTGCAGGAAATCAAATGCGCGCAGGACGACATGACGCCGGAGTTCATGGCGCCGCACGATTTCACCGGCTATTTCCAGCATGCGGTGAAAAAAGGTTATAGCGGCGCGGGCGTCTATACGCGTCATGAGCCGGACGAAGTGGTCATCGGCTTCGGCAGCGAGGAGTTCGACCCGGAAGGGCGCTATGTCGAACTGCGTTTCGGCAAGCTGTCGGTGGTCTCGGTGTATGTGCCGTCGGGGTCGAGCGGCGACGAGCGCCAGCAGGCCAAGTTCCGTTTCATGGACGAGTTCATGCCGCATCTCGCCGAACTGGCGAAGGAGCGCGAGGTGATCGTGTGCGGCGACGTGAACATCGTGCACAAGGAAATCGACATCAAGAACTGGAAGAGCAACCAGAAGAATTCGGGCTGCCTGCCCGAAGAGCGCGCATGGCTCGACAAACTGTTCGACGAAGTCGGTTATGTGGACGTGTTCCGCACGCTCGACCAGCGGCCCGAGCAGTACACGTGGTGGAGCAATCGCGGTCAGGCGTATGCGAAGAACGTCGGATGGCGGATCGATTACCAGATCGCGACGCCGGGCATCGCAAGCAAGGCGAAGCGCACCGACGTGTTCCGCGACATCAAGTTCAGCGACCATGCGCCGCTGACCGTCGACTACGACCATAAGGTCAAAAAGTAAGCCCACCGGCCGCGACGCGTGCAGCGCCGTGGCCCGCCGGCAGTCGTAGAACCGGGGTATCAGTCGCGCGCCGGCTTGCGGGTCGGCCGACCGATGCCTGCATAATCGGGCAACTCGTCGACGCTCTTGCCGATTGCCTTCGCGTACAGCGGCAGCATGTCCGGCAGCCGCTTGATGATGTCGTCGCGGCGCGCCGGCGTGTACGGGTGCACGTAGATGAAGCCCTGCTCGCGACTGCCGCGCGTCGCCTTCGCGAGCTTATCCCACAGCGTGACCGCCGCGCGCGGATCGAAGCCGGCGCGCGACGCGATATCGCTGCCAATCACGTCGGCTTCGGTTTCGTCGGTGCTCTCGTACTTCATTTCCAGCAGACGCGAACCGATGCCGAGCGGCGCCATGCCCAGATCGGCGAGGCCGAACAGTTGCGGAATCGTGCCGGACGAATCGAGCTGGCTCGCCTGCAACTGACCGAGCCGCATGCGCGCGTGCTCGCGCAACGCATGCGCGATCTCATGGCCGATCAGCATGCCGACCTCGTTGTCGTTCAGGCGGACGCGATCGAGAATCCCGCTATAGACGACGATCTTGCCGCCCGGCAGGCAGTACATGCGGATGTCGTTCGAGCGCACCACCGCGACTTCCCACTTCCAGAGCTTGGCTCGCTCGTTCCATTTCAACGCGTACGGAATCATCCGGTCGATGATCGAGCGCACGCGCGTCACGCGCGCGTCCGTATCGCCGTACAGGCGGTTCGCGTGGCTGGCGCCGTAGACGATCTGGTTGAACTCCTCGGCGGCCTGCGCCTCGAGCATCGACGACGGGATCAGGTTGCGGAACACGATGTAGCCGCCGTAGCGCAGTTGCGGGCTCACGTAGTAGGGCGGCGGGACGGCCGCGGGGGCCGATGCCGCGGCGGGCGCTTTGGCGGTGGCGGGGGCGTGCGCGGGCTGCGGCGCGGAGCCGGAAGTAGCGGCGCCCGGAGCGCTACCGCTAGCGCTGGGCGTGCTCGGGGCACCGGCGTTGGCACCGGTGCTGTTATCCGCGCCAGGTTTGGCACCGCCGGCGCTGTTGTTGCCGCTGTTGCCGGCTGCAGCCGAAGTCGCGTTTTCCGCGGCGCTGGTGCCGCTGGTCGCGGACCTGGCCGCAGGCATCGGGGCCGGGTTGGGCGTCGCACCGCTGGTGGTCGCGGCGGCGGCGGCGGCGGCCGGCGCGGGCGCTTGCGCGCCGCTCACCGGGCTCGCGCCAATCGCCGGCGTGCCGGCCGCATAGGCGCCCGCCGGCATCGCCAGCGCGACGCTCGCGCAACCGAGGACGCTTACGGCGCCGAGTGCGGTGCGGCGCGCGCGGGTCGGAATCGGTACCTTCACGACCGTTCCCTCCACGGCGCGATACGCACCAGCAGCAGCATGCCGGGCACCGCGAGCGCGGTGCAGAGGATGAAGTAGTTGAACCAGCCCATCCGCGCGACCACATAGCCGCTCGCCGCCGACGCGAGCGTGCGCGGCACCGACGCGAGGCTCGTGAACAGCGCGAACTGCGTCGCGGTGTAGCGCGGATCGGTGGTGCTCGCGATATACGCGGTGAACGCGGCCATCGTGAGACCGGTGGCGAAGGTCTCGAAGCCGTACACGAGCGCGAGCGCGACCGAGCGTGGATCGAGCTGCACGCTCCAGTCGATGCCGACGAACGACAGCAGCTTCGTCGTCCCCTGGCTCAGTGCGACGGCAATGTTGTAAATCGCGGCAAGTCCGGGCGAATCCGGGCCGAGATGCGCGAGCCACGCGAAGCCGAGCGTCGACACCATCTGCAGCAAACCGAAGATCCACAAGCCGCGGCCGATGCCGATCTTCATCAGCCAGATCCCGCCGACGATGCCGCCCGCGAGACTCGCGCCGAACGCCGTGGTCTTGGCGATCACGCCGATCTGCGTGCGCGAAAAGCCGATGTCGAGGAAGAACGACGTGGACAGCGTGGTCGCCATCGTATCGCCGAGCTTGTACAGGAAGATGAAGCCGAGCACGAAAAGGGCAGCGCGCCAGCCGTCGCGCTGAATGAATTCCCTGAACGGCTCGACGATCGCCTCGCGCAGATTCTTCGGCGGCTCGCCGTGCACCTCGGGCTCGCGCACCACCAGCGTCATCAGAACGCCCGGCAGCATGAACGCGGCCGTCACGATGAAGACGGTGCTCCACGGCAGATGATCGGACAAAATCAGCGCGAGCGAACCGGGCACGAGCGCCGCGATCTTGTACGCGTTCACGTGCACCGCGTTGCCGAGGCCCTGCTGCGTGTCGCTGAGCAATTCACGCCGGTACGCGTCGATCACGATGTCGGAGCTCGCGCCGAAGAACGCGACCAGAGCGGTCAGCGCGGCGACGCTCCAGATCGATTCGCGTGGCGACACGAAACCGAGCGTCGCCATCGCGCCGGCCACGAGCAATTGCGTCACGAGCATCCAGCCGCGCCGTCTGCCGGGCCGCCAACCGGGCACGCGCGGCACGTAGCGGTCCATCAGCGGTGCCCAGACGAATTTCCAGGTGTACGGAAACTGGATCAGCGCGAAGAGACCGATTTCCTTCAGATTGACGCCTTCCGAGCGCAGCCACGCCTGCACGAGGTAGACGAGCGTAAACAGCGGCAATCCCGACGTGAAGCCGAGAAAGACGCAAATCAGCATGCGCGTATTCAAAAACGCGCGCCAGCCGGGATGTTCTTCGTGAGCGGTAAGTGCGGGCGCCTCGTGCGGCGGGTTCGACATGTGGATAAGTGACGTTAGCTTTTCTTGACGCGATAGACCGCAAGACTACCACGCCAGTTCACGCCCCAACGCACCACCTGTCCGTCATGCAGCACGACGCGATCGAGAATCTCGATGCCGACTTCGGGCGCGAGCGCTTCGAAGTCCTTGATCGTCAGCACACGCACGTTCGGCGTGTTGTGCCATTGATAAGGCAGCGACTTCGACACCGGCATACGCCCCTGCAACACCGACAGCCGATGCGCCCAATAGCCGAAATTCGGAAACGACACAATGCATTGCTTGCCGACGCGCACCGTCTCGCGCAGGATCGCCGCGGTCTGATGAATCGTCTGCAGCGTCTGCGACAGCACCGCGAAATCGAAGCTGCCGTCTTCGAACAGGCGCAGGCCGTCTTCGAGATTCTGCTGGATCACGTTGACGCCCTTCTGCGTCGCGGCGAGCACGCCGGCGTCGTTGATCTCGATGCCGTAGCCCTGCACGTCCAGTTCTTCGTTCAGCAGCGACAGCAACGAGCCGTCCGCGCAGCCGAGATCGAGCACGGTCGCGCGCGGTTCGACCCAGCGGGCGATCGCGCGGAAGTCCGGGCGCAATGCCAGGTAATCAAGTGCTCGCTGGTTCATGCGTTGACCTCGTTTGCAATGCGTTCGTAGTAGGCGCGCAGCAGGTTGTGATAGCGCGCATCGTCGAGCAGGAAGGCGTCGTGGCCGTGCGGCGCGTCGATCTCCGCATAGGTGACCGTGCGCTTGTGGTCGAGCAGCGCCTTCACCAGTTCGCGCGAGCGTGCCGGCGCGAAACGCCAGTCGGTCGAGAAGCTCGCGATTAGATACTTCGCGGTGGTGTGCGCTAGCGCGGCGGTCAGATCGCCGTCGAAGGCCTTGGCCGGATCGAAGTAGTCGAGCGCGCGCGTGATCAGCAGGTAGGTGTTCGCGTCGAAGTAGTCGGCGAACTTGTCGCCCTGATAGCGCAGATACGATTCCACTTCGAATTCGACGTCGAAGCTGAAGTTGTAGTCATCGAGCGCGCCTTCCGCGCGACGCAGCGAGCGGCCGAATTTTTCGGCCATGTCGTCGTCCGACAAATACGTGATGTGGCCGATCATCCGCGCGACGCGCAGGCCGCGCTTCGGCTTCACGCCGTGCGCGTAGTAGTTGCCGCCGTGGAAGTCGGGGTCCGACAGGATCGCCGAGCGCGCGACCTCGTTGAACGCGATGTTCTGCGCGGACAGTTTCGGCGTCGATGCGACCACGATGCAATGCGCGACCCGCTCCGGATACATCATGCTCCACGCGAGCGCCTGCATGCCGCCGAGACTGCCGCCCATCACGGCGGCAAAGCGCGTGATGCCCAACGCGTCGGCGACGCGCGCCTGAGCGTTGACCCAGTCTTCGACGGTGACGACCGGAAAGGTCGCGCCATACGGCTTGCCGGTCGCGGGGTCGATGCTCATCGGCCCGGTCGAGCCGAAGCACGAGCCGAGGTTGTTCACGCCGATCACGAAAAACCTGTCGGTATCGAGCGGCTTGCCCGGGCCGACCATGTTGTCCCACCAGCCGATGTCCTTCGGATCGTCGGCGTACACGCCCGCCACATGATGCGATGCGTTCAGCGCGTGGCACACGAGCACCGCATTGCTGCGCGCGGCATTGAGCGTGCCGTAGGTCTCGACCATCAGGTCGTAGCCTGCGAGCGAGCTGCCGTTGCGCAATGGCAGCGGCTCGGTGAAATGCATTTTTTGGGGAGCGACGATGCCGATGGATTCCATTCATTCCGCCATTGAGTCAACAGGGCGGCTAAACGGCGTCGGCGAAGCACGAAGAGAAGGACGGTGTGCGCAGCTGACGACCTCTTTAGCCGCATTTATAGTGAACCGCGGGCCTGGGGCCAAGGGTTCGCGCGCCCGCAATCGAGTCAGCAAATCGGCGCGTGAAGGGGTGTGAAACCGGGTGCAACGTGCTTCGGGATGCCTTGGCGTGGTCCGTTATGCATCGGCAGGCCGCGGCAACATCAGGCGCAAAGTATAGCGGAAAATTCCGCGCGGCAGCGGCACGGGCGATGCCGCGCGAAGGGTGCGAGTCCTCGCGGATTACTGAAGAATCAGCAGCAGTTGCTCGTCCGCGTGTTCGGCGGGCGGCCGCGCGAAACCGCTGCGCACATAGCGATGCCAGCGGCCGATCACATAGCTCACCACCAGGCTCGCGCGAATTGCGGGATCGTAGTCGGCAGGCAACGCAGCGGATTGCGGTGCGGTCTGCGGGCCAGCGTTGCCTGTGGCGTCGTTATTCGCACGGGCAAGCGCTTCGGTCTGCGCGAGCCGCAAGCACTGCTTCAGCGATGCCTCGACCCGTTCGAGCATCTGGTTCACGCGCTCGGTGAGTCGCTCGTGCTCGCCGATCAGTGCCTCGCAGGTCAGCACGCGCGTCATGCCGGGATTTTTCGCGGGAAAGTTGAGCAGCATCAGCGCGATCGCGCGCGCCTGCAGCACGCCGTTGTTTTCGTGATTGGTGATCTGGTTGATGAGGCCGAACAGCGTCTGCTCGATGAACTCGATCAGCCCTTCGAACATCTGCGCCTTGCTGGCGAAATGGCGATACAGCGCGGCTTCCGACACACCTAGCCGGGCGGCGAGCGCGGCCGTGGTGACCTTCTCGCGCTTCGGCGCCTCGAGCATGCTGGCAAGCGTCTGCAGGATGTGCACGCGACGCTCGCCCGGCTTCGGACGCGGCAAGCGTGTGGCGGCCGGCGCCGCGGGGGAGGCTGCGGCTGAGGTTTCGTCAGGCTTGTCGATCGGCTGCATGGCTGTGGTCCCCCGGCTGATGTCGTTGGCGGCTTTCGTCCCTACTGTCCCGGCTTGCGTCCCTTCCATCGAACCGAGCGCGTGCCCGGTCGTAGCGATTTTAGCGAACGAATGCTGCGGTCGACATAATGCGGCCGGCCGGTGCCCGGCAGGCGCGTCGGTACACCGCCCGCGTGCGGCTTGCGCGGCAGGTGCCCGGTGATCCACACGGTGCGGATGCCGAGCCGCCGATAGTTTTTCAGGTGCGAACGCGTGTCCTCGACGAGGATCGCGTCTTTCAGCGACACGTGCGCGTCGCGCATCGCGCGGCGCAGCATCGCGTGATCGGGCTTCGCGCGCCATTGGCGGCGATCGCGCATGTGCTCGATCGTGATTACGCGCTCGAATAGCCGCTCGATGCGCAACTCGGCGAGCACCGCGCGCGCGTAGGTTTCGGGCGCGTTGGTCAGCACGATCTTGCGGCCCGGCAGCGCCGCGATCAGACGCGCGACGCCGCGCTCGTGGCGGATCATCGAGCAGAGGTCGGGGAACGTGTGCACGACCTTCAGGAAGTCGTGCGCGTCGAGCGGATGGTGGCGCGTGAGACCGAGCAGTGCTGCGCCGTAGCGCAGCGTGTAGCCGGTGCGCAGACGGTTGGCTTCGTCGATGTCGACTTGCAGCGCGTCAATGATGTACTGGGTCATGCCGCGATTGATCGCGGGGAAAATGGCATGTGACGCGCGGTGCAGCGTGTTGTCGAGATCGAATAGCCAGACGGGCTTGCCGCCTGCGAGGTCAGGACGGCGGCGCCGCGAAGTGGGGGTGCGCATGGTGGATTTCTTCAGCCGCTGACGGGCGTTTCATGCTGCGGATGCGCAGAGATTGCCACATCAACGCTCGGGGGCGCGCATGGGCTGCCCGCCGCGAGGTGGGGCACAGGCGTCGCGCCGCTCGGACGCAACCCCTGTGCCGGGGATGCCGCAACGCTCAATGCGAGCGGATCATCGTGCCGAACGGCTGTTCGGTCAGAATTTCGAGCAGCACCGAGTGCTCGATGCGGCCGTCGATGATGTGCACCGAGCGCACGCCGCTCTTCGCCGCATCGAGCGCGGAGGAGATCTTCGGCAGCATGCCGCCGGAGATCGTGCCGTCTTCGAACAGACCGTCGATTTCGCGCGCCGACAGGTCAGTCAGCAGATTGCCTTCCTTGTCCATCACGCCGGGGATGTTGGTCATCATGACGAGCTTTTCGGCGTTCAGCACGACCGCCAGCTTGCCCGCGACGAGATCCGCGTTGATGTTGTACGACAGGCCGTCTTCGCCGAAGCCGATCGGCGAGATGACCGGAATGAACGCGTCGTCCTGCAACGCCTTCACGACCGCCGGGTTGATCGACTCGACTTCGCCGACCTGGCCGATGTCGACGTACTGGCCCGGAGTTTCGCGATCGGGCATCAGCATCTTGCGCGCGTGGATCAGGCCGCCATCCTTGCCGGTCAGGCCGACCGCGTGGCCGCCGAAGTGGTTGATCAGCATCACGATGTCCTGCTGCACCTCGCCCCCGAGCACCCATTCGACGACTTCCATCGTCTCTTCGTCGGTGACGCGCATGCCCTGAATGAACGTGCCCTGTTTGCCGATTTTCTTAAGCGCCTGGTCGATTTGCGGACCGCCGCCGTGCACGATGACCGGGTTGATGCCGACCAGCTTCAGCAGAATCACGTCGCGCGCGAAGCCCTGCTTCAGACGCTCTTCGGTCATGGCGTTGCCGCCGTATTTGATGACCACGGTCTTACCGTGATACTGACGGATGTAAGGCAGCGCCTCGGCCAGAATTTCGGCTTTCAGGGTGGGCGCAATCTGCGAGAGGTCGGGAAGCTCGGACATGGCGGCAGGCTCGGGCACGGAACAGTTGAAACAGCGCGAATTGTACAGGACTGGCGCGCTGCAACAGGGTTTTCGGCCGCGGCGCGAGCGACGGGCGGTGCAGGCTTGGCGTACCGCACCATGACGGGCCGCGGGGGTGGCGAACAGCAAGCGTAACGCACTTGCGTGACGGCTGTGCATTGGCCGAACGGACGACTGCACCTGAGCGTGTCAGTCATGGCATCATGGCTTGATCAATGTCCCCGGCCCTGAGCGCCGATCTGCGATGAAATCGTCTTCCCCCCGCTCCGAACGCAGCGCACGCTGTCCGCGCTGCGGCAATGCTTTCGACTGCGGCATGCAGACTGAGCCGTCCAACTGCTGGTGCCGCGCGCTGCCGCCGCTACCGGTCGAGCGGTTAAAGCCAGGCGGCCGGTGTCTGTGCCCGGAGTGTCTGGCCGCGGAGATTGCACAGGCGACACACGAGGCGAGTGAGCATGAGCGGCCGTGATGGTCGGATTTGCCCCGGGGCCGATCAGAAACCGCCGACGCGCGGCGATGCTGCGCCACCCGCGCCCGCAGATCGCGCACAATCGCTTCCAGCGCCGGCTCCCATTCGCCGAACCGCGGCTGCCGATCCGCGGCGATCGCCTCGGCGTGCCGGCTGGCCATCCGCAGCGTGTAGCCGGCGCGGAATTGTGCGACGGCGTTTCCCGGGTCGAGTGGGCCAATAATGGCGGGCGTCGTCGAGAGGGTGCAGTTTGGCCGCGGCGGCGAAGCAACGGGCTTCATCTGCCGCGGCGCCACTGGCTCGGGCCGCGGCGGCGTAACGGGTAGACTAGGGTCATGCACCGTATAACCAACACCGGCCGCGTCAATCTCGGTCATCTGTTCTGGCTGCGCAGCCTCGCGATCATCGGTCAGCTGCTGACGATCGCGTTCGTGCAGATCTTCATCGGCGCCAATCTGCCGTTGCCCGCGATGCTGCTCGTGATCGGGCTCGAAGTGCTGTTCAACGCGCTCACGTGGTGGCGCGTGTCGCAGCAGCGTCCCGAGTCCAACCTCGAGCTGTTCGGGCAGATCTGGGTCGATCTTGGGGCGTTGTCGGCGCTGCTATTCCTGTCCGGCGGCACCACCAACCCGTTCGTGTCGCTGTACCTGCCATCGCTTGCGATCGCGGCGGCCGTGCTGCCGTGGTATCTGATGGCCTGGCTCGCGGCGTTCGCGGTCGCCTGCTACGCGATGCTCAGTTTCGATTCCGTGCCGCTCAATCTCGAGAATCCCGCCAACCTGTTCGACTACTACCGCTCGGGCATGTGGGTCAACTTCATGGTCAGCGTGGGGCTGATTGCGTGGTTCGTCGCGCGCATGTCCCGAGCGCTGCGGCTACGTGACGCAGCGCTTGGAGAAGCGCAGCAGCGCTTGCTCCACGACGAACGGGCGGTCGCGCTCGGCGTGCAGGCGGCCACCGTGGCCCACGAAATCGGCACCCCTCTGTCTACAATCGCGATGTTGTCCGAAGAATTGCGCGACGCGGCGCGGACCGACGCGGGACTCGCCCCCTACCGCGCCGATCTCGAGCTGCTCGAGCAGCAGATGATGTTGTGCACGTCGGCGCTCGCGCGGTTGCGCAGCCGCGCAACGACCACGACGAACCGCCAGCCGGTCGACGAATGGCTCGAATCGTTTGCCGGGCAATGGCGCCTGCGCCATCCTCACGTGAAGTTCGAGCGGCTTGGCACACCGCCCGCCGATGTCAGTCTCAACGACACGGTGGCCGTTAGCCAGATACTGACGATCCTGCTCGACAACGCCGCGCGCGCGAGCCGCGATCACGTGACACTGTCCTGCGTGCTCGCGTCACGCGGCGACCAGATCGTGTTCGAAGTGTGCGACCACGGTCCGGGCATTCCGGCCGCGCTGCGCGGCTCGCTCGGCGCGATGCCGGTGGAGAGCACGCAGGGCGGTCACGGCGTCGGCCTGTATCTGGCGTTTTCGGCGGCGGCGCGTCTGAAGGGATCGATCGAGCTGACCGACGCCAACGGCGGACGGCCGCGCGGCACGCGAGCGGTGCTGCGACTACCGCTCGCCGCGCGCAAGATTTCCGGAGCGGGCCCACATGGCGCCGCGCCATCCAACACGGAGAAACAGGCATGAGCGAGAAGAATTTTCTGGTGATCGACGACGACGAAGTGTTCTCCGGCATCCTCGCGCGCGGCTTGACGCGGCGCGGCTACACGGTGACCGAGGCACACAACGCGGACGAGGCGATCCGGCTCGCGAATCAGCAGAAATTCAGCGAGATCACCGTGGACCTGCATCTCGGCAACGACTCCGGCCTGACGCTCGTCGCGCCGTTACGCGATCTGCAGCCCGATGCGCGCATGCTCGTGCTGACCGGCTACGCGAGCATCGCCACCGCGGTGCAGGCGGTCAAGGACGGCGCCGACAACTATCTCGCAAAGCCCGCCAACGTCGAGACGATCCTGTCGGCGCTGCAAAGCGAGGCGAGCGCGTTGCAGGCCGAGGAGGCGATCGAGCATCCGCAGCCGCTGTCGGTGGCGCGGCTCGAATGGGAGCATATCCAGCGTGTGCTCGCAGAACACAACGGCAATATCTCGGCGACCGCGCGCGCGTTGAACATGCATCGGCGCACGTTGCAGCGCAAGTTGGCGAAGCGGCCGGTGAAGCAGTAGGCGGCGATCTTCTGGCGCGGCGTTGGCTGTTCGAGGCGCCGCCGCGGGAAGGGCGGCACAAAACAAAACGGGCTGCCTATGCGAAGGCAGCCCGTTTTTCATGCATCAGCGCTTCGCGGCTGTCACCGCGCATGTCAAAGCACGTAGCGCGACAGATCCTCGTCTTCGGCGATTTCGTTCAACGCGCTATCGACATACGCCGCGTCGATCTGCACTGCATGGCCCGAATGATTGCCGGCCGAGAACGACACTTCTTCGAGCAGTTTTTCAATCACCGTATAAAGACGCCGCGCGCCGATGTTCTCGGTCTTCTCGTTGACCGAGTACGCGATCTCGGCGAGACGGCGGATGCCGTCGTCGGCGAATTCGAGGTGCACGTCTTCGGTCGCGAGCAGGGCCTGGTATTGCTTGACGAGGCTCGCGTCCGTCGACACGAGGATCGATTCGAAGTCGTTGACCGACAGCGAATCGAGCTCGACGCGAATCGGGAAGCGTCCCTGCAGCTCGGGAATCAGATCGCTCGGCTTCGCGAGATGAAACGCGCCGCTCGCGATGAACAGGACGTGATCGGTCTTCACCATGCCGTACTTGGTGTTGATCGTCGTGCCTTCGACGAGCGGCAGCAGATCGCGCTGCACGCCCTGACGGGACACTTCACCGCCGCCCGCTTCGTTGCGCGACGCGATCTTGTCGATTTCGTCGAGGAACACGATGCCGTTCTGCTCGACGTTTTGCACCGCCTTGCTCTTCACCTCTTCGTCGTTGAGCATCTTGCCGGCTTCTTCGTCGGTGAGCACCTTCAGCGCTTCCTTGACCTTCATCTTGCGGCGCATCTTCTTGCCGCCGCCGATGTTGGCGAACATCGAGCGGATCTGCTCGGTCATGTCTTCCATGCCCGGCGGCCCCATGATGTCCATGCCGACCTGCGGCTGTTCGACGTCGAGCTCGATTTCCTTGTCGTCGAGCTGGCCTTCGCGCAGGCGCTTGCGGAACGTTTGACGCGTCGTGCTGCCTTCATCGGCGGTGTCGATCGAGCTCGAGCTCGAACCGAAGCCGACCGGCCGTGCGGTTGGTAGCAGGATGTCGAGGATTCGGTCTTCGGCCAGATCGCCGGCCTTGGTCCGCACTTTGCGCATTTCGGTTTCGCGGGTCTGCTTGACCGAAATTTCGATCAGGTCGCGCACGATACTGTCGACGTCGCGGCCCACGTAGCCGACTTCGGTGAATTTGGTCGCTTCGATCTTGATGAACGGCGCGTCCGCGAGCTTCGCGAGACGCCGCGCGATTTCGGTCTTGCCGACACCGGTCGGTCCGATCATCAGGATGTTCTTCGGCGTGATTTCCTGGCGCAGCGGTTCGTCGACCTGTTGACGGCGCCAGCGGTTGCGCAGCGCGACCGCCACGGCCTTCTTCGCGCGGCCTTGGCCGATGATGTGTTTGTCGAGTTCCGAGACGATCTCGGCGGGGGTCATGGTGCTCATCGATGGGTCCTTACTCGATCGTCTCAATGACGCGGTTATGGTTCGTATAGATGCACATGTCGCCGGCGATTTCCAGCGACTTCTCCACGATGTCGCGCGGCGACAGCTCGGTGTTGTCGGCAAGCGCCTTCGCGGCCGCCTGCGCGTACGCACCGCCCGAGCCGATCGCACAGATGCCGCCTTCGGGATCGAGCACGTCGCCGTTGCCGGTGATGACGAGCGTGGTGGTCGCGTCCGCGGCGATCAGCATCGCCTCGAGACGACGCAGCATGCGGTCGGTGCGCCAGTCTTTCGCGAGCTCCACGGCCGCGCGCGTCAGATTGCCCTGATGTTTTTCCAGCTTCGCCTCGAAGCGGTCGAGCAGCGAGAAGGCATCCGCCGTGCCGCCGGCGAAGCCGACCAGCACCTTGCCGTTGTAGATGCGCCGGACCTTCTTCGCGCCGCCTTTCATGACGATGTTGCCGAGCGTGACCTGGCCGTCGCCGCCGAGCGCCACCTTGTTGCCGCGGCGCACGGAAACGATCGTCGTGCCGTGAAATTGCTCCATATGCGTTCCTCTTTGCAAAACGGGTAGGACGCGGCAGCGCCGTGCGCTACCGCATGAATCCAGTCAGCGGACGGCGCGCCGGCTGGCGCGCTCGTGAGCGCATGTCCGATCTATTTTAGGGCGCACGCGGTCATATCAAGATCCGCCGGAAGGCCTAGGACGAAAAACTGAAAATCCGCTCAGGGAGCCTGAGAAACGAGGCGGGAAGGGACGGCGGGGCGGGACGGATGGCGGAGCATGCGCGGATGTCGCGCAAAAAGAAAAGGCGCACGGTTCACCGTGCGCCTCTCGACGAAGCAGCGTTTTCAGGGCGCTAAGCCGAAGCCGCGCCGCAGATAATCAGTCGCCGAACAGCTTCTGGCGCAGTTCGCGGCGCTCCTGGGCTTCGAGCGACAGCGTAGCCGTGGGCCGCGCGAGCAGACGCGGAATGCCGATCGGCTCGCCGGTTTCCTCGCACCAGCCATAGTCGCCCGCCTCGATTCGCGCGATCGATTGCTGCACCTTCTTCAGCAGCTTGCGTTCGCGGTCGCGCGTGCGCAGTTCGAGCGCATGCTCTTCCTCGATCGTGGCGCGATCGGCCGGGTCCGGCACGATGACCGTTTCGCGCAGGTTCTCGGTCGTCTGGCCGGCATTGCGGAGAATGTCCGCCTGCAACTGTTCGAGCCTGTTCTTGAAGAAGGCGAGCTGATCCGCATTCATGTAATCCTTGTCGCTCATCTTCAGGATTTCGGCTTCGGTCAAGAGTCGTTTCGTCGTCATCTGGCTTACTTCTTCAATGTGAGGCAAAACTCATAGGGCCCGCACTTTCGTATTGCCCGCAAACGCGTCGCGCGGACGCGCAGCGCAGGGTGGCCACGAACGTTGGACTGTCGTGACGCCGAAGCGCCTGGCGCCCACACACCGGGCGTTGCTAGCTACGCCGCTGCGGGGCCGAACTCCTCTGGAAACCGATTCACACATGCTCCTGAGGCATCGCTCGCCGACGAGCGCGTGCCCTTTCAGGCCATGCCCGCCGGCGTTTTCGGCGTGTCTCCGGACAAGATTTTCCGGCGCCGTTTCAGGCCCGTCGCGAGATACGCGCGACCGGGCAATTCGTTGTCATTCTCCAGTGGGCACGTATTGTAACTGAATCACAATACGGCACCGCAACTGCTGAAAGCCGGCCTGCGGCGCTGCGATATCCCGAAAATATAACGCGCAGAAAGCCAAAAAGCGATGGTCGTGCACGCTTTAATACAGCAGGGTTTTCACGCGTTTTTCATATGGCCTGGATTCGAAAGGCCTCGACGCCGCGGCGTCGCAGTTTCAGCAGAGGATTCACGCCCGCGCAGTCGGCGGCGGGCGTCTCACCGCACTAGAAGTAGCACGGCGCATGCCGCGCTGCGCGCGGCGTGTCGTGGGTGTGCCCGAGGCTTGCTTGCGCGACGGCGCTGCGCCCGCTCAGGCGAGGCAGGCGTCGAGACCGTCGGTGATCAGATCGCGCGGCAGTTCGATGCCGATGAACACCATCTTGTTGGTCTTCTTCTCGGCCGGTTGCCATTTCGCGGCGAGGTCGCTGCCCATCATTTGATGCACGCCCTGGAACACGACCTTGCGATCGACGCCCTTCATGTACAGCACGCCCTTGTAGCGCAGCAGGTGCTCGCCATAGATCTGCAGGATGCCGCCGAGGAAGTCTTCGAGCTTGTTCGGATCGAACGGACGATCGCTGCGGTACACGAACGACTTGATCTTGTCGTCGTGATGCGCATGGTGGTGATGTCCGTGATCATGGCCTTCGTGATCGCAATGGCCATGGTCATGATCGCAATTGGCGTGATCGTGGTCATGGTCGCCTTGCGTGTGGCCGTGCTCGTCGTGCGCGTGCGCGTGGGTATCCGCGTGTTCGTCTTCGCTCAGGAAGTCCGGATCGATTTCGAGCTTCGAGTTCAGGTTGAAGCCGCGCAGATCGAAAATTTCCTTGATGTCCGCCTCGCCGAAATTGACGACCTTGATCGCCGCCTTCGGGTTCATGTGCAGCAGACGGTGGCGCAGATCGCCCATGTGCCGCTCGTCGACGAGATCGGCCTTCGTGATGAACAGCCGGTCCGCGAAACCGACCTGGCGCTGCACCACTTCGTGCTCGTCGAGCTGATGGTTCGCGTGCTTCGCGTCGACCAGCGTGATGATCGCGTCGAGCAGGAATTCGCTCGCGATCTGGTCGTCCATGAAGAAGGTTTGCGCGACCGGGCCCGGATTCGCGAGGCCGGTGGTTTCGATCACGACGCGGTCGAAGTCCACTTCGCCCGCCTGCTTCTTCGCGGCCAGATCGTTGAGCACGCGCGACAGGTCGCCGCGAATCGTGCAGCAGATGCAGCCGTTGCTCATCTGGATGATTTGCTCGCTCGTGTCCTGCACGAGGATCTCGTTGTCGATGTTCTCTTCGCCGAACTCGTTCTCGATGACGGCGATCTTCATGCCGTGCTTTTCGTTCAGGATGCGCTTGAGCAGGGTGGTCTTGCCGCTGCCGAGAAAGCCGGTCAGGATGGTGACTGGAATCATGTGGGTCGCCTGTAAGTCGTGAAACGGTGCGTGATCGGACGCTAGCGCAAGGCTAGCCAGATGCGTTAGGCGGGGCCGCCGCAGCCAGATGGCGCGAGCCTCGTCCAGCCGGTCATTGAAACATATTTGCCTGGCGGGCGCAGGGGCGGCCGCGCTGCGGCCGGCTGATGGCGCCTGCGCGGAGGCGGGCCGCAGCCGCCGCCGCCGCCACGCGCAATCACCGGGAGAATGAGGGCGATCAGGCGATTTGCAACAGCAGCCCCTTCAGATACTCGCCTTCGGGGAACGCAGTGAGCAGCGGATGATCGACGCCCGCGCCAAGGCGCTTCAGGATGCGAGCGTCGACGCGTGCGTCGGCGGCCGCGCCCGACACGATCTTCTGGAACAGCTCGGGATCGATCGCGCCCGAGCACGAGTACGTGAACAGCAAACCGCCCGGGCGCAGCAGCTTCAGGCCCGTCAGATTGATGTCCTTGTACGCGCGCGAGGCGCGGTCCACGTGCTCGCGCGATGGCGCGAATTTCGGCGGATCGAGCACGATCAGGTCGAAGCGTTCGCCTTCGTCGTAGAGGCGCCGCAATGTCTTGAACGCGTCGGCGTCGAGCCAGGTCGCGCGGTCGGCGTCGAAGCCGTTGGCCGCGACGTTCTGCTGCGCGAGCGCGAGCGCTTCACCCGACGAATCGACCGACACCACGCGCTTTGCGCCACCCTTGAGCGCCGCGAGCGAAAAGCCGCCGGTGTAGCAGAAGCAGTTCAGCACGTCGCGCTCTTTCGCGAACTGCTGCACGAGCAAACGGTTATCGCGCTGGTCGACATAGAAGCCGGTCTTGTGGCCGTTGCGCACGTCGACGTGATAGCGCACGCCGTTTTCGCTCGCGATCAGCTTCTCGGAAGGCGGCTCGCCCGCGAGCACGCCGGTGATCTGCTCGAGCCCTTCCTTCTGACGGATCGACACGTCCGAGCGCTCGTAGACGTTCGGGCAGCCGGTCGCGCCGACCAGCGCCGCGACGATCGCGTCCTTCCACGCTTCGACGCCGGCCGCCATGAACTGACAGACGATCTGGCTGCGCTGATCCGCGTCCTCGGCGACGTAGTAATCGACGATCAGGCCCGGCAGACCGTCCGCCTCCCCGAAGATCAGCCGCACGGCGCCCGTGTCGCGCACCATCGCCTGACGATGCGCGAACGCGCGCTGAACGCGGCGCTTGAAGAACGCGTGATCGATCGGCTCGGCTTCGTCGAAGCTCCAGACGCGCGCGCGGATCTGCGAGTGCGGGCTGTAGGCGGCGCGGGCGAGAAAGCGGCCATCGTGCGCGCGCACGAGCACGGTCGCGCCGGGCGCGGGGCGGCCGTCGACGTGCTCGATCGCATTGGCATAAACCCACGGATGGCGGCGCAGCAGCGATTTTTCTTTCGACGGTTTGAGCGTAAGGGTATTCATCAGGTGTAGGTAAGGTGCAAGCGAAGGCGGCGCGTCGTGGCGCGCGGCGTCAGTCGCGTGATCAGTTGCGTTTCTTTGCGCGAGGATGCGCGCTGTCGTAGACGTGGGCGAGGTGCTGGAAATCGAGGCCCGTATAAACCTGCGTCGCGGTGATGCTCGCGTGGCCGAGCAGTTCCTGCACGGCGCGCAGATCGCCGCTCGACTGCAGCACGTGCGTCGCGAACGAATGGCGCAGCACGTGCGGATGCACGTTGGCCGGAATGCCGGCGGCGAGCGCCGCGCGCTTCACGCGCTCGCGCACGACGTTCGGCGACAGCCGGTTGCCGCGCGCCGACAGGAACAGCGGATGCGGATCGTGGCGGACCATCGGTTCGCGCACCGCGAGCCATGCGTTCAGCGCCGCCACAGCCTTGCTGCCCACCGGCACGACGCGCCGCCGGTTGCCTTTGCCGAGCACTTCGACTTCGCCGGAATCGAGTTTCAGCCAGCCGGCCGAGCGATAGCCGTCGACATCGGCGAAACGCACGTCGAGGCCGACCAGTTCGGCGAGGCGCAGGCCCGACGAGTAGAACAGCTCGAGCATCGCGTGATCGCGCAGGCCTTCGGGCGAGTCGGCGGGCGGGCTGTCCATCAGGCGCGCGGTGTCGTCGACGGAAAGCGCCTTCGGCAGCATTTTCGCCTGCTTCGGCGCGCGCACCGCGGCGACCGGATTGGCCGGCAACTCGACGCGGCCCGCGAGCCAGCGATAAAACGCCCGCCATGCCGACAGCCGATGGCCGATCGACCGCGCGGTGAGACCGCCCGCATGCGCGCGCGCGACGGCGCCGCGGATGTCGACGGCGGTGAGGCTTTCGAGCGCTCGGCCTTTGGCGAGTTGCTTCAGTTCCGCGAGTTCATGCGTGTAGCCGCGCAGCGTGTGCGCCGACAGCCGCCGCTCGTGCTCGAGATGCGACAGGTAGGCGGCGATCGGGTCGGCGGCGGTCACGGTACGCGGTGACGTTGCGTGGCGCGGCTCAGCGCGGCAGCAGCCGGCTCAGCGCGGCGCTCGCGAGCGCGCCGATCTGCGTGAGGAAATCGGTGGCCATGCCTTCGTGGAAGCGCCGCGGGTCGGATGAGCCCATCACGAGCAGGCCGAACGTCGGCGCGTCTTCGGCGCCGTCGGGGTCGCGCAGCGCGAGCAGCGCGATCGATTCGGTGCTCTGCGCCGACCCGTTCGAGGCGACGCCGAGCTCGTCGGTCGCGCTCGTTGTCGCGCTTGCCGCCGGGTTGGTCGTCCCGTGGGACGCGGCCGCAGCTTGCGCGAGCCATTGCGCGGCCTCGAAGCCGGTGTTCGCGCCGCAGTACGGCGTGCTCAGGCTGCCCGCGAAAATCCGCACTTCCTCGCTGACGTGGCGCGCGAAGTCCGCCTGCGCATACGGCTCGGCGACGTCCCACACGCGCAGAGCCGCTTGCGGCACGTCGAAGATGTCGCGCAGACCGCCGGCGATCGTGCGCGGCAGCGCGTAGGGATCGCGCTCGGCCATCACACGGATGGTCCAGCGGTTGAATTTCGACGCGATGCTGTCGTTCTCGTGACCGTAGCGCAGCAGTTCGGCAAGACGCCGCTCCAGATGCTTGTTCTTGTCGCGCAGCATCTCCATCTGCCGCTCCTGCAGCGACACCGCGGCTTTGCCGTGCGGGTTCGCGAGCCGGATCGTCGCGAGCGTTTCCGCGTGTTCGACGAAGAATTCGGGATTGGCGAGCAGGTATTCGGCGACTTCGCGATCGTTCATGGTTTCGGCTAGAGGACTACGGGACGGCCGCCTCACGGCGGCGCGTCGGTCAATGAGTTAGACGGAGGGCGCCATGTCGGCCGGGCTGGACGGATTGTGCTGCGTCGAGTCCGACGAGGCGCTCGACGCCTCTTCGGCCAACTCGATCTCCCCTTCGAAGACGGTAACTGCGGGGCCGGCCATCAGCAGCGGCGCGCCTGGGTGCGCGCTGTCCCACGTGATGGTCAGATCGCCGCCGTGCGTATGTACGAGCACCGGCGAATCCAGCAGCCCGCGCCGGATGCCGGCCGCGACCGCCGCGCACGCGCCGGTGCCGCACGCGAGCGTTTCGCCCGCGCCGCGTTCGTAGACGCGCAGCCTGATCTCGTTGCGGTCGACGATCTGCATGAAGCCCGCGTTGACCCGCTGCGGGAAGCGCGTGTGCCGCTCGATGGCCGGACCTTCGGCGAGCACCGGGAACACCTCGGCATCGTCGACGACCTGCACGGCGTGCGGATTGCCCATCGACACCACCGACATCCAGCGCGTCGTGCCGTTCACGTCGAGCGGCCAGAGCGTATCCTCGCCTTCGCGGCGGCCTTGCAGACCCTTGGTCGCGAACGGCACGAGTTCGGGATCGAACACGGGCGTGCCCATGTCGACGATCACTTCGCCGTTGTCCTGCATCGTCAGCGTGATCGTGCCTTTCTGGACCTGCACGCGCACGCTGCGCTGGTCGGTGAGGCCGCGCTCGCGCACGAACTTGACGAAGCAGCGCGCGCCGTTGCCGCAGTGTTCGACCTCGCCGCCGTCGCAATTGAAGATGCGATATCTGAAATCGACGCCTTCGACGGTCGGCTTTTCGACCAGCAGCAACTGGTCGGCGCCGACGCCGAAATGGCGGTTCGCCAACGCGCGCACCTGCGCCGTGGTTAGATCAACCGGTTGGGTATAGCCGTCGAGTACGACGAAGTCGTTGCCCGCGCCGTGCATTTTGGTGAATTTGAGCTTCACGTTTTCCGTGTATCCGTTGCTGCGTAGGGCTTCGCGCGTGCGGGCGGAGCCGAAAATCCCGGCCTCACCGCCGTTGGGTGAATCACCCATTGGAGCCGTGCTCGGCCAATAGCAGATGATACACGTTGGCACATCGGAAACGGTACGGCATGCAAGGAGCCCAGCCCCACCTTCAATACACCCCCGGCACCCCCGGCGGGCGTGTCTTGAACCGCTTGTGCACCCAGTAATACTGCTCGGGCATCAGCGGAATCTGCTCTTCGAGAAACTCGTTCATGCGTCGCGCATCAGCGTCATCGTCGCCGGTCGGATAGTCGTCCCAAGGTTTAAAGACCTTGAGCCGGTAGCCCTTGTAGTTCGGCAGCACCTCGCCGATGAACGGTACGACCTGCGCGTGCCCGACCTTGGCGAGACGGCCGACTGCGGTCAGCGTGCAGGTCGGCACGCCGAAGAACGGCACGAACGTCGAATTGCGCGCGCCGTAGTCCATGTCCGCGCCGAGCATCACCGGTTTGCGTTCGCGCAGCCAGCGCAGCACGACGCGCGCGCTGTCCGCGCGGCTCGCCATGTCCGCGCCGAAACGCGCGCGCGCTGCTTTCGCGACTTCCTCGAACTCCTGATTCGACATCGGCTGATAGAGCGAGCCGCACTGGCGCTTCAGCGAGTAGTTCAGAAAGATCGAACCGGCCTCGATGCCGACAAAATGAAAGCCGAGAAACAATGTGGGCGGCAGGTTCGGATCCGTCAGGTCGATCGCGCTGTCGAGCTGGATCAGCTTTTCGAGCTTCTTCGCCGAGCCGAACCATTGCACGCTGCGCTCGAGATAGCTGCGGATCGCATGACGGAAGTGCTTTTGCGCGACGTCCTCGCGGCGCTCGTCGCTCCAGTCGGGGAAGCACAGCTTCAGATTCGTATGAACGATGCGCTTGCGACGGCTCGGGATCTGGTAGAGCAGCCAGCCGAGCCCGTCACCGAGACGGGCGACGAATCCGTAAGGCAACAGCGCAAAGAGTTTGAGCAGCCCGATCGCGAGCTTCGCGCCGTAGCGGCTCAGCATGCAGCCTCCAGGCGCGCGGCGCCGCAGGGGGCGAAATCGTGGAAAGCGGAAAAATTGACGTGAGACCGCACTCGTTTCGACTCTGTGACATTCAAAGGAAGTCGCTATAATAAGGGCTTCGCCGAGTTAATAGACAACTTGCGGGGCGAAGCCGGCGGGTGCGGTCCATGGGTTTTCATGGGTTATGCGTCCATCGGTCAGGTAATCCGCTAAAGCGTCGCCGCTTCAGACTCCCGAAGTCGGCTACGTGGAACGCAACCGTAACCACTAACAGGAGTCTGCAACGTGGCAAACGACTATCTCTTCACTTCCGAATCCGTTTCCGAAGGCCATCCCGACAAAGTCGCGGACCAGATCTCGGACGCGATCCTCGACGCCATCCTCGCTCAAGACAAGTACTCGCGTGTCGCGGCCGAAACGCTGTGCAACACGGGTCTCGTCGTGCTGGCCGGTGAAATCACCACCACCGCGAACGTCGACTACATCCAGATCGCGCGCAACACGATCAAGCGCATCGGCTACGACAACACCGACTACGGCATCGACTACCGCGGCTGCGCGGTGCTCGTCGCCTACGACAAGCAGTCGCCGGACATCGCCCAGGGCGTGGACCGCGCGCACGACAACAACCTCGATCAAGGCGCGGGCGACCAGGGCCTGATGTTCGGTTACGCGTGCGAGGAAACGCCGGAACTGATGCCGCTGCCGATCCACCTGTCGCACCGCCTCGTCGAGCGTCAGGCGAATCTGCGCCGCGACGGCCGTCTGCCCTGGCTGCGTCCGGATGCCAAGTCGCAGGTCACCGTGCGCTACGTCGACGGCAAGCCGTATTCGATCGACACCGTCGTACTGTCCACCCAGCATTCGCCGGACATCGAGCTCGACACGCTGCGCGAAGCGGTGATCGAGGAAGTGATCAAGCCGACGCTGCCGGCCGAGCTGATCAAGGGTGACATCAAGTTCCTCGTGAACCCGACCGGTCGTTTCGTGATCGGCGGTCCGCAGGGCGATTGCGGTCTGACGGGCCGCAAGATCATCGTCGATACGTACGGCGGCGCGGCGCCGCACGGCGGCGGTGCATTCTCGGGCAAGGATCCGTCGAAGGTGGACCGCTCGGCAGCGTACGCCGGCCGTTACGTCGCCAAGAACATCGTGGCCGCGGGCCTCGCATCGCGCTGCCTGATCCAGGTGTCGTACGCGATCGGCGTCGCCCAGCCCACCTCGGTGATGGTCAACACGTTCGGCACCGGCCGCGTGTCGGATGCGACGATCACGGAACTCGTGCGTCAGCATTTTGACCTGCGTCCGAAGGGCATCATCCAGATGCTCGACCTGCTGCGCCCGGTCTACGAGAAGAGCGCGGCGTATGGTCATTTCGGCCGCGAAGAGCCGGAATTCACGTGGGAAGCCACCGACAAGGCGCTCGCACTCGCCGAAGCGGCAGGCACTGAGCCGGTCGCGGCGCTTGCCGAATAAGCGCGAGCCGGTCGCCGCTTGAAAGCAAACAAACCCCGCCGGCGTGAGCCGGCGGGGTTTTGCTTTGTCTATCGATGGCGTAGCGATGCCGCCGCGCGAAGCACGTCGTCGAGGCGGCGCGCTCGAAGTCTTGCGGTGCTCGAAGTCAGCCCAGCGGTGAACGGCCAGCCGGTCGGCAGATCAGCGGTCTAGCCACCAACGCGCAACTGCAACTCACCGGCCCAGCAATCTCACCGGCTCGCAAACGCAAACGCAAACGCGAACCACCCGCCGCTGCTCGTCAACAGGCGACGCGGTCGGCGGCTCGCAGGCGTGCGCACCGTCGGCGCGCGTTTCGCGACCGCGAGGCGCAACGGTGTCGGTTTGCGCAGCAGCGTGCGCAGCGACAGACGGCGCGTGCCGCTCTGCTGGCGTAGCGCCGAGAAGAACGTATGGAACCAGGTCCGAAAGCCGTCGACGGCCTTCGCGTCGCGCCACTGCTCGCCGAGCGCGCGGGTGCGCGCGGCATGATGGCGCAGCGCCCGCATCATATGGCGGCGCGCGGGACGCGCCGCTTTCAGCGCGGCGCGGGTAAGACGGGTGCTCAAAAGAGTATGCATGGCTTCACATTTAGGCAATGAACCGCACGTCGGCGCGTGCACCGGATGTGCACGGACAAACAGCACCATATGTGCCAATGACGGGGTTGCGATGAACGGCCTGAAAGCGGGAAATTCGGTGCGGGTCGTGGCGCGGGAGATTGCGACGCGAAACACGGCGCACAGCGCAGCGAAGGTACAACGCGGAGAAACCGACGGCACGGGCCCTGACGGCCTGCGCACAACAGAAAACTGCGTAAGCGACGATCGACATGCGAGCAGGCTACACGGGAATCATGACGTCAGAAAGTCGGTTATTACCCTGCGAGACCGGATTTCTCCGCGGATCGAATCGTCGCGGATGCCAGTCTGCTGTCACCCCTTCCGGGCGATTTGCGTGCGCGTTTGCCCAGCGAATGTGCGGTGCGGGCGCGCCGCGCGCCTGAAACCGGTGCATTGGCGCGCCGCGAAAAGCGAAGGCGATCGGCGCAAAAGATCAGCAGGACACAGGAGCCTCTCGCGGTGAACCAACGCACCCCGATCGCGCCCGTTTTACAATCGAACATCAGTTAGTCGACAGTCACGGAACGCCATGTCACTCCATTCGAAGAAAGAGCAGATTCAAACGTTGCGGGAGCAGGGTTTTGTCGTCGTGCCAGGACTCGTGTCGCCCGAGCGTTGCGACGAGCTGAAGCGGATCGCGCAGCGGCAGCTGCAGGAAGCGGCGGCGCCGATCGAATTCGAAGCGGATTTGCAGTATCCGGGCGCGCCGTCATCGAAGGATGCTCCAGGCGGACATACGGTGCGGCGCCTGCTCGACGCGTACGGTCGTCACCCCGCGTTCGCGCAATGGGCGACCGCGCCCGAAATCCGTGGCTGGATGGAGCTGTATTTTGGCGAGGAGCCGCGTCTGTCGCGCGCGCATCACAACTGCATGATGACCAAGCACCCCGCGTACGGCAGCCTGACCGGCTGGCATCGCGACGTGCGCTACTGGTCGTTCGAGCGCGACGATCTGATGTCGGTGTGGCTCGCGGTCGGCCCGGAAACCGTCGATAACGGCGCGCTGTGGTTCGTGCCGCAATCGCACGGCGCCGCGTTCACATCGGACCGTTTCGACGAAGCGAAGTTTTTCCGCGCGGATCTCGCCGAGAACGAGGCCGCGATCCGCACGGCGGTGTCGCCCGAGCTGAAGACTGGCGACGTGGTGTTCTTTCACTGCAACACGCTGCACTCGGCCGGCAAGAATCTGAGCGACCAGGTGAAGTTCTCGCTGGTGTTCACCTATCACGGCGCAAGCAATGTGCCGCTGCCCGGCACGCGCTCGGCCGCGAAGCCCGAGATTGTGTTCTAGATTATTTTGGTCGCGGGCCTCGCGCCGATGCTCAGCGCTTGCGCCCCGACATCGCGATTCCCGTCAGCCCGGCGAGCGTCGCCACCACGCCCGCGACGATCAGCACGATCGCCTTGTTGCTCGGCGAGCCGGTAAAGAAGCGCGACACGTCGCTGCTCACCGAATTGAATGCCTGCCCGCCGAAATACAGCAGCACGATACCGCCGACAATCAGCGCGATCGAAATCGCTTTCGTCATCTGCACCTCCCATCAACCTGAACCGGCCAGAGTGTAGGTGAGGCGTGCGTGCTCGTCCATCCTGCATACTGGTTGCGCTGCAAGCGCCGCGTCGATTGGCTAACATAGCGGTCTGGCCGCACCGCGGCGACACCACGACAACAAATCTCCCCAGCAGCACGCCTCCCGCAACGCGCGAATCCTCACGCCCGCCATCCTCGGGCGATCTCATCGACAAGGACACCAGCAATGGCTTACGAAGCAGCTTCAGAACGCTATTCGGACATGCAATACCGCGTCTGCGGCAAGTCGGGTCTCAAACTGCCGGCGCTGTCGCTCGGCCTGTGGCACAACTTCGGCGACACCACGCCGATCTCGACGCAGCGTGACATCCTGCGCACGGCCTTCGACCTCGGCATCACGCACTTCGATCTGGCGAACAACTACGGCCCGCCGTACGGCAGCGCGGAAACCAACTTCGGCCGTCTGTTCAAGGACGATTTCAAACCGTATCGCGACGAGTTGCTGATTTCGTCGAAGGCCGGTTGGGATATGTGGCCCGGTCCGTACGGCCAGGGCGGCGGCTCGCGCAAATATGTGCTCGCGAGTCTCGATCAGAGCCTGAAGCGCATGGGCCTCGATTACGTCGACATCTTCTATTCGCATCGCTTCGACGCGCACACGCCGCTCGAGGAAACCGCGGGCGCGCTCGCGAGCGCGGTGCAGCAGGGCAAGGCGCTGTACATCGGCATCTCGTCGTACTCGTCGGCGAAGACGCGCGAAATGGCGAAGCTGCTCGCCGAATACAAGGTGCCGCTGCTGATCCATCAGCCGTCGTACAACATGCTGAACCGCTGGATCGAACACGACCTGCTCGATACGCTCGATGAAGTCGGCGCGGGCACGATCGCGTTCACGCCGCTCGCGCAGGGATTGTTGACCGGCAAGTACCTGAACGGCGTGCCGGAAGATGCGCGCGTCAACAAGCCGGGCGGCGGTTCGCTGAAAGACGAGCATCTGAGCCCGCGGAACATCGAGCACGTTCGGAAGCTCAACGACATCGCGCAGCGCCGTGGTCAGAGCCTCGCGCAGATGGCGCTCGCGTGGGCGTTGCGCGATCCACGCGTGACCTCGGTGCTGATCGGCGCGAGCCGCGCGGAGCAGGTGCGCGAGAACGTCGGCGCGCTGAAGAAGCTCGCATTCTCGGCCGACGAACTCGCCGAAATCGATCGCTATGCGACCGAAGGCGGGATCAATCTATGGGAAAAGCCGTCGACCGATCAGGCGATCTGATCGCGTGAGGAGCCAGCGCGTCCGCGCAACAGGCGGACGGACGCAAGGGCAAAACGAAGCCGCACGCTCAGCGTGCGGCTTTTCTGCAGGTATTTCGCCGAGCCGCTACACGAGCGCCGGCAGACCCTCGACCAGCGCCACCGCGCACATCACACCGATCAGCGCGCCCAGCACACGCAGCCCGTTGTGTCGCAACTCGGTCTTGCAGGGCAGCGCGCCGACGAATAGCGCGCCCGCCAATGCCATCGGAATGACCAGGATGAAATCGCCGATCGTAAAGTAGGTCATCTTCGTCTCCTCCCATGCGGGATGGTTGCTGTGTCGTTCCGGCAGAGGCCGCGGCTTCGAAATCATGCCGCGCGGTTGCACGAATCGAGTATAGGAGACCGATCGAGCGGCGCGACGGCGCAAGCTGGCGCGTCGGCGCTTATTCGTAAGCTGCTGAACCCAGGCGCGGCGCGGCCCGCGGCGATTGGCGCGGCGCAACAAAACGCGAGGGAAAATAGCAAACGTTCGCTTACGCAAGCCTTTCGTTTTGCCGCCGATCCATGCGGGTTGGCTGATTGCGGTCGGCTCGCGGTGCCTGCACCGCGCAACGCGACCGATGCGCCGGGCTATTCGCGCCCGCGCAGGCGGCTCGCCGCGATCAAGCCGATCACGAGCAGCGCACCGACTAGCCCGACGACGCCGTTCCAGCCTTGACCGGCCCACACATGGCCGCCATACGAACCGACCAGGCTCGAGCCGATGTAGTACGCGAGCAGATACAGCGCAGCGGCCTGGCCTTTCGCGTCTTTCGCCAGACGCCCGACCCAACCGCTCGCGACCGAATGCCCGGCAAAGAACCCGAACGTCACGCAGGCGATACCGGTCGCGATCGCCGCGAGCGGATGCAGCATCGTCAGTGCGAGGCCGAGCACCATCAGCAGCAGGCTCCCGATCAGCACGCGTGCACGGCCGAACGTGTCGGCCATGCGCCCGGACCATGGCGACGCGACCACGCCAACCAGATAGACGATGAAAATCGCGCCGATCTCCGTCTGATTCAACTGATACGGCGGCGCGAGCAGCCGGTAGCCGATGTAGTTGTACAGCGTGACGAAGCTGCCCATCAGCACGAAGCCGAGCAGGAACAGCAGCGGCAGACCCGGTCGCGTGAACTGGCGCAACAGCAGCGTGCGGTGATGCGCGAAGCCGAGCCCGCGGCGCGGCACGAAATGGCGCGACGGTGGCAGCAGCGCGCGGAACGCGAGCATCGACAGCAGGCCGAGCACGCCGATCGTGCCGATCGCGATGCGCCACGAAAACAGATCCGCGACCACGCCGGTGATGACTCGCCCGGCCATGCCGCCGATCGCCGTGCCGCCGACGTACAGGCCCATCGCGAGGCCGAGGCCGTCGGGATGCACTTCCTCGGCGAGATAAGCCATCGCGACGGCCGGCACGCCGCCGAGCGCGAGCCCTTCGAGCGTACGCAGCACGAGCAGCTGGTGCCAGTGCGGCGCGACCGATACGCCAATCGTCAGCACCGATGACACCGTCAGCGACAGCGTCATCAGCTTGTGCCGGCTCCAACCCTCGGAGACGAAACCGGCGACGAAGATCGCGAGCGCGAGCGCAGCAGTGGATAGTGACAACGACAGACTGCTTTGCGCCGGCGTCACGTTGAACGCTTCGGAGAACGACGGCAGCAGCGGCTGCACGCAGTAGAGCAGCGAGAACGTCGCGTAGCCGGCGAACAGCAGCGCGAGGCTGGCACGCCAGTACGCGCGCGAGCCGCGTTCGAGATAAGGGATGTCCGACACGGTGGTGGTGCTTGCGCAAGCAGCTGAAGCTGCGCCGCGGGAGGGAACGGCAGATGCAGTCCGCTGGGATTGCGGCGGCAGGGTCACAACAAAACTCCTTGGGTCACACGGAAACGCGCAAAAGTGTTAAGGATACGCTGAAAACGCCTTTCAAGCCGGCGTCGCGGGCAACGCGGCGTGCCAATGGTGACCCGCAGCGCTCCATCCGCAGCACGTCGCGCGCCTGTCTCCCGGCGCTAGCCGTGCGCCCCGGCTTCACTGCCCGGCGCCGGCGCCCGCGTCGCCCCCGAAGTCGCCGTCGACGGATGCACGAGCGCGTCGTCGCCCGGCACTCGGATGATGATCGGGGTTCAGCGTGATCAGGATGTCCGAGTCGGATGTGCCGATCGTGCCCGTGTTGCTGTACGAAAGGTTGATACCCGACACCGGCAGACCGATGTTGTCGATGATCGAATGCTGCTCGCCGGCCGGAATCAGCTGACGGATGCGCGCATCGACACGATCGGTCAGCACCGCGGTTTCCTCGACGCGCATGCCGGTTTTCGCGCGCATGTGCAGCGCGATCGTGCCGGCATCGACGGCGGGGAAAAAGTCGCGGCCGATAAACGGCAGCAACAGCAGCGACTCGCGAGCGTCGGCACGAGCGTACGCGAGAAGAAGTACGACGCGAGCATCGCGAACACCACCGCTTCGGCAAGCGGAATGAACAGATAGTGCGCGACACCGGTGAGCAGAAACATCGGCACGAACACGATACAGATCGCCCGCGTCGACACCAGCGTCGGAATCGCGATCTGATGCGCGCCGTCGAGAATCGCCTGTTCTAGCGTCTTGCCCTGTTCGAGCTGATGGCTGTTGTTTTCGATCGCGACGGTCGCATCCTCGACGAGAATCCCGACCGCGAGCGCGAGCCCGCCGAGCGTCATAATGTTGATCGTCTGACCGAGCGCGGACAACGCGATGATCGACGTGATCATCGACAACGGAATCGAATCATCAGGCCCGTCAGGCACGCGGCGATCAGCGCTTCACGCAATACGCCCTGCACGGATGCACGCACGAACAGCGATTGGTCGGCGACGGGGTCGATATTCAGCGACGGCCGCACCAGATGGCGCAGCGTCGGCATCATCGTCTTGATGCGCTCGACGATATCGAGCGTGGACATTCCGTGTGTTCGATATCGTTGACCGCCACCGACAAGCCGCGCTCGTAGTTCAGCGCGATGCGCCGCTCCATTTCGTCGGCGGGCCGGCCGTTATACGACTAGATGACCGAGAGCACCGGAATATCGATGTTCGGAAAGATGTCGGTGGGCGTGCGCAGAATGGTCAACGGTCCGACGGTCAGCAACAGCAGCGCCAGCACGACGAACGTATAGGGGCGCCGTAGCGCGAGACGAACGATCCACATGACTAGCGAAGACGAATGAAATGAGCGGCGAGCGCGCCGCGCGGATCGGAAACGCAGGCGCGAAGGCAGGTGCGAAGCCGCGCGGCGCCCGCGTCTGGCAGATCGTTCCGGCAGTGCACGTTTTTGATGTCACCCCCCGCAGGGTTTATGATGGTCTGCATTACGACGTCTGAGGCCGAGATAATCGGCCGTACGCAACGTAATGGGAATAGGGCGAAACGACGGGTGAAAGCCTTCTATTCGCCTTCCCAAAGCCCCGCAAAGCGGGAAAAATGACTCGAACCTCTCACGCGCCATGCGCGCGACAGATTAAGTGCGCACGCAACGTCAAATGCGAAGCGGCGTTTTTATCATCACCTCGACCGGCGTGAAATCATAAAGCCGGCTAAGGGAAGCGGGGAATTATCATGGAAGTCGGTTCCATTGTCCGATCGGTACATATCGCCGTTCCGCAAGGCGCGCGCGGAATCGTCATGCGCATTCTTGGCGACATGGCGATGGTGGCGTGGTACGCCGGCGAGCCCGGCGCCTCGCAGCAACTCAATACCGAACCCTTTTTCCTGGAAGATCTGATCGATACCGGCGACCTGATACGTCCGGCCGGCGCGCAGACGCATTGAACGAGAGACTTACCGGTTGCTCATTGCCGTTGCGTGACCCGCAGGTGCGGGCTGTAGTGATGCTGTAAGGTGAGATCGACTCGTCAGCATCGCCGTGGGCCGATGCGCGCGTCGATCCACGGCGCGTCCCAAATCAGCCCGTATTTCTAGCGATGCCACGCACGCATTGCGAGTCGTCGCCCTCGTCTTTCCCCGCGACGCGGCGCACAATGCGGGGCATGAACGACACCATTCCCGACAATTCCTATCCCGAGGCCGGCGCCGATGGCGCCGTGCCATTCGCGCGGCTCACGCCGGAAACCGTGCTCGACGCGATCGACGGCGTGCTCGCAACGACCGGCGTGCGTACCGACGGCCGTCTGCTGCCGCTCAACAGCTACGAAAATCGCGTGTATCAGGTCGGCGTCGAAGACGGTCCGCCCGTGGTCGCGAAGTTCTATCGTCCCGAGCGCTGGAGCGACGCGGGGATTCTCGAAGAGCACGCGTTCGTCGCCGAACTCGCCGCGCGCGAGATCCCAGCCGTGCCCGCGCGCGTGCTCGATGGCCGCACGCTGCACAGCTTCGACGGCTTCCGCTTCTCGGTCTTCGAGCGACGCGGCGGTCGCGCGCCGGATCTCGACCGGCGCGACACGCTGGAATGGCTGGGGCGTTTCATCGGACGCATTCATGCGATCGGGCAGACCCAGGACTACGTAGAACGTCCCACGCTAAACATCGACACGTTCGGCTACGAGCCGCGCGACTTCCTGCTCGCGCACCGTTTCGTTCCCGACGATCTGCGCACCGCGTGGGAAACCGTCGTGAATCTCGCGCTCGAAGGCGTCGCGTATGCGTTCGAGCGGGCTGGCGAGATTCGCAGGTTGCGTCTGCACGGCGACTGTCATCCGAGCAACGTGCTGTGGACCGACGCGGGCCCGCATTTCGTCGATTTCGACGACAGCCGCATGGGGCCCGCGATTCAGGATCTGTGGCTGCTGCTGCCGGGCGAGCGTGCGGAGGCGTCGCGCGCGCTGGCCGATCTGCTCGCCGGTTACGAGGATTTCTGCGAATTCGAGCCGCGTGAGCTGTATCTGATCGAAGCGCTGCGCACGTTGCGGCTGATTCACTATCAGGCATGGCTCGCGCGCCGCTGGAACGATCCGGCGTTTCCGGCCGCGTTTCCGTGGTTCAACACGCAGCGCTACTGGGAAGATCGCATCCTCGAGATGCGCGAGCAGATCGGCGCGATGCAGGAAGGGCCGTTGTGGCCGATTTGACGTCTTGACGGTCAAGGCGCCTGCGACGCCACATTCGACGACTCCACCAACGTCGATCTGGATCGCGACTTCGTGCGCGCCCGGGTCGGCCGCGGAGCTGCGGTAGGAGGCGGCGAACGCGGCATAGCTCGGGAAGGTCGACACCATCAGCCGATCACCGTACGACACGTACGCGACCGAGCCGCGTTCGAGCCGGTCGAAGTGTGCCTTGTCGTAGCGGAATTCGTAGCGCGTGCGGCCGTCGCGCGTGACCGGCGTCACCGCGCTGAAGCCGCGCGCGTCCGCATACAGCGCCTTGTCGGCGAGCAGGTCGTAGCGTTTGGAAGCGATCGAAAGAGGGTTCGCCGGGTATGCACGGCGAGCCTGCCGCCTGTCGACATTGAGCAAAGCACTTAATTGCGCGATGTCGACGGGCTACACGCTGTAAGCGGCGCCACCCGACGCCGCAATCTCCCGCGCGGCCTTCGCGCCTTCGACCTGCAATAGCGTCGGCAGCGACACGCCATTTTTCGCCGCCGTCACCTCCGCCAGAATCGACACCGCGATCTCGGGCGGCGTCCTGCTGCCGATATAAATGCCGACAGGTCCATGCAAGCGTGCCAGTTCGGCTTCGTTCAGATCGAACTCCTTCAGGCGCTCGCGTCGCGCGTGATTGTTCCTGCGCGAGCCGAGCGCGCCGACATAAAACGCCGGCGTCTTCAATGCTTCCATCAGCGCGAGATCGTCGAGCTTCGGATCGTGCGTGAGCGCGATTACCGCGCAGCGCTCGTCGAGCTTCATGTCGATCACGGTATCGTCCGGCATCGTGCGTACGATCTTCGTGCCCGGCACGTCCCATTCCTCGGTGTATTCCTCGCGCGGATCGCAGACCGTCACCTGATAATCGAGTCCCACCGCGATATGGCACAGGTAGCGAGACAACTGCCCGGCGCCGATCACTAGCATCCGGTAGCGCGGGCCGTGGATCGTCAACAGACGCTCACCGTCGAAATGCACGCCGTCGGTCGCCTGCGCGTCGTCGAGCCGCATCGCGCCCGTCGTCATGTCGAGTTCGCGTGCGACGAGCCGGCCATTTTCGACCGCGTGACATAGCTCGGCGATGCCGCTTTGCCGCGTCAACGGTTCGAGCACGAGCTGGATCGTGCCGCCGCACGGCAGGCCGAAGCGATGCGCTTCCTCGGCCGTGATGCCGTACTTCACCGCCTCCGGATGTGTCTGCTCGATGCCCCGTTGCCGCACGCGATCGATCAGATCGTCTTCGATGCAGCCGCCCGACACCGAGCCCACCACGAGGCCGTCGTCGCGCACCGCGAGCATCGCGCCCTCGGGACGCGGCGACGAGCCCCACGTCTTCACGACCGTCACGAGGAGCGCGCGATGTCCGTCCGCCAGCCAGCGGGCGCTGGTTTTCAGAACTTCGAGATCCACGCTGTCCATGATTTCTTCCCTTTCTTTGCTTCGCCGCCGGACTCGCCGTCCGCGGCCTCGTTCGATTCCGTTTGCTCGGAGGCGGATGCGGCTTCGGTTTCGGTTTCGGTATCCACCGGGGCGTTGCCTTCCGCTGTTTCAACAGCGCTATTGTCTCCCGAGAGCTGGGCGCCGAAGCGCTTGAAAAACTCCCCCGCAATCTTGCGCGCCGCACCGTCGACGAGCCGCGAGCCGATCTGCGCGAGCTTGCCGCCGACCTGCGCATTGGCGGTGTAGGAGAGCTTCGTCGCGGCATCGCCGTCGGCTTCGAGCGAGACCTGCGCGTTGCCCTTGGCAAAACCCGCGGCGCCGCCCTGGCCTTCGAACACAATGGTGTAGGTGTTCGGCGCGTCGATATCGGTCAGTTGCATGCGCCCCTTGAAGCGCGCCTTGACCGGGCCCACCGCCGCGACCAGCGTGACCAGGTACGCGTTTTCGCCGTCCGGGTCGATGCTTTCGCAGCCGGGGATGCAAGCGCGCAGAATCTCCGTGTCGTTCAACGCGTCCCACGTTTGCTGCTGCGCGACCGGCAGCGTATGAATTTCGCTCAATTCCATGACGTTGCTCCTGCGAGTGTCGTCGCGGCGACGGCGTGGCGAGGCGCGCGCGTCAGTTGCGCGAGATCGTGGCCGAATGCTGCGAGACTGTCTAGATTATGAACCGGACGATGCGCGTCGACATACGGCAGGATCGCCTGCACGCCGCGCGCCTTCGGAGTGAAGCCGCTGAACCGCAGCAGCGGATTGAGCCACACGACGCGATGCGCGAAGCGTGCGAGGCGCGCCATTTCGGTATCGAGCACGTCGATCGCTTCGTGATCGAGACCGTCGGTGACGAGCAGCACCGTCGCACGACCTGTGAGCACGCGGCGCGCCCAGCGTCGGTTGAACTCGGCGAGCGCCGCGCCGATGCGCGTGCCGCCCGACCAGTCGACCACCTGGTCGCTGAGCGTCGCGATCGCGACGTCCGGATCGCGTTCGCGCAATGCGCGCGTCGCGTTCGTGAGCCGCGTGCCGAACAGAAACACCTGCAGACGTTCGCGCGACTGCAACAACGCGTGGCAAAAGTAGAGCACCGCGCGCGAGTAGTTGCTCATCGAGCCGGAAATGTCGAGCAGCAGCACGAGCGGCGGCTTGCGCTCGACCCTCGCGCGATACTTCCACACGGTCCAGTCGCCACCGGCGCGCACCGCATGCCGCGCGCTCGCGCGCAAGTCCGCATGCGTGCCGTGCGATGCCGCCTTCAGGCGCCGCGTCGATTCGGTTGCGAGCGGCAGCCGCTGGCTGCGAATCAGATGCCGCAGCGTGCGCCATTCGTCGGCGTTCAGCGTGTCGAAATCGCGATGACGCAGCCGCTCTTGCGCGCTGAACGTCAACTGCGCATGCAACTCTTGCTGCTCGGTTTCCTGCTGCGCATTCAGATGCGGCGACGGTGGCATGCGCACCGCGAGCGCATCGGCGAGACGGTTGTTGCGCTTCGGCGGTGGCAGCCCGTCGCGCACTTTCGGCAGCAGCAGCGCGCGCAGCTTGCCTTCCCAATCGGGGTCGCGCCAGAACAGATCGAACGCGGCATTGAAGAGTTCGCGTTCGTCGGGCGCGGTGACGAGCAGCGCGGCAAGCGCGGCGTGCACGTCGTCGCGGCGGCCGAGGTCGATCCACTGCAACGCGGCGAGTGCGTCGACTGCTTGTGCGGGCGACATCGGCAAGCCGGCGCCGCGCAGCACGCGCACGAAATGGACGACGTTGCGCGCGAGCGTGGGCGCAGTGTGCTGGTTCGTGTCGTCGAGCCTGCCCGAGCCGGTTCCGTTCGTCATGCCAACGACCCTCACCCGGACAGACACTGCGCGATCTGCGCGGCATCCACACGCGCGAGATCGTCCTGATACTTGAGCAGCACGCCGAGCGTGTTCTGCACCGATTGCGGATCGAGCTCCGTGACCGACAGCGCTTCGAGCGCGCGGCACCAGTCGATCGTCTCGGCGATGCCGGGCGCCTTGAACAGATCCATGCCGCGCAGCCGATGCACGAAGTCGACCGCGCGCCGCTGCAATTGCGCCGACGTTTGCGGCGCGCGCGCGGCGACGATCTCCAGTTCGCGATCGCGGTCCGGATAGCCGATCCATTGATACAGACAGCGGCGCTTCAACGCGTCGTGAACTTCGCGCGTGCGGTTCGACGTCATGATGACGAGCGGCGGCTGCGTCGCGCGCACGGTGCCGTATTCGGGAATCGATACCTGGAAGTCGGACAGGAGTTCGAGCAGGAACGCCTCGAACGGTTCGTCGGCGCGGTCGATTTCGTCGATCAGCAGCACGCGCCGCGCGCCGGGATGGTTTTCGTCGGGCATCAACGCCTGCAGAAGCGGACGCTTCAGCAGGAATTCGCCACGATATAGCGTGTCGTTGTCGGGGCGCTCGCCGCTCGCTTCGGCAAGCCGCAGCGCCATGATCTGGCGCGGGTAGTCCCACTCATAGAGCGCGCTCGCGGTGTCGAGGCCTTCATAGCATTGCAGGCGCAGCAACGTGGTGCCGAGCATGCCCGCCGCGGCTTTCGCGAGCTCGGTTTTGCCGACACCCGGCTCGCCTTCGACGAACAACGGCCGCTCCATGCGCAGCGCGAGATACAGTGCGGTCGCGAGCTCGCGGCTCGCGAAATAGCGTTGGGCGGCGAGTTGGGCGAGGGTGTCGTCGATCGAAGCCGGCTGCATGGTGATCCTGAATCTGCGCGACAGGCCATGGCAAAGCGTGGCGCGAGTGAAGAACGCAATGGCCGCGAGCCCGGCGTCGAACTGTCGCGCCGGCTCGCGAAGTGAACGAAGCCGGCTTGCGCGCACCGTGGTGAAGGCGCGGCAAGCCGGGGCGCCTAGCGAGGATCGCTAGGCATTTGCCTTCGTGACCGCGCGCGCGGCGAGCACCGGAATCAGATGCGCGCGATACGCGGCGCTCGCGTGCATGTCGTCGTTCAGCTCGTCGGGCGACACGCTCACTGCACGTGCCGCCTCGGGCGTGAAGTTCGCCGACAGCGTGCTTTCGAGCTCGGGCACGCGAAATACCGACGCCGCCGCGCCCGTCACCGCCACTCGCACGCCACTCGCGGACTTCGCGACGAACACGCCGACCAACGCGAAGTGCGACGCCGGATTGGGAAATTTCTCGTATGCGGCACGCTCGGGCACCGGAAACTCGACGGCGACGATCAGCTCGTCGGGCGCGAGCGCGGTCTCGTACATGCCGACGAAGAAATCGGCCGAAGAGATGCGCCGCCGGTCCGTGACGATCGTCGCATCGAGGCCCATCGCCGCCGCCGGGTAGCACGCGGCCGGGTCGTTGTTCGCGAGCGAGCCGCCGATCGTGCCGAGCGCGCGCACCTGGCGATCGCCGATATTCGCGGCCAGCTCCGCGAGCGCGGGCAACACGCGCCGCACGTCCGCGTGTTCGGCGACGTCCGCGTGACAGACGGCTGCGCCGATCGTCACCGTGCTGGCATCGACGGTGATCGTCCTTAGCGCGGGAATGCGCGTCACGTCGATCAGTTGCGACGGCTGCGCGAGACGCAGGCGCATCGTCGGCAGAAGGCTCTGGCCGCCGGCGAGGAACTTTGCGTCGCTGTCGGCGGCGAGGGCTGCGGCGGCCGCTTGCGGATCCGTCGCGCGTTGATACTCGAATGAATACATGTCGAATGCTCCGCTCAGGATCGTTGGGTCAGGCTTGCTTCGCCGCTTGAATCGCGGACCAGACGCGATGCGGCGTGGCCGGCATCTGCAGATTGGTCACGCCAAGCGGCGCGAGTGCGTCGATGATCGCGTTGATCACGGCCGGCGGTGAGCCGATCGCGCCCGCTTCGCCGCAGCCTTTGACGCCGAGCGGATTGTGCGTGCACGGCGTGCCCTTCGACGTTTCGACCGTGAAGTCGGGCAGGTCGGACGCATGCGGCATCGCGTAGTCCATGTAAGAGCCGGATAGCAACTGGCCGCTGTCGTTGTCGTACACGCAGCGCTCGAGCATCGCCTGACCGATGCCTTGCCCGAGCCCGCCATGCACCTGACCTTCGACGATCATCGGATTGATCACGTTGCCAAAATCGTCGACCGCGGTGAACTGCTGGATGCGGGAGACGCCGGTGTCCGGATCGACTTCGATCTCGCAGATATACGCACCCGACGGATACGTGAAGTTGGTCGGATCGTAGAACGCGCTTTCTTCGAGCCCCGGTTCGAGCACGTCGAGCGGATAGTTGTGCGGCACGTACGCGGCGAGCGAGATCTCCGCGAACGCCTTGGTGCGGTCGGTGCCCGCGACGCGGAACACCCCGTTCTTGAACTCGATGTCTTCAGCCGACGCTTCGAGCAGATGCGCGGCGATCTTCTTCGCCTTTGCTTCGATCTTGTCGAGCGCCTTCGAGATGGCCGAGCCGCCGACCGCGATCGAACGCGAACCATACGTGCCCATGCCGAACGCGATGCGGCCGGTGTCGCCGTGCACGATCTCGACGCTTTCGAGGGCAATGCCAAGGCGGTCCGCGACGACTTGCGCGAAGGTCGTCTCATGGCCCTGGCCGTGACTGTGCGAGCCCGTGAACACGGTGACTGAACCGGTCGGATGTACGCGGATCTGGCCGACTTCGAACAGGCCCGCGCGCGCGCCGAGCGCGCCCGCGATGTTCGACGGCGCAAGACCGCATGCCTCGATGTAGCACGAGTAGCCGAGGCCGCGGCGCTTGCCGTTCTTTTCGGATTCCTGCCGGCGTGCGGCGAAGCCCTCGACGTCCGCGAGCGTGAGCGCGCGCGACAGGATCGCGTTGTAGTCGCCGGTGTCGTAGGTGAGGCCGACCGGCGTCGCGTACGGGAATTGCGTGATGAAATTGCGGCGGCGGATTTCCGCGGGGTCGAGTTTCATCTCGCGCGCCGCGGCTTCGACCAGACGCTCGACGACGAACGTCGCTTCCGGCCGGCCCGCGCCGCGATACGCATCGACCGGAACGGTGTTGGTGAAGACCGCCTTCACTTCGGCATAGATCGCGGGCGTTGCGTATTGCCCGGCGAGCAGCGTCGCGTACAGGATCGTCGGCACGCTCGACGCGAATGTCGACAGATACGCGCCCATGTTCGCGATCGTATGCACGCGCATCGCGAGGAACTTGCCGTCGGCGTCCAGCGCAAGCTCGGCTTTGGTCACGTGATCGCGGCCGTGCGCATCGGAAAGGAACGCCTCGGAGCGCTCGGCGGTCCATTTGACCGGCCGGCCGATCTTCTTCGACGCCCAGGTGAGCGCGACGTCTTCGGCGTATAGAAAGATCTTCGAGCCGAAGCCGCCGCCGACGTCCGGCGCGATCACGCGCAGCTTCGATTCCGGCAGCGACAGCACGAACGCGGCCATCAGCAGCCGCTCGACGTGCGGGTTCTGATTCGCGACGTACAGCGTGTAGCTCTCGTCCTGCGCCGAATAGTTCGCGTTGACCGCGCGCGGTTCGATCGCGTTCGGCACGAGGCGGTTGTTGACGATGTCGAGCGTGGTCACGTGTGCGGCTTTCGCGAACGCGGCGTCGGTCGCGGCCTTGTCGCCGTGGCCCCAGTTGTAGCAGACGTTGTCGGGCACTTCGTCGTGCACGGCCGCTTGACCAGGGTCGGCCGCATGCGCGGTATCGACGACGGCCGGCAGTTCTTCGTAATCGACTTCGATCAGTTCGGCCGCATCTTTCGCCGCCTTGATCGATTCAGCGATCACGAGCGCGACCTGATCGCCCACGTGCCGTGCTTTCGTATGCGCGATCACCGGATGCGGCGGCTCGTTCATCGGCTTGCCGTCGGTGCTGTGGATCAGCCAGCCGCACGGCAGTCCGCCGACGTTGTCGGCGGCGAGATCCGCGCCGGTGAAGATCGCGATCACGCCCGGCGACTGTTTGGCCGCGCTCGTGTCGATGCTTCCGATCTTCGCGTGCGCGTGCGGTGAGCGCAGGAACACCGCGTAGGTTTGCTGCGGCAGCACGATGTCGTCGGTGTACTGGCCTTTGCCGGTCAGGAAGCGATAGTCTTCCTTGCGTTCGACGGCGGCGCCAATCAGGCTCTGTGTATCGGGTGCGTTCATCGTCGGCTCCTCAAGCGGCGGTGGCGCCGGCGGCATTCGCGCCGGCAGATGCGCTCGATGCGGCGGACTTCATACCCGCGGCGCCTTCGAGCACGGCCTTGACGATGTTGTGATAGCCCGTACAGCGGCACAGATTGCCGTCGAGCTGCTCGCGCACCTCGTCGCCGGTCAGATCGGGTTGACGCTGCACCAGCGACACCGCGTTCATCACCATGCCCGGCGTGCAGAAGCCGCATTGCAGACCGTGGCAGTGCTTGAACGCGGCCTGCATCGGATGCAGCGCGCCGTTGTGCGCGAGCCCTTCGATGGTCGTGAGTTCCGCGCCATCGGCTTGCACGGCGAGGATGTTGCAGGACTTGATCGCGCGGCCGTTCAGATGGACGGTGCAGGCGCCGCATTGCGCCGTATCGCAGCCGACATGGGTGCCGGTCAGACGGAGTTGATCGCGCAGGAACTGGACAAGCAGGGTGCCAGGGTCGACTGAGGCGCTCACGGGCGCGCCATTGACCGTCAGACTGATGCTGATCGCCATGAAGCTGTCTCCTATATTGATCGGAGCGAGCGCTTCGGCGTATCGATCCCTGCCTCGGCGCAGACCACGATCCCATGCAAGATAGTTGCTGTGGGTGAGACCGGACCTGTGATTGTTATTGCCCCTGCTTTGCTTCGACTGCGTGCTGACTTCGATTCGCCAAGTCCGATGAGGGTGCTACGGGTTTTACAAATCTGCCGAAAAGTAAAGCACAAATCGCGCGGGCGCGCTATGAGGGGAAGTGTGTTCGGCGCGCGCGAGCGCACGAAGAGAACACGGCGGCCACGGAATGGAACGCCGTAAAGACGAGCGCCCCGTCTGCGGAGCATGACGGGGCGCATCGATAGATCAGCGGAAAGCGAGGCCACGCTCGCGAGCATTCAGCTCATTGGCGAGGCTTCATCGAAACGGCGCTTTACTTTGCCAGTTTCGAATGACGGCGCGAGTAGCCGAAATAGATGAACATGCCGATCAGCAGCCAGATCACGAACGCGCCCCACGTGATGCCTTGCAGGTTCAGCATCAGGAACAGGCACGATGCGACCGCGAGCACCGGCACGACCGGCACGCCAGGGCAACGGAACGCGCGCGGCAGCTCTGGGTGCGTCTTGCGCAGCACGAGCACCGCGATCGATACCATCGAGAACGCCGCGAGCGTGCCGATATTGATCAGCTCAGCCAACACATTGAGCGGCACCAGCGCGCCGATCAGGCCGAAGAAGATGCCGACGAGCCACGTCGTGAAGAACGGCGTCGCGAAACGCGGATGCACTTTCGACAGCTTCGCGGGCAGCAGGCCGTCGCGCGACATCGCGAAGATCACCCGCGTCTGACCGTAAGCCATCACGAGAATCACGGTCAGCATGCCCAGCACGGCGCCGAGGTCGATGAAGCCCGCGACCCAGTTCTGCCCCGCGAGTTGCAGCGCGTACGACACCGGGTGCGAAATGCCCATGAACTTCCCGGACGGCACGATGCCGGTGACGACCGCGGCCACGGCCACATACAGCACCGCGCACACGCCGAGCGACGCGATGATGCCGATCGGGAGGTCGCGCTTCGGATTCTTCACTTCTTCGGCCGCCGACGACACCGAGTCGAAGCCGATGAACGCGAAGAACATCACCGCGGCCGCGCCGAACACGCCGCTCCAGCCGTGAGGCATGAACGGGTGCCAGTTGGCCGGCGTGACGTGAAACACGCCGACGCCGATCACGAGCAGCACGACGACGACCTTGATCGCAACCATGATGTTGTTGATTCGCGCGGATTCGCGCACGCCGAGCGACAGCAGCGTGGTGATCGCCATCATCACGAGGAAGGCGGGCAGGTTGAACAGCGTTTCGTGTCCGGGCACGGCGCCGGGGGCTGCGCTCAGCGCCATCGGCAGCGATACGCCGAAGCCCGACAGCAACGACTGCAGATAGCCGGACCAGCCGACCGACACCGCCGAGGTCGCGAGCCCGTACTCGAGCATCAGGTCCCAGCCGATGATCCACGCGGCCAGCTCGCCGAGCGTCGCATACGAGTACGTGTAGATCGAACCGGCGACCGGAATCGTCGATGCGAATTCAGCGTAGGCGAGCGCGGCGAATCCGCAGGCGATCGCCGCGATCAGGAACGAGATCATCAGCGCGGGGCCGGCCTGTAGGGCACCCGTGCCGGTCAGCACGAAGATGCCGGTGCCGATGATGGCGCCGACGCCGAGGAAAGTCAGGTCGAGCGCGCCCAGCGCCTTTTTCAGGCCGGCGCTCTGAGCGCTCGCCGCAAGCATGTGCTCGACGCTCTTTTTGCGAAACAGGGACATTGGCGTGGGTCTCCAGTGGTGCACGCGTGTTGCGCGCCGAATGTCGGGAAAACCCGCGATTCTAGCGGATGCGTGTCGCCGGGCTGGTTCGCGCGGCGCTTTCTGGGCCAAGGCGATGGGCGGAAACTCCCGCCAGGAGGTGATTTCGAGATGGTCTTGCGGTGTGGGAAGCGGGGCGACAGCGAGAGGCACGGCAGGCGGCGCCTGCTGGACTAGCCCGCCATCGCGGGATTCAGATCGACCAGGCGGTTGCTCATTACATAGAAGGTCAGCTCGGCGTTGTTGCGCAGCTTCATCTTGTCGAGCAGCCGCGTGCGGTACACGCTGACCGTCTTCACCGACAGCGACAGCGCGGCCGCGATATCGGTGAGACGTTTGCCTGACGCGAGCATGCACAGCGTCTGGTACTCCCGATCGGACAGCTTTTCGTGCGGCAACTGCTCGCCGTCGAACGACACGTAGTCGGCGAGCGCCTCGGCCATCTCGGGGCTCACGTACTTGCGGCCCGCCGCGACCTGCTGGATCGCGCCGATCATCTGCGCGGCATCGACCGTCTTCGACAGATAGCCGGACGCGCCGGCTTTGAGCGCGCGCACCGCGTACTGGTCCTCGCGATACATCGAGAACATCAGCACCGCGACGCGCGGCGCCTTGCGCTTCAGACGCTTGAGCACCTCGACGCCATTCATGTCGGGCAGCGAAATGTCGAGCAGCACGACGTCGAAGCTCTGGTGGACGACCAGGTCGAGCGCTTCGGAGCCGCTTTGCGCCTCGGCGACCTCGCGCGCGACGCCGCGATCGAGCAGCAGTTGGCGAACGCCCTGGCGGACCACCGCGTGATCTTCGACGATCAGGATGCGCAGGCTCATGGTCGCGGGCTCACGATTGCAGCGCGCGCCGGGCGGCGCGCGGCGTTGGGGCGGCCGCGCGCAGCGCGTGCCACGCGAAGCGGGCCTGGATCAGGGTGCCGCGCGGGGTGATGGCGCCGTTGCTGCCAGTGCCGCTGTCCTCGCCACGATCGACTCTCGTGCGCCTCGCGCTGATTCGCAGCGTGCCGTCGAATGCGGCGCAGCGCGCCTGCATGCCGGCGAGGCCAAAACGACCGCCGGTTTTTTTCTGGCCACCGCGTTCGCGCGCGCCGCGCGGCAGGCCGATGCCATCGTCGCTGACGAGGAGCCTCAGATGACGCGCACCGGTTTCGACGCGCAGGTCGGCGCAGGTCGCGCGCGCGTGCTTCGCGACGTTGTTCAGCGCTTCCTGCGCGACGCGGAACACGGCGAGCGCGGCATCGGCGGGCAGGCGCGCGAGCCGCGCGTCACCGCTGCAGGTGAAGGTGGTGCGCAAGCCGGTGCGCATGGAGAAGTCGCGTGCCCAGCACTGCAGCGCGCCGGCGAGGCCTGTCTCGAACGACGGCGCGTGCAGTTGCGCGATGGCGTCGCGATTTGCCGCCTGCACGGCGTCGAGCGAACGATTCGCGACCGCGAGCGCGGCCGCGCATTGAGGCGGCGCGTCGGCGGGCAGCCAGGTTTCGATGCCGGCGAACGCGAAGCGCGTCGCAGTCAGCTCTGCGCCGACGCCGTCGTGCAGCTCGCGCGCGACGTGACGGCGCACGCTTTCCTGCGCGTCGACCAATTCGGCCGACAGCTCGCGTACCCGCGCGCGCAGCCGCTCGATCTCGCGCGCGGCGAGCGATGGCATGTCGAAGCCATCACGCTGCGCGGCCGAAGCCAGCGCAGCGTTGAACGGGACGGCAGTCGACGTATCCATGAATTTCCCTCTCAGGAGGCGGAGTGGACGGCGAAGCGGGCACGCGCAGACGCATTCAAAGCCCGCGAATCACGAGGTTTCGCGTCGGACGAAACACGATGGCCCAACGTAACGAAATTTACATTCAGTAACAACTCGGGTGGACGACGATCGGTGCATGAATTCGTCTGATCTCGCGGCGCGATGATATCTCAAAAAGATTAAAAAAGCAGTCCCACCAAGGCTTAGCGCAGAGTCTTCAGAGATTACATGATGTTTACCGCGGACTCGTGCTGTCAGAGGAATTCTGACAGCGAAGGTGACGCCACGCGCTCCAATTTGTAACGGAGCAACAAAAAAAGGAGCCCGGAGGCTCCTTTTTTGGAATTCGCGGCGCGCGGGCCGTGAAGAAGAATGCCGGCCGGCTTAGCCGACGAAGGCCTTTTCGACCACGTAATGGCCCGGCTCGTTGTTGCTGCCTTCCTTGAAGCCCGCGTCTTCGAGCAGCTTGCGCGTGTCGCGCAGCATGTGCGGGCTTCCGCACAGCATGACGCGGTCGTCCTCGAGCGAGAAACCCGGCACGCCGAGGTCGGCGAACAGCTTTTCGGTTTCGATCAGCTCGGTGATGCGGCCGCGGTTCTGGAACGCCTCGCGCGTGACGGTCGGGTAGTACAGCAGCTTTTCCTGTACGAACTCGCCGAGGTGTTCATGCGCCGGCAGGTGCTCGGTGATGTATTCCTTGTACGCGAGTTCGTCGACGAAACGGCAGGTATGCGTGAGGACCACGCGCTCGTAGCGGTCGTAAATGTCCGGATCCTTGATGATCGACATGAACGGCGCGAGGCCCGTGCCGGTGGACAACAGCCACAGCGTCTTGCCCGGCAGCAGGTTGTCGGCCACCAGCGTGCCGACCGGCTTCTTGCCGATCAGCACTTCGTCGCCGACCTTCAGGTGCTGCAGTCGCGATGTGAGCGGGCCGTCCTGCACCTTGATGCTGAGGAATTCGAGATGTTCTTCGTAGTTCGCACTGGCGAGGCTGTATGCGCGCAGCAGAGGCTTGCCCTCGACCTGCAGGCCCACCATCGTGAACTGGCCGTTTTCGAAACGGAACGACGGATCGCGCGTGCAGGTGAAGCTGAAAAGCGTATCGGTCCAGTGATGGACGCTCAGGACGGTTTGTGAATTCAGGTTGCTCATGGCTTCTTGGATAGTGCGAAAACAAAGGCGGCCAGTCGTCTGAGCCGGCCGGCACGGCAAGGGCAATGCTGCGCTGACCCGTGGTCGGGACTCCCGCGCAATCCGTCATTTTACCGTGCCCGCCGGGGCGGGGCCGCGGCGCGGCGGCCGAGCGTGGTAAAGCGGGTTGCCAAACCGGGAAGCGGCGGCGCCGGCATGCTGGCGCCGCGAAGTACGTTGGCGTGAGTGCGGCCGTGCTTCAGCGGGGTACGGCGATTCGGCGAACGCCGCGAAAGGCGGCTGCCATTGGTTGCCCGGCAGGCGCGAAAGCGACGCGCCGCAAGGGCAACATTTTCAGGATGATACCGAAAGGCGGCGTGCGCTGCAGCATTGACCCTGCTGATAAAACTGGCAAATGGGGCGGAACCCTGCCGGCGCCATCGAGATCGCCTCGCTTTCGACTATCGTTTGCACGCCGCGATTTTTTGGGGAATACGCCCGACGTTGCCTCGTTTACGCAGGGCGCGAGTCGCGCGAAGCCAGGCAGTGCGGTGGGTGCGCGACTCGTCCTGGCGGCTGCGGCCGCCCATGCGAGTAGGAGGTGTCAAATGGAGGCTTCTCGTGCGATATCTGCATCCGGTTCATACACTGGCTTCGACGGGTTGGTGATACGGGCAGGCGCATCGCGCCGCGTGCGTCGCGCGCTGTGTCGAGCCGGCACAGATACGCGGCTTTTTCGTTGCCGCCGGTGATCAGCAGATGCTGGCCGAACAACGTCTTGCGCACGACCTATGCGAACCCGCCGACCAGCGCGAGCATCAGCAGCACCTGGAACGGCACGCCCGCGACCTTGCCGAGCGCGATCCACTGAAAGGCTGGCGTGTCGAACGCCTGCAGGCTGCCGTCGGTGACGACCTGCGCGATGCCGCGTCCGGCGATGAACAGCACGAGCGTCGCGACGATCGGCTGCACCGATAAACGAGTGACGAGCAGGCCGTTGAACACGCCGCATGCGGCCGCCGCGACTACCGGCAGCACGAACGCAAGCCCGACGCCGAGCGGCCCCGCTATGTTGAGAAACAGCCTCGGCGCAAGCGCGCCCGAAATCGCCATCGACGCGCCCACCGACAGATCGATGCCGCCCGTCGCGACGACCAGCGTCATGCCGATGCCGACGATCACGATCGTCACGACCTGCGTCATGTTCACGTTGAACGTCTGCAACCACCAGAAGTGCGGCGTGAATATCAGGTTGAACAGCAGCATCGCGAGCAGCACGATCACTTCGCGCTGCATCGCGAGATGGCGCCACTTGTGCACGGTGCTCGCGGACCGTGCGGGCGGGGTATTTATTTGCTTTTCGTGCTGCTCGGGATTGCCTCTGTCCAGCCGGGGGGGCGACGTTGGTTCGCCGGCGAGCGCGCGATTGGCTATGACCCACCGGCGCGCTGTCTTCCCGACCCGACGTGCCGATTATTCCACTCAAAATTATTATCTGTCAATCACTAATAATATTAATTGCCGCCGGTTTTGCCTCGGTAATTACCCTGACCGAGGTGCGTTCCACCAGCGGTCCGTCGAGCTTGACCGTGCGATGGCGCACCGGCGCGCCGGCTGCGCGATTCTGCTCTTCCTGCAGCAGCGTTTCGACGGCCCAGCGGCCGAGTTCGTAGTTGGGCAGCACCACCGTCGATAGCGGCGGATGCGTGTGGCGCGCGATTTCCTGGTCGTCGTAGCCGAGCACCGACACGTCCTCGGGCACGCGCAGGGCGAGCTGCTTGAGCGCCTCGATCGCGCCGATCGCGGTCAGGTCGTTGGCGCAGAAGATCGCGGTGGGCGGATTGGCCTCGCGCATCAGCGACAGCGTCAGCTCGAAGCCGAGGCCGGGGCTCCAGTCGCCGTCGCGCACGAGTTCGGCCGCGAAAGGCAGATCGGCGGTCGCGAGCGCGGTTCGGTAGCCCTTCAGGCGGTCTTTCGCGGCGTCCTGCCACGGCTCGCCGTTGATGTAGCCGATGCGCCGGTGGCCGGCCTGCAGCAGGTACTCGGTCGCCAGATGGCCGCCCGCGACCTCGGCTGGCACCACGGACGAGAACGTGCTGTCGCCGGTGTAGCAGTTCAGCAGCACGGTCGGCACCTGCGACAGCGCGCTCGGCGGCGCGACCTTGCGCGTGTAGACGGTCGCGTAGATCACACCGAACACGTGCGGATTGGTGAGGACCGTGTCGAGTACCTGTTTTTCGATGTCGGCGTTGCCGTGCGTCGAGTAGACCGCGAGCATCTTGCCGCTCGCGTACGCGGCGTCGCGCGCGCCGTCGATGTTGACGACCGGGTGCGGGCTCGTCGAGATTTCGTCGGCCAGATAGACGATCAGGTTGCGCTCGTCGCTCGATGCCGCTACGAGCGCGCGCAGCGACAGCCGGTAGCCGAGGTCGTGCGCGGCCTTCAGCACCTTGTTGCGGGTCGCATCGGAGAATTTTGCGCCGGCCGCGTTGTTGAGCACGAGCGAGACGGTGGATTGCGACACGCCGGTGAGCTTCGCGACGTCGGTCATGGTGGGACGGCGTTGAGTCGATTTTTTCATTGTGCGGGCCGCGCCGAGGCGGCGCTGAAGCGGGGGAATGCCAGCGGCATCATGCTGCTGACGGTACCACTAATAATATGCGCGCGGCAACGCGCGCTAACCCGCCATTTGGGAACGGAGCGTACGGTCCGTTACCAGCCATTTTTGAACGAATTTATTACTAATAATATTGACCAATGGTGCGGTGTCGTGCGATTCTCGACGGGGCGGACTGAGGTGGTCCTCCGGCCGCGGGGTGCGCGGCAGTCAAAGGAGATATGAATGCACGTTGATGCCGCTTTCCGCTCGCGGTTTCGCCTCGTCTGACCATGCGCGACGTTTCCCTGAATCCTGCCCGGCCGCGCGAGGCATATGCCGTGACTCGATCGGCGACTCAACGCTCATGGCTCGACGATCCCGTGATCGCCGCGCGCCTCGTCACGTTGTCGGCCGGTGCGTTGCGAGCGGTGCTCGCGCCGGACGTTGGCGGCGCGCTCGCGGCGTTCTACGAAGTCACGCCGGAAGGTCCGTTGCACTGGCTGCGGCCGGCGCTGCCGGAAGCGTTCGAAGCGCGCGATCCGCTGCGCATGGCGAGCTTTCCGCTGTTCCCATACTGCAACCGGATTCGCGATGCGCGCTTCGCGTTCGACGGCGCGACGATCGATCTCGCCGGCAACGACCCGCGTTTCGCCCACGCGCTGCATGGCAACGCGTGGCGGCATCCGTGGCGCGTCGGCGCACGCAGCGAAAGCGCGGTGGACTTGCACTTCGAGCACGAACCGGATGCGAGCGTGACTAACGACTGGCCGTTTCGCTATCGCGCGCGGCAGCGTATCGAGTTGCGCGGTGGCGCGCTCCACATCACGATGTCCGCGCGCAATCTCGCCGGCCGGCCGATGCCGTTCGGCATGGGCCATCATCCGTACTATCCGCGCACCCCGGCGACGCGCATCCATGCCGACGTGCAGGCGATGTGGCACGCGGACACCGACGTGCTGCCGACGCATCTCAGCCCGCATCCCGCCGTCGACGCATTGCGCGCGGGCATGTCGCCCGATGCGTTCGATCTCGACAACAACTTTTCGAACTGGTCGCGCGTGGCGACGATCGCGTGGCCCGACGAGCGCCGCAATCTGACGATGCGTGCCGACGCGCCGTTCGATCACCTGGTCGTGTTCGCGCCGGTCAACGATCCGCAGTTATGTGTGGAACCGGTCACGAATACGACCGATTGCTTCAACGCGGTTGGTACACAAGAACACGTCGGTGGCTGCGAATTGCAGCCGGGGGAGGAGATCGAAGCGGCGTTGAGCTGGACGCCGCATCGCGAGTGAGGGGGGACGCGCTTTCCGTTGGCGAAAGCTCAACCGACAGAAGCGCTCACTCCAGCCGCAACTTCGCCATATACGGCAAATGATCGGACAGCCACGCGGTCTCCTGCGTCGGCTGGATCCATTCGACCGGCTGCATGCCGCGCACGAACATCTTGTCGAGCGACAGCGCCGGCGAGAACGCCGGGAACGTGCGCGCCGGTTCGCCGAGCAGCGTCGCGACTTCCTGCAAGCCATGCTCGCGAAAGAGCGGCACCGAGTCGTTGCGCCAATCGTTGAAATCGCCGGCCAGCACCAGCGGACCGTCGGGGGCTTCCTTCGCGATCCAGTGCGCGATCCAGTCCATCTGCCGCAACCGCGCCGGACGCGTCAGCGCGAGATGCGCACAGAGCAACGTGACGAGCCGTCCGCCGAACGTCGCACGCGCGACCAGCAGGCCGCGTTTTTCGAAGCGGTGCGCGGAGATGTCCCAGCGGCCGCCGAGATCGAGCGGATGCGGCGACAGGATCGCATTGCCGTGCCGCCATGACGGCTTGAACACGTTCGGGCCGAGCGCGACTTCGAGTTCGAGCGCGCGCGCGATTTCGGTTGCCTGACAGTGCCATACATCGGTCATTGGATCGCCCATCGGCGTGCCGAAACTGCTCGCCAATACCGGCGACGGCATACGCCGCGCCATCGCTTCCTGCAGGAAGTATGCGTCGGCGTGGGTCGATTGAACCCAGCGCTGCATCGCCTGCCAGGCCTGAAAACCGAGCGGCGTGCGGCCCTTGTGCAGGTTCCAGCTCACCGCGACGAAATCGTTCGGCGCGAGGCTCTCGCGGATCAGTTCTTCTGGGTTTCGCATGCCGCGTTATCCACGTGTGCTGTTTGAGCGCGTCGGTAAGGCGCGCGGTTCCTGTCAGTTCGGATTGCTGCTGCCGGTCGCGGCGCCATTGCCGCTCATGCCGCCGTTCGTGCCGTTGCCGTTCGCACCGTTGCTCACGACGTTCGCATGCACGCGGTACACGAGGCTCGGATTGTGATCGACGATCGTCCAGCTCGCCCATTGATCCGGCGGCACCACGAGACCCGGGTGGCTCGCGCTCACCTGGCGCGGCTGCGGCGGCAGCTTGCAGCCGATGTCGGTGCGCCGCGCATTGTCGTCCTCGAGCGTTTCCTGCGTGTCGATCGAAAACATCACGCCCTCGGGATCGACGCGCAGCGGCGACACCGTGATCGTGCGTGACAGATCGATGCTGCCGGCCGGCTGGTCCTTGCAGCCGACCTCATGTTGCACGACCTGGTGATGCGTATCCGTGCGCGCCTGGCCGACGGTGGTGGTGCCGTCGAACGAATCGATCTGCTGGCCATCTTTCACCACCTGCAGCTGCCATTGCACGACCTGCTGCGCTGGCTGTTGTTGCGCGTGGGCGAGCAACGAAGCGCCAAGCAGCATGGCCACGATACTGGTTTTCCACATAAAAAGGATCTCCGCTTACGCGTCGTTTGCGTGGGTGCCTCGTAGCAATTAGAGAGCCATCTTACCCCCGATGGCCGCAACGATTTCTGACACGGTCGACGAGGGCCGGTTCAGCAACACTCCATTCCAGATAAGGATGGGATGCCAGCGATCGTTAGCAGCAGAGCCACATGACTGCTGGCTTGCACGCGTTTGTGTCCTCGCTACACTGGACTCGAACCGGCGCTCACAAGGCGCCGCCGCTGCAGAATCAGCCAAACGGGGTGAGCGATGACGACAGCAATGGTCAAACAGGAAATCGCCGTGGCCTCGTTCAGCCGGGTGTATGACCTCGACGAGGTCGAAAGCGCGCTGAACGGTCTCGGCGAGGGCGCGAACGAGGCGCTGCGCGCGACCTACGAAAAGATGCTGAAGTCCGGCAATCTGCGATTCTGCGTGAAGCCGAACCGGATGCCGTCGATCGACGATCTGATCGGCGCGCTGCCCAATTTCTCCGCACCGCTCGACGACATCCGCAAGCAGGTCGCGCTGTGCCTCGAAACCGAGGACCGGCTCGAACTGATGCCGATCCTGTTGCTCGGCGAGCCCGGCATCGGCAAGACGCATTTCGCGAAGCAGCTCGCGCGCCTGCTCGGCACCGCGTACCAATACGTCGCGATGAGTTCGCTGACGGCGGGCTGGATTCTGTCGGGCGCGTCGTCGCAATGGAAGAACGCGAAGCCGGGCAAGGTGTTCGATGCACTCGTGAACGGCAGCTACGCGAACCCGGTGATCGCCGTCGACGAAATCGACAAGGCGAGCGGCGATTCGCAATACGATCCGCTCGGCGCGCTGTACGCGCTACTCGAACACGACACCGCCCAGAGCTTCATCGACGAGTTCGCCGAGATACCGATCAACGCGGGCAACGTGATCTGGATCGCGACCGCCAACGACGAACGCGCGATCCCCGAGCCGATCCTGAACCGCATGAACGTCTACGAGATCTCGCCGCCGGACCACGCCGGCGCGCGACGCATCGCGCAGTCGATCTACGACGAGATCCGCGGCGCGCACAACTGGGGCCTGCGCTTTCCGGGGACGCTTGGCGAAGCGACGCTCGATGCGCTCAAACGGGCGTCGCCGCGCGAGATGCGCCGCGCGATCCTGAACGGCTTCGGCGCGGCGCGCATCGCGGGACGCGACCAGATCGAGCCCGCCGATATCCGCCTCGATTACGGAAACCGGCGAAAACCGATCGGTTTTTGAGGTTTTCGGTCGGTTTTTCGCATCCAAACCCCGCTTCTCTGGAATTTGGGGAGCTGTCTCGGCAAATTTGTACAGCCTGCGTGGAGAATGCCGCGGCAATTATTGCTATTTTCGATGTGGAGCGCAGAATCGAGCCAGCTTGCGCCGCCATCGCCTGGTCGGCGCGCACGAACGTTTGTCACTTCTGTCTGTACCGAGTCGTACAATTTTCCGTGGCGGTGATAAAAAGACATAAGCAAACCAGCGGACAGATGCGTTCGACAACAAACGGAACGCGGCGGCGAGGTGCCGTACTTGTCTTCCTTCCATCGGTTGAACGAGGCAGCGCGCGGCCCAATGCGCCGCGTCAACGGATATGGATCAGATCGAATGTGTAGTGATCGGCGCCGGCGTGATCGGCCTCGCGACGGCGCGCGCGCTGGCGGCGCGCGGGCGCGAGGTGATCGTGCTGGAGGCCGCCGACGCCATCGGCGTGGGCACGAGTTCACGCAACAGCGAAGTGATTCACGCGGGTATCTACTATCCGCGCGGATCGCTGAAGGCCACGCTGTGCGTGCGCGGCCGCGAAATGCTGTATGACTATTGCGCCGAGCGCAACGTGCCGCATTCGCGCTGCGGCAAGCTGCTCGTCGCCACCTCGCGCAACCAGATTCCGCAGCTCGAAAGCATCATGGCCAAAGGGCGCGACAACGGCGTGCTCGACCTGATGCGCGTCACCGGCGATCAGGCGCAGGCGCTCGAACCGGCGCTCGAATGCGTGGAGGCGGTGTTTTCGCCGCAGACGGGGATCGTCGATAGTCATCAGTACATGCTCGCGCTGCAAGGCGATGCCGAGCGCGACGGCGCCGTGTACGCGTTCCATGCGCCGGTCGAGGCGATCGAGGCTCACAACGGCCGTTTCACCATCGCGGTCGGCGGTGCGGCGCCCGCCACGATCAGCGCTGCCTGCGTGATCAACAGCGCGGGTCTGCATGCGAACGCACTCGCGCGCAAGATTCGCGGACTCGACTCGCGCCACGTGCCGCCGCTCTACTTGGCGCGCGGCAATTACTTCAGCATTTCGGGGCGCGCGCCGTTCAGCCGCCTGATCTACCCGATGCCGAACGAAGCCGGCCTCGGCGTGCATCTGACGCTCGACCTGGGCGGCCAGGTGCGCTTCGGCCCCGACGTCGAATGGATCGATGCGATCAATTACGACGTCGATCCGCGTCGCGCGGAGTCGTTTTATGCGGCGATTCGCGCGTACTGGCCGGCCTTGCCCGATGGCGCGTTGCAGCCGGCGTACGCCGGTATTCGTCCGAAGTTGTCCGGCCCGGGCGAGCCCGCCGCGGACTTCATGATCCAGGGGCCGGCCGCGCATGGCGTGCGCGGGCTCGTCAATCTGTTCGGCATCGAGTCGCCGGGGTTGACCGCATCGCTTGCGATTGCGCAGCGGGTCTGCGAGCTGAGCGGGCGGCCTTGAGGCCGCGTTTGGACCGTACCGATCCGCTTATCTTTAACATTTGGAATATCACGGGCGACGGCTACGTTGCTATGCTTGGCGAACGCTGTCATCAGAACGGCGTTGATTCCCATATAAATGGAGTGCGTTCCCCATGAGATCTTCCCGTCGTACGTTTTTGATCACCAGCATCGGTGTGGCATCGACGCTCGCGCTGTCGCGCCAGGCGTTCGCCGACGCGCCGAAAGTCTCCGAAACCGATCCGACCGCGCAGGCGCTTGGCTACAAGGCGGACGCGAGCAAGGTCGACAAGGCGAAATTCGCCAAATACACGCCTGGCGAGCAATGCAGCAACTGCAGCTTCTTCCAGGGCAAGGCGGGCGACGCTTACGGCGGCTGCCCGATGTTCGCGGGCAAGCAGGTCGCGGCAACGGGATGGTGCAGCGCCTATAACAAGAAGGCCTGAGCAAGCCTGCGCCTGAGGTGCTTGCAAGCACGCACGGGATGCGCCGCAATACCGCGGCGCATCCCGCGATTGTGCGCATCGTGGCGCTTCGCGCCGCGCGCGGCGCAGGCTGCGCTGCGCAAGCCGGGCCGGTTTTTCAAAGCTTCATTGCAGCGGGCCGTTGGACTTTTAGCGGCGCGCATTCATCAATGGTGGCCGCCTGTCGAACCACGGCCGTGCCGCCTCGAGTTGCGCGGCGAGTCTGAACAGAGTCGCCTCGCCGCCGATACGCGCCGCGAACTGCACGCCGATCGGCAGCCCGCGCGCATTCCAGTACAAAGGCACCGACATTGCCGGCTGGCCGCTCAGGTTGAACAGCTCCGTGCATCCGGCCCACGCGAATGCCTTGTTCGACGCTTCGAACAGCAGTTTCTTCATCAATCGTTCTAGCGGCATCGTGGTGATCGCGCGCATCTGCATGCGCTCGACCGAGCTTGGTCGCATCTCGCCGATCTTGATCGGCGCGGACGCGAGCGTCGCGCACAACAGCACGTCGTAGCGGTTCAGCAGGTCGGTCAGACGCGCGCTGATGCGGCGCTGTTCGTCGAGCGCGGCCGGCAAGCCCTGCTCGCCGAGTTTGCGGCCGACGTGCGCCATCGCCCATGTCGAAATCTCGAACTCGCCGCGCGTTGGCTTGTGGCCGGTGATGCGCTCCGCGTTCAGCACGAGGTCCTCGGCGCTCACCGACCACAGCGTCAGGAACGCATGACGGACCGCCGCGAAATCGACGCCGAGCGACACCGGCTCCAGACGATGGCCGAGTGAGCTCGCGAGTTGCGCGGCGTCGTCGAGCGCGGCGCGCGCATCGGCCGATAACGACGGCGCGAGCATCGGCTCGGTCACGTAGGCGATCGTCAGCGGTTTGCACGGCTCGCGCGTCGCGCCGAGAAAGGTGTCGGGCGCGCCGCTCGGCCGCTCGGCGTTGCCGGCCAGCAGATCGAGCAGCAACGCGCTGTCGCGCACGCTGCGCGACACGGCGTGATCGATGCCGAGTTCGCCGGCGCCGGCCTGCGCCGCGCGCGGCACGCGACCGCGCGAGGGTTTCAGGCCGAACAGTCCGCAGCACGACGCCGGAATCCGGATCGAGCCGCCGCCGTCCGACGCATGCGCGAGCGGTACGATGCCGGCAGCGACCGCCGCCGCCGCGCCGCCGCTCGAACCGCCCGGCGTGTGATCGATATTCCACGGATTACGGCACGCGCCAAATAGTTCGGGCTCCGTATAAGGCATCTGGCCGAGCTCGGACGTGCTGGTCTTCGCGAAGATATTCAAACCCGCCGCTTTCGCGAGCGCGACGACCGGCGCATCCTGAGTCGGAATGAAGTGCCGGTAGTGTCGGCTGCCCATTGCCATGGGCAGTCCCGCAACGGGCGCGCCGAGATCCTTGATCAGGAACGGCACGCCGGCGAGCGCGGCGTGGGCGGCGGAGTTGTCCGTTCCGTTCGCGTCGTCGACGGTATTCGCGCGATTCGCGTCTTCGCGCGACGCACGTTGGCGGGCCGCATCGTAGTCCTTCAGAACGACCGCGTTGATCGCGGGATTGACGGCCTCGGTGCGCGAGATCGCGACGTCGATCAATTCGCGCGCGCTGACCTGGCGCGTGCGCACGAGTTCGGCGAGGCCGATGGCGTCATGAGCGAGATAGTCTGATTGCACGTCGGTTGAGCCCTCGCGGTCGGTTGGCATGCTGCGTTGAATTCGTGGCCGGCCATGCACGCGCGACGGGGGCGTTTCGCTCGGCATCGCGTTGCTCCGCTCGGGCGTCGCACATGTGAAAAGACGGCGTGTCGGCCGACACGCCGTCTTGCACAGAGTACCCGAGTTGAGCGCCGCCGTGACTCATGTGAATTCGAGTGCGCACTTCAAATGCGCGAGCTTGCGATCACATGCGCAACGCGGCGGTCCGACTGAATGCCGGAACCGCGGATTACATCCGCTCGCCGAGGAACGTCAGCGTGCGCCCATGCGCCAATGCCGACGCGTGCTGGTTGTACGACGCACGCTCCGAGCAGTTGAAACCGTGATCGGCGTTCGGGTAGATGTTGAATTGCACGTCGGCGCGACCCGCGAAGCGCTCCTGAATCTGGCCGATGTCCGACGGCAGAATATGCGCGTCGAGCTCGCCGTAGTGGAACTGCATCGGCACCTTGATGTTCGCGGCCTTGTCGAGATGGTTATGGATGCCGCCGCCGTAGTAGGCGACAGCGGCGTCGACCGAACCGGCCGCCGCGGCCAGATAGGCGAGACGGCCGCCGAAGCAGTAGCCGATCGCCGCGATCTTGCCGGTCACTTCCGGCAGCGCGCGCAAGGCGGCCGCGGCGGCGCCGAGGTCGGCGACCGCGTCGTCGACCTTGGTTTTCTGCATCAGCTCGATGCCCTTTTCGCGATCCTTGCCGTCATACGTCAATTCGACGCGCGGCTGCACGCGCCAGAACACGTCCGGGGCGAGCGCGACATAGCCGTCCTGCGCGTACTGATCCGCGACCGAGCGGATATGGCCGTTCACGCCGAAGATTTCCTGAATGATGATGACGGCCGGTCCCTTGCCGCCCTTCGGCAGCGCGAGGTAGCCGCCGAAACTGTCGTTGCCGGCGGGGATGTCGATCCATCGGGAAGTCGTGCTCATGCTGTTCTCCATTGACTCGCGCGAGCGCCGCGCGAGGTCGGTGTGTACGGAACGCTCAAGGCCACGAGGCCCTGCAACGGGCGGTTAGTTTGCCATCAAAAGAATCGCCTTGCAGGGGGGCGGAGCGGGGCCTCGCGGGTGATGCGAAGTGCTTCGATTCTCGTCAGGCGATTGAAACGATCTCGATAATTCATTTCTCCGCGATGGCGCGTGTCGGTAAAGTCAGCGCGTGATGGCTCGCGCGTGTCAGCGCATCTCGCGAACATGTTGGCGAGCGCATGAATCAGCACATCGACGGCTTTGCGCCGCAAGGAAACGAACATGAATGAAGGCAGTTTCGTGACGCCGTTCGCCGAGCACTTCCAGATGCGGGTACCCGTCGTGCAGGCGCCGATGGCCGGCGGTGCGACGACGCCGGCGCTCGTCGCGGCGGTATCCAATGCGGGCGGACTTGGTTTTCTCGCGGGGGCGGCGCTCGCGCCCGAGAAGATCGCGAGCGAGGTCGCGGCGATTCGCGCGCTGACCGATCGCCCGTTCGGCGTGAATCTGTTCGTGCTCGATCCGGTCTCGCCCGATGAAGCCACCGTGCGCCGCGCGCTCGACGCAATCGATCCGCTGCACGCCGATCTCGGCTTGCCGCCGGGACAGCCGCTCGCACGCTATGCGCTTGACTTTCGCGCGCAACTGGACACGCTGATCGAATTGCGGGTGCCGGTCGCCGGCTTTACGTTCGGACTGCTAGCAGCGGACGACGTCGAGCGTTTGCACGCGAGCGGCAGCTATGTAGTTGGGACTGCGACGCATGTTGAAGAAGGCATCGCGTGGCGCGATGCGGGCGCCGATGCCGTCGCCGCGCAAGGCGCGGAGGCGGGCGCGCATCGCGGCACGTTCATCGGCGCATTCGAAGATGCGCTGGTCGGCACGATGGCGCTCGTGCCGCAACTGGTCGACGCGACCGGGCTGCCGGTGCTCGCGGCCGGCGGCATCATGGACGGTCGCGGCATCGTCGCGGCACTCGCGCTGGGCGCGCAAGCCGCGGTGATGGGCACCGCGTTTCTGACCACCCGCGAGAGCGCGGTCCCCGAGGTATGGAAAACCCGCGTGCGCGGCATGTCAGATACCTCGACCACGGTGACGCGCGCGATCACGGGCCGCCACGCGCGCGGCATCCGCAATCCGTTGATACAACGTTTGCGCGAATCGGCGGACAGCATCGCGCCGTATCCGGTGCAAAACGCGTTGACGCAGGAGCTGCGGCAAAACGCGGCGCGTGCGCAGAACGGCGATTACCTGTCGTTGTGGGCGGGGCAGGGTGCGCCGCTTGGCCACACGCGCACCGAAGCAATCGGCGCGATCGAACTGATGGCGCAGCTCGAGCAGGAATGGCAGGCGGCCTCCGTGCGAATCGCCGCGTTCTCGCGTTGATTGCATGGCCGATTTAAGGCTGATTTAAGTTTTTTACCGCACTCACAATCCTGTGCGGCACGCCACATTTTTGAGTTGAAAAACCCTTCGAATCATCTGTGACAGAAGCCGGAAAATGGCTAAATCCGCGCCCGCGGAGAAACTTCCTAATTAGCGGAAACCCGCATGGGCTGGGGCTTTCCGGCCCGCTCGCCCAAGCCACGAGCGGTTCGCCCGGGAACTGCGCTATTAGTGTTGTTCCCACTTTCTCAAAAAATTCCCGCAAATTAATTTGATGGCCTACACTTGCGCGCAAGTACGGTTTGCCAACTGTCACAAACAGTCCGGTAAACGTACTGGCCAAGTGCATGAACGATGCAACCGGCGTGGTCGTCCACGGGACTGAGCGACACGTGTAGGGGAAGCGGGGCACAGGGCGATTACGTTGTTTTGACCGAAACTGGAGACTTACATGAACATCAAGATTCAAAAGCTGTTGCCGATCAGCGCTGCGGCGGTGCTGTTCGCGACGTTGGCAACATCGGCCGCGGCCGACACGGTCGTGAAGATCGGTCACGTCGCGCCGTTGACTGGCGGTATCGCTCACCTGGGTAAAGACAACGAAAACGGCGCACGCCTCGCCATTGAGGAAATCAACGCGAAGGGTCTGACGATCGGCGGCCAGAAGATCACGCTGCAACTCGACGCGCAGGACGACGCGGCCGACCCCCGCACGGCCACGCAGGTTGCGCAGAAACTCGTCGACGACAAGGTCGTCGCCGTGGTCGGCCACCTGAACTCGGGCACCTCGATCCCGGCATCGAAGATCTATAGCGATGCGGGCATCGTGCAGATCTCGCCGTCGGCAACGAACCCGGCCTACACGCAGCAAGGCTTCAAGACGACTTACCGCGTCGTCGCGACCGATGCTCAGCAAGGCCCGGCTCTCGCGAACTACGCGGCGAAGGGCATGAAGGTGAAGAGCGTCGCGATCGTCGACGACTCGACCGCTTACGGCCAGGGTCTCGCGAACGAATTCGAGAAGACGGCGAAGTCGCTCGGTATGAAGGTCGTGTCGCACGACGCGACGAACGACAAGGCCGTCGACTTCCGAGCGATTCTGACGAAGATCAAGGGTGAAAATCCCGACGCGATCATGTACGGCGGCATGGACGCGACCGGCGGCCCGTTCGCCAAGCAGGCGAAGCAGCTCGGCCTGCGCGCGAAGGTGCTGGCAGGCGACGGCGTGTGTACCGACAAGCTGTCGGACCTGGCCGGCGACGCAACCGACAACATCGTCTGCTCGGAAGCCGGCATGGCGCTCGAAAAGATGGCGGGCGGCAAGGCGTTCGAAACGAAGTACGAGAAGCGCTTCGGCCAGCCGATCCAGATTTACGCGCCGTTCACGTATGACGCGGTGTACATCATCGTCGACGCGATGAAGCGCGCTAACTCGACCGATCCGGCGAAGATCCTGGCAGCGATGCCGACGACCGACTACAAGGGCGTGATCGGCGAAACGACGTTCGACTCGAAGGGCGACCTGCAGCACGGCGTGATCTCGCTGTACAACTACAAGCAAGGCAAGAAGACGCTGCTCGACGTCGTGAAGATGTAGATTCGGTGTGGTCGAAGGCGGCGTCGGGCCGCACTTCGATTTGCCGCCAAAGAGGCACGTGGGCCGTCAGGCTTGCGTGCCTCTTCTTTTTGGCGTTGCGTTTGCGTCAGATCTTCAAACGCCGCAGCACCTTCGGCCCGACGAGCGCGATCATCGCGGCGCACACAGCGACGACCGACAGCCCGATCGTCAGATTGGTCACCTGCGCGACCGCACCGATGATCACCGGTCCGAGCAGCAACCCGAAATAGGCCAGCCCCGCGACGTGCGCGAGCCCCTCGGCCGCGTGGATGCCCTTCACGCTCGCGGCCGCGGCGAACAGCACCGGCATCATGTTCGCGAGGCCCAGGCCGATCAGCGCAAAGCCGGCGAGCGCGGCCACCGGATTCGGCAGCAGCAGCGCGTCGACCATCCCGGCGCAGGCGAGCGCCGCACTGATCATCACGAGTTGCGGCGCGCCGAAGCGGGCGCGCACCGCGTCGCCGGCAAAACGCGCTGCCGCCATGCCGCCGGAAAACGCCGCGTAGGCGGCGCTGGCGAGCGCGGGCGTCGAGAGCACGACATCGCGCATATAGACCGTGGCCCAGTCGTACATCGCGCCTTCGGCGATCAGCGCGACCAGCGCCATCGTGCCGAGCGCCCACAACGCCGGCGAGCGCCAGCGGCTCGCGCGTGGCGTCGCGGCATCGGGATGCTCGGCGTGCGGCACGTGCGGCAGCACCGACGGGCACGCGAGCACCAGCACGAGCGCGCTGGCCGCCGCGGCGAGCGCGAGATGCACAGCCGGCGCCATGCCGCGCGACAGCAGCGCCCCGCCCACCGCCGCGCCGAACATGCCGCCAAGGCTGAACATCCCATGCAGCGACGACATGATCGGCTTGCCGAGCGCCTTTTCGACGGCGCTCGCTTCGGCGTTCATCGCGACGTCGAGCGTGGCCATGCCCGCGCCGAAGACGGCCAGCACGACGAGCAGGATCCAGTACGCCGGCACGACGAGGATCAGCGCGGCGCAGGCGGCCATCGCGAGGCCGCCGGTCAGGCAGGCGCGGCGCGTGCCGACCCGCGCGATCCACGACGCATTGGTCACCATCGCGCCGATCGATCCGCCCGCCACCGCGAACAACGCGAACGACAGCATCGCCGGATTCAGATGGAAGCGGTCGCGCACCGTCGGCACGTGCACGCCCCACGACGCGTACATCATGCCGGCGATGAAAAATACCGCCATCGTGGCAATGCGTGCGCGTTGCCGTGCGGTGACGGACAGATTGCGATGCGCGGCGGGCAGGACGGCGAATTCGGAGGCTTGGTGATCGGGCACGGAGGTCTCGAGGCGAAGTGCGCGAGAAAGCGCATTGAAAGCGGATCTTCGATTCTATCGAAGCGTGGTGGCGAATGCTTGGAGCCGTGGGATCGGGCGCATACGATTGATAGGCTGGGGATGCAACCTGGCGGTATTGCCGGCTGTGATGTCATGGCACGCCGCAGTTGGTTTTTGCATTGCCGTGCGCGGCGGCTTTTCTGCCGCTCGCCGCTTTCCGTTCATTCCAAATTCACCGAGGAACGCTCAGTTGAACATTCCGGCTCACGCTCCGCTGCATCTGCTGCACACGGCCACGGTCGGCACGCTCGCCACGCACGCTCGCCAGCCCGAGGGCTTTCCGTATCCGTCGGTGCTGCCGTTCGCGCCGGACGCGCGGCATCGTCCGACGATCCTCGTGAGCCGGCTCGCGGAGCACACGCACAACCTGCACACCGATCCGCGCGCTGGTTTTCTGGCCGTCGACGCACCCAACGGCGACGTGCTGGGCGGCCAGCGCGTCACGCTGCTTGGCCGCTTCGAGCCGGTCGGCTCGAGCCCGGAACTGGCGCGGCGCTACCTGCGCTATCATCCGGACGCGGAGCGCTACCTGATGCTGGGCGATTTCACGTTCTGGATCATGGAGATCCAGCGGCTGCGCTACATCGGCGGCTTTGGCGCGATGGGCTGGCTCGATGGCGCCGAACTCGATCCGCTGCCGCCGCTTGCAGTCAGCGAGGAGGACGCGCTGATCGCGGAATTCGGCCACCGGCTGAGTGGCGCGGGCGGCGTCGAATTGCTGGGTGTCGACCGTTATGGCGCCGATCTGAAACGCAACGGCGTGCGCCACCGTTTCGCATTCGATGGCGCCCGGTCCGATACCGGGACATTGCACGCCGCGCTCGAAGTCTGCATCGAGCGGCATGCGGATTAAGCATTTATCGCGAACGGGGTCTTTGTCTCAATATTGGGCGGCTTATCCAAGCCAAAGCTTTCATGCCGTGAAATGTTCGATGTGCAATGGACCGCTCAAGTCTCATTTCTTGATAGTTAAATCGTGTAAATATGCAGATGAGTGGACTTTTTTAGCGACATGCGAAATCAGCGATTAGAAAGGCCGTAGTCCGACCCAAAAGCAGCGCAGGAAATTTTTTGAAACGAATTTAAATTAATTTTTTCTGGTTGCTTATCCAGCCTTTCCATTTTGTGTTAATCTCGCCGTCAAATTCCGAGGCATGAAACCTTCAAAGGCGAGTCGGCAAAAGACCGGCGGTCATTTATCCATACCACAAGGGAAACCTATGTCTTCTTACAAGGAACTGCTCGCACAGCGCGAGAAGCTCGAAAAGCAGATTGAAGAAGCGAAGTCGCGCGAATACGCGGAAGTCTTGAATGAAATCAAGCAGAAGATGGCGGATTACGGCATTTCGCTGAGCGAACTCGGCGGCGGCCGCGCACCGAAAGGCGCTAAAGCGAGCCGGCCGCGCGCAGGCGTCGCGCCTAAATATCGTGATCCGGAAAGCGGCAGCACGTGGTCCGGTCGCGGCAAGCCGCCGCGCTGGATTGCGGGTCTTGATCGCGAAAAGTTTCTGATCCAGAAGTAATCACGATCAGGCGGGCAGTGAGGGTTGGCCGCACGTAGTATGAATAGCGGCAATCCACCGCGTTTATAGCCTGCTGCAGAATCTCAAAAAGCCGCGCACCGTTCAGGGCGCGGTTTTCGTCATTTGCGGCGCCGAGTGTTTTGTCGCATGCGCTTCAGGCAACTGGAACGCGAATGCTTTTCGTTTAGATAAGCGATTGATTTAAAAAGGTTTTTTCCGCTTTTCCCTGCGCGCGCGATTCGCGGCGGCTACAATAACGATAATTGACCTTTCCGCCACTTCAGCATGCAGTCCGCCGCGATCGCCCAAACCACCGAGAAACAACGCGTTGCGCGCAAAAGTACTTTTGCGAGTATTGCGCTCAATAGCGTGTTGATGACGCTGCAAATCGCCATCGGCACGATCGCGCACTCGCAGGCGCTAGTTGCCGACGGTATCCATTCCCTTGCCGATCTTATTTCCGATTTTGTCGTGCTGATTGCAAATCGGCACAGCGGGGCCAAGCCCGACGCGGATCACAATTACGGGCATAGCCGTTATGAGACGGTGGCGTCGTTATTTCTCGGCGCGCTGCTGATCTCGGTCGGCGTCGGCATGTTGTGGCGCGCCGGTACGCGGCTCGCCGACCTGCAAAATATTCCCGCCGTGCACATGAGCGCGCTCGCGGTCGCGGCGCTCGTGCTGGTCTGCAAGGAAGCGCTGTTTCGCTACATGCTGCGCGAGGCGAAGCGCGTGCGTTCCGCGATGCTGATCGCGAACGCATGGCACGCGCGCTCGGACGCGGCGTCGTCGCTGGTGGTGGGAATCGGCGTGATCGGTAGTCTCGCCGGCTTGCGGTTGCTCGACCCGATCGCAGCGGCCATCGTCGGTTTCATGGTCGCGCGCATGGGCTGGACCTTCGGTTGGGACGCGCTGCAGGATCTGTCAGACCGCGCGCTCGACGAAACCGCCGTGGCCGACATGCGCGCGTTGCTGATGGCCACCCCCGGCGTGCGTGACGTGCACGAAATGCGTACGCGCAAGATGGGCGATTTCGCGCTCGTCGACGCGCACATTCTGGTCGATCCGATGATTTCGGTATCGGAAGGGCATTACATCGCGGAGTCGGCGCGGCTGCGTGTGCTGACCGACAAGCGCGTGCTCGACGCGCTGATCCACGTCGATCCGGAAAACGATGCGCTCGCGCATCCACCGGTCGATCTGCCGCCGCGGGAGCGCGTGACCGCCGAGGTCGACGCGGCGCTGGCGGCCTGGGGCTTGCAGGCCGCTGCGATAAATCTGCACTACCTGAGCACCGGGCTCGACGTGGAGGTGGTGTTACCGGCGGCGGCGTCCGTTGAAGGGCGCGCTGCAGACGGCCCAGAGGCCGCGCGTCTGCTGGAAAGCGAGGCGCAGTCGCTTGGGCGCGTCGATCTGGAGGCGCTCAAGCGTCGTCTCGGCGCGCGCAAGCTAGACGTGCTGCTGCAACGGGATATCTCGGCCGCGCAAGGCGGTCCGGCGGCGGAACTCAAGACCGGCGTCGCCCCCGGCGGTCGGTCAATTGCCACGGAGCCTCACAACGCCGCCTGAGTCCGATGAGTTTCGGACACCCGATGCCGCGAACCTTCATGCCGCCCTCAGCGGGGGCATCCGTCACAACGGCAACTGCGTATCGAACTTGATTTCGCGCAGCACGACGCTCGTCCGCACCTGCGCGACGGCTGGAATCTTGAAAATGCGTTCGTGCAGGAAGCTGTCGTACGCCTTGATGTCCGGCGCGACGATCTTCAGGATGTAATCGGATTCACCGGTCGTGCTGTAGCACTCGGTCACTTCGGGGCAGGTGGCGATTTCCCGCTCGAACTGCTCGACGCCGCCTTCGGTGTGGCGCGTCAGATGGATATGCGCGAGCGCGCACACGTGCAAGCCGAGTTTTTCGCGATCGAGCAGCGCCGTGTAGCGCTGGATCACGCCCGACTGTTCCATGTCCTTGATGCGCCGCCAGCACGGCGTGCTCGACAGCCCGACCTGGTCGGAGATTTCCTGCACGGAACGACGTGCGTCGAGCTGCAGTAGGCGCAGGATCTTCTGTGAGAACGTATCGAGTGTCAACTGCGCCTCCGTTAGCGTCGCCGTATCAACGCATGGTAGAGGGCGCGAAAACGAAACGCAATGTAAAACGGCTCTCGCGAGCGGGATTGCCTAATTTAGCGGGTCGGGAGCGGCGTTTTGCCCTGAGCCGTCCCTATCATCCTTGCCCTCCCCCGGCAGCTCGGGTTGACGCGCGCGCAAGTCCTTCAGCATGTTGCAAAAGAGGGCACCCTGCTCGATCGCGTCGTCGAGCGCGACGTGCGTGTGCGGATGCTCGTCGAACCAGTGCTTCGGAAAGCGCGGCTTGATGTTCTTGCGGTACGGCAGGCCGGTCATCGCGAACGCGAGCGTCTTGATGTCGAGCGCCGACCACGAAAACGGGCAGCGGCCGACGAAGCGCATCATGTACCAGAACATATAGGTGAAGTCGAAGCCGGCCGGCATCGCGACGAACACCGGCTTGCCCGGCAGCGCCTCGACCCATTCGACATAGGCGGTCAGGGCGGCCTCGGGTTTCTGCAAGTCCTGGCGGCAGGCCGCCCATGCTTCCGGCTGGGTCTTCCACCACGCTTCCTGAACCGGATGCGGCGCTGCGCCTTCGAGCAGTTCGAGATTCGCCGAGAACGTCGCGATCAGCTGCTTGTCTTCGGTGTATGCGGCGGATGCGAAGCTCAGCATCGAATGCGGGCCGGGGATCGGGCCGTCCGCTTCGACGTCGGTACTGACATAGATTTCGCTGCTCATGCGCCCACTCCGTCTGCGACGTAGGGATTCGTGCGGCGCTCGGCGCCGAACGTCGAGGTCGGGCCGTGGCCGGGCACGAACGTGACGTCGTCGCCGAGCGGCCAGAGTTTGTCGCGGATCGAGCGGATCAGGTCCGCATGATTGCCACGCGGGAAATCCGTGCGGCCGATCGAGCCGGCGAACAGCACGTCGCCAACCAGCGCGAGCCGGTGCGCGCGGCTGAAGAACACCACGTGGCCCGGCGTGTGGCCGGGGCAGTGGTAGACCTCGAGGGTTTCGTCGCCGAATTGCACGGTGTCGCCGTCTTGTAGCCAGCGGTCCGGCTCGAAGGCGTCGGCGGCCGGGAAGCCGAAGCGCGTGCTCTGGTCCGGCAGCATGTCGAGCCAGAAGCGCTCGTCGGGATGCGGACCTTCGATCGGCACGCCGTAGTGGGTGGCGAGCGTCTTCGCGCCAGCGCAGTGATCGATGTGGCCATGGGTCAGCGAGACCTTTTCGACGGTCACGTTCTGCCGCGCGATCTCGCGCTGGATCATGTCAAGGTCGCCGCCCGGATCGACGACGGCCGCGCGCCCGGTGGCCTCGCAAACGAGCAGCGAGCAGTTCTGCTGGAACGGCGTGACGGGGATCAGGGTGACTTTCATGGCTGGACGACGCGCTGGAAAAACGTTGATTGTACCGGGCCTCGCGACAGCTTCCGCTGCCCATGCGACGGGGCCGGCTCACGGCCCGTCTTCGTCTTTCGCAAGTCCATTTTTGCGATAAATGTGAAGATTGATCAAGTTTTTGAGCAGCTTGCCATCCCAGAAAAAAGTTTTGGGTATAATGGACTTCATGCACTAGGAATTGTGCTGCCACAAGGCGATGCGTTTCCACAAAAAGGGAATGCCGCTCGCCGTTCAAGTAAGGGCTGTCGGAATGCCGACGGCCATCCAGTATCGATGCGTTCGATGCACACGTCTTGCCCAGCCAGGCGCCGCGCGCCTGCTACGGAATTAACCTCCGTGACGCTGGGTGGGGCCTACGCCGCCGTTCCTGCGCGCTGAGTTGCGCGCGCAAGAACGTGTCATTGCCACGTTCAGTTGGCGGCATGTGGGGTCTGGTCAGGCTGCCGGGGACAGGTTGCGCCAGACGTGAAAATTAACCGTGCGGTAGCGGCTGAGTGAGCCGTATCCGGGCTTTGACGTACTGCGCATTTTCGCGCGGCGCGTTGTCGTCCCTACCGCCGGAGCCGCAAGCAACCTACCCAGCAGTTTTGCGGGTGACGCGGCTCGACAATGTGATTGCACGTCTTATGAAAACTCGGCTAACCCGTGGTCTAGGGACTCTTTTTGCCTTTTTTGTACTGGCCGGCTGTACCACGCCTCCGGGCGCGCGCGATACGTCCGCGAACGACACGCCGCAAAGTACAAAGAACACGCACCTGAGCTCTTTCGGACCACAATCGTTCGGTAGCGCGCCGGCCTCGAGCCCGAGCGCGTCGAGCGCGCCCGCGTCGCCGCTGGCTGACGCGCAGCCGCTCACCGACGACGGCGTCGACGTCGCGGACTTCCATCAGATCGGACGCGCGTCGTGGTACGGACGCTTCTTCCACGGCCGCCGCACCGCCAATGGCGAGCGTTACGACATGCATGCCCTGACGGCCGCGCATCGCACCCTGCCGCTCGGCTCGTACGTGCGCGTGACCAATCCGGCCAATTCGCGCTCGGTGATCGTACGGATCAACGACCGCGGTCCGTACGCCCGCGGCCGCGTGATCGACCTGTCGATGGCGGCCGCCGCCATGCTCGACATGCGCCACGCCGGCACCGCGCGGGTCAAGATCGAAGGGCTCACGCAGCAGGAAGCGCGCGCCGAGTTGAACGAGACGCTCGCGTCGAACTCGGATTCGAACAAGTGATGTGACGTTACGTGGCGATGATGCCGCGTCGGCTGAACCAACCGTCTGCAGAAAATCGAAGGGCCGCGACATGCGGCCCTTTTCTGTTGCCGTCAGCCTTTTACCCGCCGGGCTCGACCCTCACGTTTCGGGCTTGTCTTCCTTCAGCGCCAGCGCGCGCGCGTACAACACGTTGCGCGATGCGCCCGTGAGCGCCGCCGCGACCTTCGCCGCGCTGCTCACCGTCAATTCTTCCAGCAGGATGCCGAGCAGCGCGTCGTGATCGCGCTCGCCGGCCGCTTCGGGCGCCGCGCCTTCGACCACCAGCACGAATTCGCCACGCTGCCGGTTCGCGTCGGCAGCGAGCCACGTTGGCCCTTCGGCCAGGGTGCCCTGGTGCAGGGCTTCGTGTAACTTCGTCAGTTCCCGCGCGATCAGCAGACGGCGTGTGCCGCCGAACGCATCGGCAAGCGCCTGCACCGTCTCGACGATCCGGTGTGGCGCTTCGTAGAACACCATCGCGTGAGGATGTTGCGCGAGCGCCTGCAAGGCGGCGGCGCGCGCCTTCGGCTTCGGCGGGAGGAAGCCGAGGAACGAGAACGTCGCGACCCAGTCGCCGGTCGCACTGAGAGCGGTGGCGAGCGCACTCGCGCCGGGCAGCGGGACCACCACGAAGCCGGCCTCGCGCACGGCATCGACGAGCTTGGCGCCGGGGTCCGAGATGCCCGGCGTGCCCGCGTCGGACACGTAGGCCACGCGCTCGCCGGCCTGCAGATACTCGATCACGCGCTGCGCGGCGGTGCGCTCGTTGTGCTGATGCACGGCGACGAGCGGCTTCGAGATGCCGTAGCGCGCGAGCAGCTGACCGGTGTTGCGGGTGTCCTCGGCGGCGATGCGATCCACGAGTCCGAGCACGTGCAGCGCGCGCAGCGTGATGTCGGCGATGTTGCCGATCGGCGTGGCCACCACATACAGCGCGGCGGCGGGGTACTGCTGCCCTTGCGCGAGTTCGGAGAGAGGAGTCATGACACGGAAGACACAAACAGACGGAGACGGAACGAGGCCGACATTGTGCCATGTGGGCTTGCGCGAGCAGGCCGCGCCGAAGACTGCGCAAAAGATGCCCATAAACGCCGGTCCAAAAACCGCCCACAACTTTTCCTGCGCTCACCAGTCCAAATCCGTCGGCGCGGCTTTCGAAGCACGCGCGCGAGAATTTTTGCAGCGCCAGCGTCTGCGCTTCGTGGCGCGCAACGTCACCTGTCGGGGCGGCGAGATCGATCTCGTGATGAGTGATCGTGACGGCGCGCTGGTGTTCGTCGAAGTTCGCGCGCGTGCGCAGCGGCATTATGGCGGTGCCGCTGCGAGCATCGGTTGGCAGAAGAGACAGCGCATCGTGCGAGCGGCGCGGCACTATCTCGCGACGCGCGCCACGACGAACCGCGGCCCGCGCGACGAACCCGCGTGCCGTTTCGACGTCGTCGCGTTCGAGGGCGGCAGGCTCGTGTGGTTGCGCGATGCGTTTCGCGCCGACGAAGTCTGACCGACAGCGCAGACAACGCGCGTGAGTGCGATAAACTTGCGCTCGCGTGCCGCGCGAACTCATCGGCGGCCACAGCCTGGCAGTATGACTTCACAACACGGCCGCGCAGTGCGGTCCATTCGCGGTACAAGATAGAGACTCGATGTCAGTCGAACGCATCCAACAACACTTCCGCGACAGCGCGGCAGTCAAACTCGAAGCCCTCGAAACCCTGTCGATGCCGATCGCCGTCGCGATCGACACGATGTTCGCCGCGCTCGCCAACGGCAATCGCATCCTCGCGTGCGGCAACGGCGGATCGGCCGCCGACGCGCAGCATTTCGCGGCCGAGCTGATCGGCCGCTTCGAGCGTGAGCGGCCAGGTCTGCCGGCCATTGCGCTCAGCACCGACACCTCCGTGCTCACCGCGATCGCCAATGACTATTCGTTCGAACAGATCTACGCGAAACAGGTCTGGGCGCTCGGTCAGCCCGGTGACGTGTTGCTCGCGATCACCACATCCGGCAATTCCGCGAACGTGCTGGCCGCGATCGAAGCCGCGCATGAGCGCGAAATGATCGTCGTTGCGCTGACCGGCAAGGGCGGCGGACGCGCGCAGGAGGTGCTGAGCGACACCGACATCCACGTGTGCGTGCCGTCCGACCGCACGGCGCGCATCCAGGAAGTGCACCTGCTGACCATCCATTGCCTGTGCGACGGCATCGATGCCATGTTGCTCGGCGAAGACTGAGACTGATTTCGAAGGAGAGCTAGTTGATGAGCGTTTTCCGCATCAAGAAGACACTGGTGAGAACCGTGCTCGTGGTCGGGGTCGCGGCGGGCCTGTCGGCCACGCTGCAAGGCTGCTTTCTCGCTGTCGGGGCCGCGGCGGGCGGCGGTGCGCTGATGGCGACCGACCGCCGCACGCTCGGCGCGCAGACCGAGGATCGCGAGATTCAGGTGAAGGCGCTGTCGCAGATCAGCCAGAATCTGCCGGACTCCGCGCACGTCAACATCACGGTGTTCAACCGCCGCGTGCTGCTGACCGGCGAGGTCGCGGGCGAGGCGTCGAAGCAGCGTGCCGAGAGCATCGTGCGGAACATGAACAACGTGAATACGATCGTCAATGAACTGGCGATCGCGCCGGCGAGCTCGTTCTCGTCGCGCACCAACGACACCTACCTCGAAACGCGCGTGAAGACCGCTCTGATCGCCGAGAAGAACATTTCGGCGAACAATTTCAAGGTCGTGGCCGAGCGCGGCAACGTCTATCTGATGGGCCTCGTCACGATGAATGAGGGCAATATCGGCGCCGACGTCACGAGCCGCGTGCCGGGCGTCGTGGAGGTGGTCAAGGTGTTCCAGTACATCCAGCCGCAGGAAGCCGAAGCTGCTGCGGCCGCCGGTGCGACGGCGCCGGTGGCCGCCTCGCAGCCCGAGGTCAGCGAGCCGACGGTCGGCGCGATTCCCGATTCGTCGGTGAGCGCGCGGCCGCTCGATCAGCAGGCGCCTGCGCCGGTCAACTCGTCGACGTCGGTGCGGCCGGGTAATTCGAAGGCGGTGCCTTGATGCGCGGTATGACGCGTGCGGGTGTCGTGTTCGCGTTGGTGGTGGGCGCGCTGGCGGGCACGATGACGTCGGTTGTTCGCGCGGCCGAGGCGCCGCGCGGCCAGCAGGTCGCCGCCGCCAATGCGTGCATGGGCTGTCACGCCGTCGATCGCAAGCTGGTTGGTCCGTCGTTCCAGCAAATCGCCGCGAAGTACAAGGGCGACGCGCAGGCGCCGGCCAAACTCGCGCGCAAGGTGAAGGACGGCGGCTCCGGCGTATGGGGCATGATTCCGATGCCGGCCCATCAATCGATGAGCGATGCGGATATCCGCGCGGTGGTCGACTGGGTGCTCGCGGGCGCGCCGTCCAGATGAGGTTTTCCCGGGGCTGGAGGCTTGGCAAAAGGGAAAATGGCTGTGCTAGAATTATTTTTGTATTGGGGGGGTAGCTCAGCTGGGAGAGCGTCGCGTTCGCAATGCGAAGGTCGGGAGTTCGATCCTCCTCCTCAAAACGAAATCCGGCCTCCCGCCGGTTTTTGTCTTTCTATATCGACAAACGCACATCGTCATTGCCCTCGATGAACGAGATGACCGCATGCCGTGCCTTCGGGAACAGCAGGCGCGACGCGCAGGCGAAAAAGCACCGGTCAGAACTTATCCCACCCCTCTGCGATCAAGTCGGTCGCGCGTGCGACGGCGTGCATGACCTCGTTCATCGTTCTCCCCCTTCGCCAGCGAGCGCCGAGCCGTCGCGGATCCGGTCGACCGACGTCGCGATCGGGTCCTTGATCTCCTTGGCTGCGCTCGACGAGCTGGCCGCGTTTAGCGCGAGAATGTTGGTCTGAAACGCAACACCACCTCGGTGATCGCCATGATGGCCCCGATCTTCGTCGAGCTGTCGCTGACGTGCTGCGTCGTGTTGACGACCTCGCGCCAGCCACCGCGCTGCCCTTCTGCGCAACTGGCAACGCAAATGACCGATAGAAGCTTGCACGGTTTTGCGCGTATTTAAATGCGTGATGAATGCGTCGCCTTTCGTTCGAGTTTGGTCTCTTTTCCATTTGTCAGCAATTCTCCATGCAGCACAGCGGTGGTTTACCCGACGACAATGTCTCATTCATCCACCCGGAGCGGTCACGGTTGAGGTAGGCTTAGCCAAACCCATCATGTCCCCCGTTCTGCGCCCAGATGGACTGTCTCCCCTCGGGGCACGCACCTCAATAGCTCGTCTCCACGTATGTCAACTCCGGACCCCGGCAATCGCGACCTCCGTGCCGCGTTAAACGACCTCGACGGCGCCCGCAACTGGATGGCATCCATCTGCGGCCCCCACGGCCTCCAGGTCAGTCACCCGGAGCGCTTGCGCTTCCACCAGTCCGGCACCGTACTTCGTTCGATGGCGACGACGATAGGCTACGTCGAATACGGCACCGACGTGACGGTCGCGGTGAGCGAGAGCAGTCCGCTGAACTGCTACAGCGTGAGCCTGCCGATGGTCGGTCAACAGGAGCTCGCAGCACACGGCAAGAGGTGGTTGTCGGATCAGGATCGCGGTCTGATCGTCAGTCCGCAGGAATCGCAGGATCTCGCGATCACCGGCAATTGCCGCAAGCTGCACGTCGCGATTCCTCGCTCCGCGCTCCAACAGGTGCTGCAGACGATGCTGCAACGCCCCGTCGAAGCGCCGCTCATGTTCCAGCCCGACATGGACGCAGCCGCCGGCGATCAGGCATCGTGGTGGCGCATGGTCAAGTTCCTGGCCGGCGAGATGGAGCGCTCGGGACCGTCGCTGGGGCAGCTTTACATGTCCAGCGAGTTCGAACTGACGTTGCTGAAGGGGCTGCTGCTGTCGCAGCCGCATAACTATTCGGAACTGCTGGCCAACGCGACCGCACCGACGCCACCGCATTATCTGACCCGCGCGCGCCAGTTCATCCACGACAACGCGCGCGAGCCGATCACGCTCGAAGACATCGAGCGCGCGTCGGGTGTGTCGCGCTTCAAGCTGTTCGACGGCTTCCGTCAATATTTTGGCTGCGCGCCGATCGCGTATCTGAAACGCTACCGGCTCGAATCGGCGCGGCGCGATATTCTCGACGACCGCTCGGTGCGCAATATCTCGTCGGTGGCGTTGGGCTGGGGGATGTCGCATCTCGGCCGTTTCTCGACCGAGTACAAGGCGTTGTTCGGCGAGTCGCCATCCGAGACGCTGAAGCGCGCGGCGCGGCGTTAGAACGTCCTATCGCGCGTTGCTTTCGCCGAACTTCTCGTAAAACAGCCGGTAATCCTGAATACCCTGTTCGGTGAGCCAGGTCTTGATCGCTTCGACCATCGGCGGCGGTCCGCACACGTACATGTCGAAGCCATTCGATTCGAGAAACGAGCGGTCGAAATGCTCGGGAATCAGCCCGGTCTTGCCCGACCATCCCGGCGCCGGATTCATCACGACCGTCTCGACCGCGAATCCTTCGATGCTCGCCTTGTAGCCGTTGATGCGCTCGGTCTCGCACAGATCGGCTGCATTCGTGACGCCGTAGTACAGATGCACCGGATGCGCGACATTGCGTTTCGCCGAGATGTCGTCGAGCATGCCGAGGAAGGCAGAGAGTCCCGTGCCGCCCGCCACCATCACGAGCGGACGCTCGACCTGGCGCAGATAGAACGCGCCGAGCGGCGCCTCGAACTCGACCGGATCACCGGCCTTGCAACGTTCGCGCAGATAGTTGCTCATCATGCCGTCGGGCAGCAGACGGATCAGGAATTGCAACTCGTTGCGCGGGTTCGGATGATTCGCGAACGAGTACGAACGCCATTCTTCGGTGCCGGGCACCTTCACGCGCGCATACTGGCCCGGCAGAAAATCGAGCTGACGCTCATGCGCGCTCGCATCGACACGCAGAATCGCGGTCGTCGCCGACACCAGCTCGACGCCGACCACGCTCGCGCACACGGTGCTCGTGCCGGCGCCTTCGCACAGCGTGGAGTCGAAGTCGAAATAGAACGACGCATCCGACTTCACGCGCGTCTGGCACGAGAGGATCTTGCGCTGCGCGAGGTCCTCTTCGCTGAGCGTTTCCTCGTCGACGTAATCGAGCGTGTAGTCGCCCGATTCGCAGCGCCCCTGGCAGGTGCCGCACACGCCTTCGCGGCAGTCGAGCGGAATGTTCACGCCGTTCTTCAGCGCCGCGTCGAGCAGCAGCTCGTTCGGGCTCACATCGAAGAACGCGGTTTTGCCATCGGCGAAGCTCAACGCGACCTTATGTTTCATCGTCGTGCTCCCGGCTCACAGATGGTAGAAATCCAGCACCGCGTTGATGTGGTCGTTCAGCAGCAGCACGTGCTTGCGCTGGATCTTCCAGCTATCGCCCGACGCTTGCAGGTCGTACACCGCGCGGCCGTAGAAGTAGTCGGTCGAGCCGTGACGCGTGTACAGCGTCGACCAGTTCACGTTCGCTTCGACGCTCGAATCTTCGCGCTCGCTCAGTCGCACGTTACTGATCTGATGCATCGTGCGCGGCAGCGGTGTCGACGCGGCCGACTTGCCGGTGCGCAGCCGGAACACGCGGTCTTCGAGACCGGCGCGATCCGAGTAGTAAATCAGCGACATGCCTTGCTTCGGATCGGTCGTGTACACGTGCTCGGAATCCCACTGCGGCACATGGAACACGCTCTGCGGATCGAATAAATCGAGGTATTCGTCCCATTGCTGTTTGTCGCACAGATCGGCCTTCAGATACAGAAACTGCTCGACGGAGTGTTGGAGTTGGCTCATGCCTGCTCTCCCTGCGATTCGATGGATTTGTCGAGACCCTTGAGGATCGTGTCGCGCCAGGTGCCGTGCTGGTTCACGTAAAGCCCTTCGTGGGTCAGCTCGGTGCCGGTCAGATTCGGCTCGATGCCGAGCAGCGTGGTGTTCGCGGTCGTGCCGCTGGCCCACTTGTGATGCCCGCGCGAGATGTCGCTCCAGCGTTCGAGGCGCGCCTGGAAGCCGCGCTGCTGCTCGCGGAACTCGACGAGATCGTCGGGCGTGCCCATGCCGGACACGTTGAAGAAGTCTTCGAACTGACGGATGCGGTTCTCGCGATCCTTCGCCGATTCGCCCTTCACGCCGATGCACTGGCTGATGACCTCGGTCTTGTTCCACGCGACCGGCCGCACGATGCGCAGCTGCGAGCTGATCTGGTCCATGAAGAACAGACTCGGGTAGACATTCAGATTGCGCAGCCGGTGCATCATCCATTCGGCCTTGTCCTGGCCGTAGGCTTCGACGAGCCGCGGCATCACGCTCTCGTAGCCGGGACGCACTTGCGGATTCGGCATGTCGCTGAACAGCACGCTGTGGCCATTCCTGAACGCGAACCAGCCGTCGTCGGTTTCGCTGTCGCCCGCGCCGAGCTTGCTGTAGTCGAGCGTGCCGCCGGGGTTATCCCCTTTCTTCGCATTCGCCTCGATGCGGTGCTGCACGGTCGCCACGTAGTTGTAGTGCACGGTGCTCACGTGATAGCCGTCGAGACCGTTCTCGTTCTGCAGCTTCCAGTTGCCGTCGAAGGTGTAGGTCGACTTGCCGGGCAGCACTTCGAGCTCGCCGGTCGGCGACTGCGCGACCATCATGTCGAAGAAGATGCGCGCGTCGCCGAGATAGTCTTCGAGCGTGTCGATGCCGTCGACGTCGAGGCTCACGAACACGAAGCCCTTGTAGCTCGCGATGCGCGCTTTCTTCAGGCCGCGCACCGATTTGTCGAAGTCGTCGCAGTATTCGCCCGGCGCCTTCACCTTCACGAGCCGGCCGTCGTTCTTGTAGCACCATGCATGGAATGGGCACGTGAAGGTCGACTGGTTGCCCTTGGTCATACGCGTGAGCGTCGCACCGCGGTGCTGGCACGCGTTGATCATCGCGTTCAGGTTGCCGGCGCCGTCGCGCGAGATGATCAGCGGCTGGCGGCCCGCGCGCATCGTCAGGAAATCGTTCCTGTTGGGGATCTCGCTTTCGTGGCACGCATAGATCCAGGCCTTCTCGAAGATGTGCTCCATCTCGAGCGAGAACAGCTCGGGCTCCGTGAACATTTCGCGGGCAATCCGGTACACGCCTTCCGCGGGGCGGAAGTCCAGACAGCCGCTGACGAATTCGCGCCATTCCGAGGCGCTGCGCTGCTCGCTCATGATGTGTCTCTCTCCTTGTGTCCAATCGTTTGAAACTGACAGGCTCGATTGAATACTCAAGTGGCGAGGCCGACTATCCGGCCAATTCGCATTTGCTATCCGAATATTTGGACGGCGCCTGGATAATCTGACGATCGGGCGCAAGCCCCGCCGGACGGGACTTCTGGCGTGCCGTTCCGGTGCATGCGGGCAAAAACCCGGCTACGCAAACGTTTGCCTGCGCGCCATGTCTGCTACGCTCACGTTTTCGTAGGTCGCGGTTTTGACGGTGATTGCCGAGACGCGACCGCTTCTTCACGCGCGACGTTCAGCGCATGTCAGAACCAAAAACGCATGGTGACGCGCCGACCGAACAACGTGATTGCAATCAGTGTCTTGCTGGCTGGCGCGATCCTCGCGATCGCCGTGTCGCTGCTCGCACAGATGCGCGAAGATGCGTTGCGGCGCGCGCAGGACTCCATCGCCAACATATCCCTGCTGGTCCAGCGCGACGTGTCGCGCAATCTCGAGATCTACGACCTGTCGCTGCGCGCGGCGATCGACGGACTGAAGCAGCCGGGCGTGCTCGATCTGCCGCCGGAGATCCGCCAGATGGTGCTGTTCGACGGCTCGATCAGCGCAAAGGACATGGGCTCGGTATTCGTGCTCGACGAGAACGGCAACGTGCGCTTCGATTCGCGCGCGTGGCCGCCGCGCGCAAGCAACCATGCGGACCGCGACTACTTCAAGGCGCAGCGCGCTTCGCCCGACGTCGGCCTGTACATCAGCCATCCGTTCAGCCCGAGCGGCAGCGACGACGACCTGCGCATCGCGCTGAGCCGGCGCATCTCGAGGCCGGACGGCAGCTTCGGCGGCGCGGTGGTCGGCACGCTGCGCCTCACCTATTTCCATCGGCTGTTCGACGGCATGAAGCTCGGGCCGAGCGGCTCGATGGCATTGATGCTCAGCGACGGCACGATGTTGATGCGCCGTCCTTACGATCCGAAAACGATCGGCATCAACCTGACCGGCACGGCCAACTTCTCGCGCTTCATCAAGCGGCCGAGCGGCGACTTCTTCGGCACGGCGGCGATCGATCGCGTCGAGCGCTGGTATGCGTTCCGCCATATCGACGGCTTTCCGCTGATCCTCGACGTCGCGCTCTCGACGCGCGACATCTACGTCGAGTGGCGGCGGCGCGCATGGATCATCGGCACGCTGATCGGCGCGCTCGACGTGACGATCATCGCGCTCGCGATCCTGTTCTCACGCCAGTTGCGTCTGCGCCGCGCGGCCGAGGAAGAGTTGCGCGAACTGGCGCGCACGGACGGGCTGACCGGCCTGAACAACCGCCGCGCCTTCGAGGAGCACGTGAAAGACGAATGGCGACGCGCGCAGCGCACCGGCCGGCCGCTGTCGCTGCTGCTGATCGATGTCGACAACTTCAAGGGCTTCAACGACCTGTACGGCCATTCGGCCGGCGACGAAGCGCTGATCGGCGTCGCGCGCTGTATCGCGCAGAACGTGCGACGTCCGGGCGATACGGCCGCGCGCTTCGGCGGCGAGGAGTTCGCGGTGCTGCTGCCGGACACCGATGCGACGGGCGCGCAGCGGATCGCCGAGCAGATCCGCGCGGCGGTGCAGGCGCTGCAATGCCGCCATGTGGCCAGCACGCATCACGTGCTGACGGTGAGCGCAGGCGCTGCGACCGCGCAGGGCGCGGCGCTCGCGACGAGCCGCGCGCTCGTCGACGCCGCCGACGAAGCGCTGTATCGCGCGAAGGATGCCGGCCGCAATCGGGTGATGCCGTACGGCGCGCCGACGGACCACTCCGCGCGGGACGGCGCCGCAGTGACGCCGGACCCCGACCCGCGCCGCACGAATTGACGCGCTTCCAGGGCTCGTTTCCCGAGCCACTTGTCGGCCCGCTTGCCAGCCCTTATTGCTCTCCGTAAACTCGCGCGTAACTTTTGCCGGACCCACGCCGCAGCGCGTGATCGGCACACACCACGCCGACCCTGAGGAGAATCCCCGCGATGGCCGCATCCTATTTCCCCCGCTGGCGCCGCCAGCCTGCCGGCGCCGAAGGCGGCATCGTCGGCATCGACGAACGGCTCGGGTGGCCGCAGATGTTCGCGATGGGCGTCCAGCACGTCGTCGCGATGTTCGGTTCGACCGTGCTTGCGCCGCTGCTGATGGGCTTCGATCCGAACCTGGCCATCTTCATGTCGGGGATCGGCACGCTGCTGTTCTTCGTGCTCGTCGGCGGGCGCGTGCCGAGCTATCTCGGTTCGAGCTTTGCGTTCATCGGCCTAGTGATCGCGGTGACCGGCTACGGCGGACACGGCGCAAACCCGAATATTGCGGTCGCATTGGGCGGCATCATCGCGTGCGGCGTCGCGTACGGGGTGATCGGCCTGATCGTGGCGGCGGTCGGCACGGGCTGGATCGAAACGCTGATGCCGCCGGTCGTGACCGGCGCGATCGTCTGCGTGATCGGTCTGAACCTCGCGCCGATCGCCGTGCATGGCGTGAGCGGCAGCAATTTCGAGTCGTGGATGGCGCTCGTCACGGTGCTGTGCGTCGGCGCGGTCGCGGTGTTCACGCGCGGCATGCTCCAGCGTCTGCTGATCCTGGTCGGCCTGCTGCTCGCCTACGTCATTTACGCGATCGTCACGAACGGCCTCGGCATGGGCAAGCCGATCGATTTCTCGATCGTCGCGAATGCCGCGTGGTTCGGCATGCCGCACTTCATGTCGCCGGTGTTCGACCCGCACGCGATGACGCTGCTCGCGCCGATCGCGGTGATCCTCGTCGCCGAAAACCTCGGCCACATCAAGGCCGTCAGCGCGATGACGGGCCAGAACCTCGACCGCTACATCGGCCGCGCGTTTCTCGGCGATGCGCTCGCGACGATCGTGTCCGGCTTCGCGGGCGGTACCGGCGTGACCACGTACGCGGAGAACATCGGCGTGATGGCGGTCACGAAGATCTATTCGACGCTGGTGTTCGTGATCGCCGCGTTGATCGCCCTCGTGCTCGGCTTCTCGCCGAAGTTCGGCGCGGTGATCCAGACGATTCCGGGACCGGTGCTGGGCGGTGTCTCGATCGTCGTATTCGGGCTGATCGCGGTGACGGGCGCGCGCATCTGGGTCGTCAACAAGGTCGACTTCTCCGACAACCGCAATCTGATCGTCGCGGCCGTCACGCTCGTGCTCGGCGCCGGCGACTTCTCGCTGAAGCTCGGCAGCTTCGGGCTCGGCGGCATCGGCACCGCGACGTTCGGCGCGATCATCCTGTACGCGCTGCTGAGAAGAAAGCCGACGCAAGGGCCGGTGGCCTGAGCGTCTTTTATCGGCACTGGCATGTCGAGCGCCGGTGCCGATGCCGATGCGGCAGCCAACGCCTACCTTTTGCGCGCGGTCAGCGCCGTCTCCGACAGATCCACCTCGCGCATCAGCTTGTACAGCGTCTCGTCGTTGATGCGCTGGGTGTCGCGCAGGTCGAGCAGCGTCTTGCGCTCGGCGCGCATCGCCGCGAGCTTCATGCGGAATTCGAGGGCATCGGCACGGCGCGCGAGTTCGCGTGGCGCCTGTTCGTCGTCAAGCGTCGCGAGGCGGCGGCGGTACAGGTCCATCACCCGCGCGGTTACATCGGTCGCATACGCCTGAGCCGATTCCTCGAGGTCCGCGCATTCCGTGTCGTGCAGATGATCGACCGCGCGAATCGCCGACTGCGCGGCGAGCGTACGCGCGAGTGCTTCCTCGGCGGCATGCGGGTCCTTGCCGCGCCGCCAGCCGCGCAGCAGCAGCGGCAACGCGGCCACCGCCACCAGCAGCGACAGCAGGATCACGCCCGACGCGATGAAGATCGCGAGATCGCGTCCCGGCAGCGGCGTGCCGTTCGGCAGCACCTCCGGCAGCGACAGCACGCCCGCGAGCGTCACCGCGCCGCGCACGCCGGCCACCGTCGTCACCGAGGCCATGCGCAACCCGGGCACTGCGTTCGCGACGCCGTGCTTCGTCGCGCCGCGGCTCGCGAACCAGCGCAGCAGCCACACCCACGCGAAGCGCATCGCGTACAGCGCGAGCGCCACCGCAACGATATAGCCGATCAGCAGCGCAACCTGCGCGTCGTTGGTTTCGTGCGCGTCGAGCAGCGCGCGGCCGAGGATGTGCGGAAACTGCAGGCCGAGCATGATGAACACCATGCCGTTGAACACGAACTCGATCATCGTCCACGTGCTCGAGGCCCGCACGCGCGAGGCGACCTGCCATTTTTCCGTGATGCTCGCGTAGTTCATCATCATGCCGGCGGAGACCGCGGCGAGAACGCCCGACAGCTCGAAGCGCTCGGCGGTCAGATAGGCGGCGAACGGAATCAGCAGGGTCATCACGACGCCCGGCGCGGGATCGCCTTCTTCGGTGAGATTCAGGAAGCGCGCGGACACGAAGCTGAACACCGCGCTCACCGCCGCGCCGACCGCGAGGCCGCCCACCGCGATGATCACGAAGCTCACCGACGCTTCACGCAGCGAGAACGCGCCGGTCAGCGCGGCGGCGATCGCGAACTTCAGCGCGACGAGGCCTGACGCGTCGTTCATCAGCGCCTCGCCTTCGAGGATATGCATCAGCTGCACCGGAATCTTGCCCTTGCCGGCGATGCCGGACAGCGCGACCGCGTCGGTCGGCGACAACACGGCGGCGAGCGCGAATGCGACCGGCAGCGAGATCTGCGGCACCAGCGCGTGCACGAAGTGACCGACCACCAGCACCGTCATGAACACGAGGCCTAGCGCGAGCATCAGGATCGCGCGGCGCGCCATGAAGAACTCGCGCTTCGGGATGCGCCAGCCGTCCGCGAACAGCAGCGGCGGAATGAACAGCAGCATGAAGATTTCCGGATCGAACGCGACGTGCAATTCGAGGCGCGGCCACGCGAGCATCGCGCCGATCGCGATCTGCACGAGCGGCAGCGGCAGCTTGAACGGCAGCGCGCGGGTCAGCATGCCGGACGCGGCGACGGCGAGTAGCAGGATCAGGACGGTAAAGACAATTTCCATCGTGTGTTTCGGGGGATGAGGGGGTGTCCCGGGAGAGGGCGCGATGCGCAGGGTCGAGTGTAGCCCGGCGGCGCGCGCAGTTGCCGCGAGCTTCGCCGCGACGCGGCCTGCGGATCGGTGCACCGCAACGGTGCGCGCGACGCCCACGGGCAGCGCACGAGCGCTGTCGCCGGTGCAATCTTTCGGCCGAGTTACAGCGCAGTGTGCGCCAGCGTGCGCATGGACCTTGCTTAACCGGTAACGATGACGCACATTTTGAGAGCTCGTTGCCGGTCGCGTTCGAACCGGCCGGCTCTCGCGTGAGAGGATTGCATGACGATTGCGCAACAGGACAGGGCGGCGAGCATGCCGCACGGCTTCGAGGTCGAGGTGAGCTCGGGCCTTCAACGCTATTCGGTGCAGCACGGCGAACTGACGCTTACCAGCGTGTTCCAGCCGATTTTCAGTCTGTCGCACCTGCGCGCGGTCGGCTATGAGGGCTTGCTGCGCGCGCACGACGCGCTCGATCGCGCGGTGTCGCCGCTCGATGTGTTCGGCGAGGCCGCGCGCCTCGGCGACGCGCTGCAGGTCGACCGGCTGGCGCAGACGCTGCATCTGGAGAACTTCAAGGTACTCGGCGCCGAGCGCGAATGGTTGTTCCTGAACGTGCACCCGGGCGTGCTGACCGACCCGTATCTCGCGGCCGCTTTGCTCGCCAATCTGCGGCGGCTCGATCTGTCGCCGCGGCGCGTCGTGCTCGAAGTGCTCGAGCAGAGCGCCGAAGATCTCGATCGACTCGCCGATGCGGTGCGCGAGTTTCGCGAGCGCGGCTTCCTGATCGCGCTCGATGATTTCGGCGCCGGCCATTCGAACATCGAGCGGATCTGGCAACTGAATCCCGACATCGTGAAGCTCGACCGCGTCATGCTCTCGCATGCCGCGCATCGCGCCGACATGGCGACGATCCTGCCGGGACTCGTGGCGATGCTGCATGAAGCGGGCAAGCTCGTGCTGATCGAGGGCATCGAAACCGAGCACGAAGCGCAGATGGCGCTCGCCTGCAATGCCGACTTCGTGCAGGGCTTTTTCTTTGGCCGGCCGAATCCGGGTGTTGCCGATCCGATCCACGCGGCGGTTTGCATCGGCGAAGTCACCGAGCGTTATCGTGAGCAGGCCGAGGCACGCGAGCGGCGCAGCGCGAGTCAGCTCGCGCCGTATCTGCGCGCGTTCGAGCGCGCCGCGGAGCGTCTCGCCGCCGGTGAGCCGCTCGACGAGGTGTGCTGGAATTTCCTCGCGCTCGATCACGTGGCGCGCTGTTTTCTGCTCGACGCGAAGGGGCGCCAGGCCGGCCGCAACGTCGTGCTGCGCGCCGATCGCGCGGCGCACGAAACGCGCTTTCTGCCGCTCGCCGACGCGCAGGGCGCGAACTGGCTGCGTCGGCCGTACTTCAGCGTCGCGATCAATGCGCCGGAGCGGGTGCACGTGACGCGGCCGTATCTCTCGATCAACGAGGCGTTGCCGTGCGTGACGCTGTCGGTGGCAACGCGCGTCGGCAGCGAGACCTGCGTGCTGTGCGGCGATATCGACTGGGTCGAAGACGAACGCGACGCGCGCATCTGACATGATGTCGTTTTCAACGACACCAGGTTGCGCTCATGTCCGTGCTGCTCGAAGTGATTGCCACGACCGTCGCCGATGCGCGCGCTGCCGCGCAGGCCGGTGCCGACCGTCTCGAACTCGTGAGCGCGATGGGCGAGGGCGGATTGACGCCGAGTGTGGGGTTGATCGAGGCGGTGGTTTCAGCGCTCGGCGTCCGGGCAGCCGGCGTACCCGTGAACGTGATCGTGCGGCCGCATAGCCGCGCGTTCGTCTACGACGCCGACGACTACGCGGTGATGCTGCGCGACATCCGGGCCGTCAAGGCGGCCGGCGCGAACGGCATCGTGATCGGCATGCTCGATGCCGAGCGGGCGATCGACCGCGAAGGTCTCGCGCGCGCGTGCGAAGCTGCCGATGGACTCGCGATCACGTTCCATCGCGCGTTCGACGAGGCGCGCGATCTGCGCGAAGCGCTCGACGTATTGCTCGGTTTCGAGGCGGTGACGAATGTGCTGACGTCGGGCGGACAGCCGTCGGTGCTGCGGGCGCAAGCGACGATCGGCGAACTGCTGCGGCAGGCTGCCGGCTCGCATTGCACGGTGCTCGCCGGTGCCGGCTTGACGGTCGATGCGGTCGCGGAGTTCGTGAGCAAAACGCACGTCGAGGCCGTGCATTTCGGCTCCGGCGTGCGCGTGAACGGCAACGGACTCGCGCCAGTCGATCCGGCGAAGGTGATGCAGGTGAGGGCGCTGCTCGACGCGACGCAACGGTGAGCAGCGCAACGAACCGCTTACTTCGCGACCACCACCGGAATGCCGCGCAATTGCCCGGCGCCCTTCATCTCCTCGAGCGACTTCTTCACCGCGACACCCGTCGCCGCATCGATGCCGAGGCGCGCGGCGAGGTCTCGCTCACCACGCTTGACCCCCGCCAGATTCGCCAGCTTCACGTGCCCATACCCGCGCACGCGCGCGTGCAGTTCAGCGAGTTTCGCGACGTCGTCGAGATGGCCCGCGTCGAGTTTCGCTAGCGCACGGTGCAGCGTGGCTTCGTAATCGCTCGCGAGCTCGCGCTCCATCTTGCGCTCGAGCGTGCGGCCGAACGGATCGAGCGCAGAGCCACGCAGACCGCGCCATTTCGCGAGCAGGCCGAGCACGGGCCATATCCACTGACCATAGGTTTTCTTCGTCGGCACGGCGCCGGGCTGCGCACGCGTGAGCGTCGGCGGCGCGAGGTTGAAGCGGATCGTGAAGTCCTTGCCGGCGACGCCCTCGAACTGCGCTTCGAGCGCATCGCGGAACGCGGCATCCGCATGCAGACGCGCAACTTCGTATTCATCCTTTACCGCGAGCAGCCGGTAGAACGTGCTCGCGACCGCGCGCGTCACGCGCTCGCTCGCCGCATCGACGGCGGATTCCGCGCGCCGTGCCGCATCGACGAGCGAGCGATACCGCTTCACATAAGCCGCGCCGCCATACGCGAGCAGCCGTGCTTCGCGATGGGCGATCAGCTCGTCGAGCGTATCGACCCGCACGCTCGGCTTCGGTGCATGACGCGACTGCCACAGCGATTCGAGCGCGGCGGGATCAGCCGCGGCCATGCGCCCGATCGAGAACGCGAGCTGGTTCATCTGCACGGCGACGTTGTTCAGTTCGATCGCGCGCATCATCGCGGCGAACGACACCGGCACGAGACCGAGCTGCCACGCGAAGCCGAGCATCAGAATGTTCGCGCCGATCGTATCGCCGAGAAAACGCGTTGCGAGCGCTTGCGCGTCGCATGTCGACATACGCTCTTCGCCGGCCGCGTGACGCATCTTGTCGATCAGCGCGTCGGCGTGCAGCGTCGCATCCGGGTTCTGCACGAAGCTCGCGTTCGGAATCGCATGCGTGTTGACGACGATGCGCGTGCGGCCATGTCGCACCGTCTGCAGTGCATCGGCACTCGCGCCGACCACCATGTCACAGGCGAGCAGCACGTCGGCCTGCTGCGTGTCGATGCGGACCTGGTTCAGCCATTCGTCGCGGGCGGCAAAGCGAACGAACGACAGCACCGCGCCGCCCTTCTGCGCGAAGCCCATGAAGTCGAGCACCGACGCGCTCTTGCCTTCGAGGTGCGCGGCCATGCTGATCAAGGCGCCGACCGTCACGACGCCGGTACCGCCGACACCCGTGATGAGGATGTCGTACGGCGCGGCATCGAGTTGCGTCGCGGGAATCGGCAACGCGTCGACGTGCGTGGCGAGCGCCTGCGGATCGAACGCGTCGCCTGCGGCTTTTTTCAGCGTACCGCCTTCGATGGTGACGAAGCTCGGGCAAAAGCCGTTCACGCACGAGTAGTCCTTGTTGCACGACGACTGATCGATGCGGCGCTTGCGACCGAGCGCGGTTTCCACCGGTTCCACCGACAAACAGTTCGACTGCACGCCGCAATCGCCGCAGCCTTCGCAGACTTCCTCGTTGATGAAGAGCCGTTTGTTCGGGTCGGGGAATTCGCCCTTCTTGCGGCGCCGGCGTTTTTCGGCCGCACAGGTCTGGTCGTAGATCAGCACGGTCACGCCGTCGGTATCGCGCAACTGGCGCTGCACCGCGTCCATCTCGCTGCGATGGTGAAACGTCGTGCCCTGCGGAAACTGGCCGTGATGGCCGTCGTATTTCTCCGGCTCGTCGCTGACCACGACGAAGCGCGACACGCCCTCGGCTTCGACCTGCCGCGCGATCTGCGGCACCGAGATGCTGCCGTCGACCGGCTGGCCGCCCGTCATCGCGACCGCGTCGTTATAGAGGATCTTGTAGGTGATCGTCGCGTTCGCGGCGACCGCCTGGCGGATCGCGAGAATGCCGGAGTGAAAGTAGGTGCCGTCGCCGAGATTCTGGAATACGTGGCGGGTTTTCGTGAACATCGAATGCGCGGCCCAGTCGACGCCTTCGCCGCCCATCTGAATCAGCCCGGTCGTGTCGCGCTCCATCCACGACGCCATGAAATGACAGCCGATGCCCGCCTGCGCGATCGAGCCGTCCGGCACTTTCGTCGACGTGTTGTGCGGGCAGCCGGAGCAGAAGTACGGCGTGCGCTTCACGCTGTCCGCCGCGTTCGACAGGATCTGCGGCGCGACCAGATCGACGACGCGTTCACGGCGATCGAGCGCCGGCTTGTGCTTCGCGAGCCAGTTCGCGAACACCGGGAGAATGCGCGACGGCCGCAATTCGCCGAGCGACGACAGCAGCAACGTGCCATCTTCGGCGTGCTTGCCGACCACGACCGGCCGTGTGCCTTGTGTGCGGTTGTACAGATAGTCCTTGATCTGTTGCTCGATGACCGGGCCTTTCTCTTCGATCACGAGCACTTCGGACAGACCCGACACGAACGCGTCGATGCGCGTCATCTCCAGCGGAAACGACAGCCCGACCTTGTAGATGCGCACGCCGGCCGCGTCGAGATCGGCGACCGTCAGATCGAGCCGGCGCAGCGCTTCCATCAGATCGAGATGCGCCTTGCCACAGGTGACGATGCCGACATTGGCGTGCGGGCTCGGCGCGATCCACTTGTCGATGCTGTTCATGCGCGCAAACTGGCGCACCGCGTCGAGCTTCGCGTGCAGACGCGCTTCGATCGTCAGACTCGGCAGATCGGGCCAGCGGTTGTGCAGACCGCCGGCTGGTGCTTCGAATTCCGGTGGCGGTGTCCATTCGGTTTGCAGCGCGTCGAGATCGACGGTCGAGCCCGATTCGACGGTCTCCGAAATGGCCTTGTAGCCGACCCACGCACCGGAGAAGCGCGACAACGCCCAGCCATACAGGCCGAATTCGAGCATGTCCGCGATGTTCGACGGATTCACGACCGGCATGTGCCAGCCGATCAACGCGAAGTCGCTCTGATGCGGCATCGACGACGACACGCAGCCGTGATCGTCGCCCGCGACTACCAGCACGCCGCCGTGCGGCGACGAGCCGTACGCGTTGCCGTGCTTCAAGGCATCGCCCGCGCGGTCGACGCCCGGGCCTTTGCCGTACCACATCGCGAATACGCCCTCGACGGTGCGCTCGGGATCGGCTTCGACGCGCTGCGTGCCGAGCACGGCGGTGCCGCCGAGTTCTTCGTTGATCGCGGGCAGAAAGCGGATGTCGCTCGCGGCGAGCAGTTTTTTCGCCTTCCACAACTGCTGATCGACCATGCCGAGCGGCGAGCCGCGATAGCCGCTGATGAAACCGGCCGTGTTCAGGTTGCGGGTCTTGTCGAGCGCGCGCTGCATCAGCGCGAGGCGCACGAGCGCCTGGGTGCCGGTCAGAAAGATCCGGCCGCGCGTCGCGGTGAGATTGTCGGAAAGCTTGTAGTCGGCGAGAGCGGGCGTGCCGTCGATGGGCAGGCGAGCGGTCATGGGGGAGTCTCCAATGTTCTGGCTTCGCGCGCGGGCGGTGGGGTCACGGATGCCGCGCAGCGAAAGAGACTCTATTTTTTAGCGCTCGTGAGAGTGAATTATTTCTTCTTTAATCGGCCGTGCGCGAATGGGCGCGACGAGTCGCGCGTTTCGGCCCGCTTTTGAGCCGGATTTGCCACGCGGCGGCGCGCTTCGGGTATGCCCTGGGGTATCGTGTGGCGGCGAATGGGACGATGGCTATTGCTATTGCGCCGTGTTCGCCGCGATGTCCGGTTGGAGCGGTGCCGCATCGAGCGGCACGATTTCGTCGAAGTGCGCGTAGTCGATGTGGCTCACGCCGTCGCGCTCACTCATGATGTCGACGAACCGGTGCTGCCAGACGATCTGGTCGCAGGTCCACATGTGGCGCGCCTGCATGGTTTGCGACGTCGATTCGTCGATGCCTTCGAGCGTGAGCAGCAGCGACACGTCGCGGCCTTTCAACGATTCGGCGTTTTCGCCGAACAGCGGGCTCGCTTCGTCGATGATGTGCATCAGCGTCCAGCCGAGCTTGAAGACCGGGTGCTGGTCGCGCACCAGCGCGAGGTCGTAGAGCTTGCGCAGCGTAAAGCCTTCGATCGAGGTCTCCAGACGCATGATGCGCAGCCGCGCGCGTGCCTCTGCGATCACGTTCTGACGCGCGTTGGCCGAGCGCACCATCAACGTCATGCGGCCGTCGATCGGCCGGATCACCGCGTAGCGCGCGAACATGATCTTCGCGTGCGGCCGCGAAAAGCGCGCGAAGATCAGCCCGGTCGCCAACGCGATGCTCGACATGCCGATGAAGATTTCGAGCGTCGCGATCCAGTGCGCGTAGACGGTTTGCGGATGCATGTCGCCGTAGCCGACCGTCGCGAGGGTTTCGACGCTAAAGAAGAACGCGCCGGCGAAGCCCTTCGGAAACTGATTCGCGATCGGAGCGTCGCCGAGCATGTAGAGCATGGCGAACACGGTGTTGAGCAGCAGGAACAGCAGCGCGAGCGACACGAAGAACCCCGGCCAGCGCACGCCGAGCGCGCGGTGATACAGGTCTTGCCACAGCGGCGTCGGCATGCCGTGCGCGATCACCACGCGATCGTCGAGACGCATTTCGCGACTGCCGCGCGCGCGGCGCCTCGCGTCGGTGTCGCCGAGCGTGGAAAAACGGTCTGACGGTTCGCTTGCCATCACGCGCTCGCGGGAATGAAGACGTGGACAGCGTAGCATGGCGCGCTGCGCGAGTTTCCGCGCGGGGCGAAGGCGGCGCGGCGCGATGTATCGCCAGGGTGCGAGGTTGCGCGATGCCGTCGTCGAAATGCTTCCGGGCGCGTCCGGGATTTCAGGCTGGGTCAGGTCGCATCATGCGCGGCGAGCGGGTCGGGCGCAGCCGCGCGCCACACCCACCCAACCGCCGTCACGGAAACACGTGCGGCTTCGGAATTCCCGCGCCATGCTCGATATCATCGACCGCCTGCCGATGCGCACTTTCCACCGCTTCGGCCTGCTCGGCATAACCCGCGTCGCCGCCGACCGTGGTCCACGCCTTGACGGCCTTCTCGCGATGACGGATTTCGTATTCCGCGTCCCAGCGCGCGCCACTGAGTTCGAGCGGACGAACGTGAATCGAATACACGCCGTATTGGAACAGCTGTTCAGCCATGATCGCCTCCAGCCGGCCGATCCGGCAGCGGCGCGCCGATGCGCGAGGACGCGCGACGCGCTGCACCTTGGTTCGGCCTACAGTTCGATTTCCCCGAGGATACGATGTGCGAGCGCTTTGGCTTCTTCGAGCGCTTCTCCCGGCGTCGACGACGTCGAGTCGACTTCGTAGAGCGTGGTTTCCTGATCGGCGCTGGGTTCGCCTTCGTCGCGCGCGAGGGTGACGACACCTTGCCAGGCGTCATGTGCGACTTCTCTTATCGACGCGGTGGCCGTGTAGAGCCCTTTGGTGTAGGTGACGTCCTCCATGGCCTCGCTCCTTTTCGCAAAGGTTTCGATGTTTTCATCCTAGCACGGCGTGGCGGGATCGGTTCCCGCTTTGGGGCGGCTTCGCGCCGCGCGACGTGCTCGACATCCGTTACGCTACGCGCGCCCCAGGGCAGCAGAATTACAGCGTCGCGTTTTATAGCAGCGCGACCACCTCGTCGAGCGTCGGCGCGTGCGCACCGGCGTGGCCGCAAGCCGCCGCGCCGGCCGCGAGCGCGAACGCGAGATGCTCGGGCCACCCGCGTTGCGGCGCGCTCATCAGGCTGAACAGCAGACCGCCGATCGACGCATCGCCCGCGCCGACCGTATCGACCACTTCGACGCGCGGCGGCTTCGCCTCGATCACCGCGGCGCCGTCGAGCAGCATCGCTGCTTCGGGGCCGCGCGTGACGAGCACGGTGGCGGCGGGATTCATCGCGCGCAATTGCGCGAGCGCGGCGGCTTCGTCGCTGGTCTTGAAGATCATGCGCAGGTCTTCGTCCGATACCTTGATCAGATCCGCGAGCGCCGCCATCTTGCGCAGCGTCGGCTCGTAGCCGTGCTCCATCAGATTGCGATAGTTCGGATCGAAGCTGATCTTCACGCCGTGCGAACGCAACTCGGCGGCGAGCTTCGCCAGTGTGTCGCCGAGCGGCTGACGCACGAGGCTGATGCAGCCGAAGTGCGCCCACTTCACCGCGTTCATCCAACCGGCGGGCAGCTTCGCCGGATCGAACGCGAGGTCGGCGCCGTTCTCGCCCATGAAGAAGTACGCGGGCGGATGCGTCTGATGCACGATCGCGAGCAGCGGCGGACGCTCGACGCGCTGCAGGAAGCGCATGTCGAGGCCGGCCGCGACGCTCGCGTCCCACAACTCGTCGGAAAAGTTATCGACGCCGAGCGAGCCCGCGCACGCGGTCGGCAGGCCGAGCCGCGCGACGCAGCGCGCGGCGTTCCAGCCCGCGCCGCCCGGACGCGACAGCCAGTGCGATGCGCCGGTGCGCACGAGATCGGTCAGGATGTCGCCGGCGGATACGAAAACGGGGAGGTTGGTCGTCGCGCTCATTGTGCTTTCTCCGCGGAAGCCGCTGCGGCGGGAGCGGCTGAATCAGCCGCGGCGTTTTCGCCGAGCGCATGGGCGAGCACTTCGTAGCACGCGCCCATCGTGTGATAGTCGGTCTTGCCGGCCGGGCTCTTTTCGTCGCTGTACTTGCGGTTGTCGCAGGTGAGGATGCGATACCACGCGCCGTACTTGTGGTCCACGAAGTGCGTCCAGCTATAGCGCCAGATCTCGTCGTACCAGTCCCAGAAGCGCTCGTTGCCGGTGCGCTTGCCGAGCAGCGCGGCGGTCGCGAACGTTTCGGCCTGCACCCAGAAGTACTTGTCGTGATCGCACACGGTGCCGTCGGGGCCGAAGCCGTAGTAGAGGCCGCCGTGGTCTTCGTCCCATGCGTGCGTCATCGCGGCGTCGAACAGTTCGATCGCGCGCGGCAGCAGCCACGGCAGCGGACGGAAGCGTTCGAGAATCAGCAGCAGCTTCGCCCATTCGGTCTGATGACCGGGCTGGAAGCCCCACGGACGGAAGATGTTCGAGCTGTCCTCTTCGTTGTAGTGCCAGTCGACCGACCAGTCCGCGTGAAAGTGCTCCCACACGAGTCCTTGCGACAGCTTCGCCTGGCGCAGCGTGATATTCGACGCCACGCGCTCGGCGCGATCGAGATACACCAGATGACGGGTCGCTTCGTGCGCGGCGAGCAGCGCCTCGGTGGTATGCATGTTCGCGTTCTGCCCGCGATACGTGCTGACACGCCAGTCGGCCGACGCGTCGTCGGCATAGAGGCCGGCGGCGGCGTCCCAGAAGCGGTGCTCCATCAGCTCGAAGGTCGCGCCGATCATCGGCTTCGCTTCCTCGATGCCGGCCATCGCCGCGTGCGAGTACGCGAGCAGCACGAACGCGAGGCCGTAGCAGTGGCGCGTCGCGTCGAGCGTGCGCTGTTTGCCGTCGCGCCATTCGATTTCCCAGTCGTAGCCCTCGTGCTGCGAGTCCCAGTGCGCGTCGCGCAGAAAGCGCAGGCCGTGGCGCGTGTATTCGAGGTGCTTCGGGTCGCCGAACTGCCGGTACGCCATCGCGTAGTTGAACACGTAGCGGCAACTGCTGACCAGGTGGCGCGTGGTGCGGTTGTAGATCGAACCGTCGTCGCGCAAGAAGTGGTAGAAGCCGCCGCTCGGGTCGAGCACGTTCGGCGCGTAGAAGCGCAGCGTGTCTTCGATGTGCGTGAGCAGAAACTCGCGCTTGCGGAAGCTGGCGAACGGCGGCGCCTTCGCGGCGTCGCTGGAAAGTTGAAGCGGATCGGTTAGCGTCATGGCGTTTTCACCAAAGTACTGGCACGGGCAACGAGTTGAACGGGCAAGCGGACTTCGAGTTCGGCGGGCGAGTCTTCGAGCAGCAGTTCGACGCCGCGTCGGCCGAGCGCTTCCTTGTCGACCGCGATCGTCGATAGCGGCGGGGTAGCGTGGGCGGCGGCGGGGATGTCGTCGAAACCGATGATCGCGATGTCATCGGGCACGCTGAGCCCGCGCGCGAGACACACGCGCAGCGCGGCGAGCGCGGCGGCGTCGTTGAACGCGAATACGGCGTCGGGGCGCGGGCCCGGCGCGTCGAGCAGGCGCTGCATCGCGCGCGCGGCGCCGGTGTCGGGATCGAGCCCGGCGTCGATGTTCACTTCGAGCGACGGATCGAACAGCAGCCCCGCTTCGAAGAACGCGCGCCGGTAGCCGAGCGCGCGCTCGGCGATGCTGAAGTGCGCGAGCGAGCCGCCGATGAACGCGACGCGCTTGCGCTGCTGCGCGAACAGATGGCGCATTGCGAGCGTGGCGCCGCCGGCGTTGTCGAGATTGACCGAGCGCAAGCCCGGCGACCATAGATCGATCAGCACCAGCGGTCGTTGCATCGCGACCAGCGTGGCGAGCGTTTCGGGCTCGACGAAGCCGGCGATCGCGACGGCGTCGGGCGCGTGCAGGCGCATCTGATGAATTACGTCCTCGGTCGGCCCGGCAGTCAGCACCGACGGCACGATGCCGCGCTCGCGGCACGCGTCTTCGACACCGTGCAGCACGTGCGAGAAGAACGGGCTCGCGGCGAAGTTGTTGTGCTGACGATGCAGCAGGAAAGTCAGCCGGCGGATGCGCGGACGCAGCTGCGCCGAGTCGTAGCCGAGCTGGCGCGCCGCTTCGACGACGCGTTCGCGCGTGGCCTCGGAAAGGCCCGGCTGATTTTTGAGCGCGCGCGACACGGTGCCGATTGAAACGCTGGCGGCGCGGGCGACGTCGCGGATGGTTGTGGCCATCGAATGAAGCTGCCGCGCGAGGCGAGGCAGCACGGGTTCAGGTCGGGCGATTGTATAGTAAAACGCAGCTAAAGCCGCCCGCAAAACGCCAGCATGACACAGGTAAATACCCGTATCGTATGGATTTGTCGGAAACTAATGTGTTTAGTAAAACAGCCTAAACAACAGGCTGGCCGCCGTTTTCGAGACGGTTCGAGAATCGTCCTATGCCATCCGGCCGAGGCGACAGCGAGAGCGTTTGCGCGTGAAATAACGACAAAGGCCAGTGAAGAGCCAAAAGAAAAGCCGCCCGAAGGCGGCTTGCTTCATACGATCAAAACGACGCTCAGGGAGGGCGCTTATGAATGTCCTGTTTGCATTGCGTGTGTTTTCAACGGCGCGCGACGGCGGCGGCGGGTCGCCGCGCCGCGGCATTGCTCTCGCCGCTGAGGTCGCGGGCGCCCCAGCGTTGCGCGAGCGCGGCGCAGACCATCAGCTGAATCTGGTGAAACAGCATCAGCGGCAGCACCACGGCGCCGACCGCATGCGACGCGAAGATCACCTTGGCCATCGGCACGCCGGCGGCGAGGCTTTTCTTCGAGCCGCAGAAGATGATGGTGATCTGGTCCGCGCGGCTGAAGCCGAGCCGCTTGCTCGCGAAGATCGTCGCGGCCAGCGCGAGCGCGAGCAGCACGGCGCTCACCACGACGAGGCCGCCGAGCGCCGACAGCGGAATCGTGTGCCAGAGGCCTTCGGTGACGGCCTCGCTGAACGCGCCGTAGACGACGAGCAGGATCGAGCCCTGGTCGACGAACTTCAGCACGCCGCGATTCTTCTCGATCCACTTGCCGATCAGCGGGCGCAGCAGTTGGCCGGCAACGAACGGCACGAGCAGTTGCAGCACGATGTTGCCGATCGTATGCCACGGCGACGCACCGCCGCTCGCGGCCTGATTCGTCACGACGACGCTGACGAGTGCTGGAGTGACGAAGATGCCGAGCAGGCTCGAGGCGGACGCGCTGCATACCGCGGCCGGCACGTTGCCCTTGGCAATGGACGTGAACGCGATCGACGACTGGACCGTCGACGGCAGCGTGCAGAGGAAGAGGACGCCGGCGTAGAGCGACGGCGTGACCAGCGGCGAAAGGACCGGTTTAAGCGCGAGGCCGAGCAGCGGAAACAGCGCGAACGTGCTCAGCAGCACTACGAGGTGAAGGCGCCAGTGCGTCGCGCCCGCAATGATCGCCTCGCGTGAGAGCTTGGCGCCGTGCAGGAAGAACAGCAGGCCGACCGCGATGTTCGTCACCCAGTTGAACCCCACGGCGGCCTGTCCATGAACGGGCAGGAAGCTGGCGAGGATCACGGTGCCGACGAGGCACAGGGTGAAGTTATCGGGCAGGAATTTCGGGCGGGCCATGTCGCAATCTCGATTCAATGACGCGGTGTAAGCATGGGACGGGTCTGTCAGGCGTGGTCCATGCCAATGGAAAGCGGCTATTGTTGTCGAAAGCCGATTGAAAACGCAAATTCATTTGCCGAATCGATTAATGAAGTTTGCGCATTGACTCCCCAATCAGGCCGAGCCCATTCGTGCGACGCGCCAGGTTTCAGTATTGGCGAGGTGCTTTCTCGCGACAAACCGTTTAACCATTGACGTTGCAAGCGGCGTTTATTTGCAACAAACGGCGCCCGCGCGGACCAGGCGAAAACGCCGGCCAGCAAGCCGCCGAGGCGCGTCCGCACGAGGGCTCCGGCGCGGAAAAACGCCGCAGTAACAGGGTGTTACATCCACCGACGAGACCTAACACTTTTTGGCTCGACACCCTCTGTCCCCGACCATAAATTACTCGTTCAAAGGCCGCAGGGATGCCCTGCGCCGCGATAGGAACGCGGCGCTTTTCTCCTCCCGCAACAGGTCCATCGCAGCTCGAACGGTGGATTTCAGGCAAGTCTTCGGGCGTGAGAGTCACAGGTGGACGGGTTGTCGAGAACGAGGCACTGGGCGTGGGGCGCGGTCATCGCCGTGCTGTGCTCGTTCGCCTATGCGAAGGAGCCGGGTGGGCCGCATGGCGGCGGTGCCGCCGCGGGCGGCGCTTATTCGCGCGACACTGCCGGGCGCGCGCCGCGCATGGAGATGCGTGGCGACGGCCGTTATGCCGGTGCGCGCGGCGCACCTGCTCCGCGCGGCTCGCGCCATGCGATGGCTTCTCGTGACGCACGCGCGCAGCGCGGCAACTCGAATATCGCGGACGCCAATTTCGGTTATGGCTTCGGCAGCTACGAGTCCGGCATGCGCCGTGTCGGCGATCCGTCCGGCTATGCGGGCGCGATCACGCCGGTCAGCGCGGAGTCGCGTCCGGTGCCGCATCCCCCGTCCAACATGCCGATGCGCAACGGCTCGATCCGCGCCGACGTCGCCCGCTACAACGAAGAGCGTGGCGCAGCGCGCCCGATGCAACGCCCAGCCGACGATCCGCGTCAGCCGGGCGGTTCACCGTACCGGAATTAGCCGAGCGCGATTTCGCAAACCACCGCACCGCCCCAACCGCAGTCCCGAAACCCGTCTTCCTGATCCTTCCCGCGATCGCTCGCGCGGCTTCGCGCGCCTTCCTCTGCGCCGTAGCCCCGAATCTGACGTTTCGACGCCACACTTTTTTGAAAACACCCGGCATCGAAATACCGGTCAGCGTCAAATCTTGGCATTCTGCCGCGTCGCGTCATCGGCCCGTCATTTAAGGCGTTCCCGCACGCTGTGGCGCGCCGTTCGCCGCATGCCGCATTGCGTCCAGGGGGCGGCGCCAGTCCGCTCTGAAGCGTCATATCAAGCCGATAACCGACCAAACTAATCAGACCGATATACCCGCAATAAGCAGCGATATTTTTGTTTATAAAAATGGTCCGCAAAGATGGGACCCGCCCAGATTGACTCGACGATCGAACGGATAACAACGATGTTTCGCGCGAGCGCCCCCTTTCGCACAGCCACACCCTTTTGACAAAGATTGGAGAACTCATGAACACAAGCCTCAGCAGCGCGCTGAAGACTACTCTCAAGGCCACCGCATGCGTCGCCGCGCTGGCGAGCGCGTCGTCGGCGTTCGCGCAATCGAGCGTGCAACTCTACGGCCAGGTCGACGAGTGGGTCGGCTCGCAGAAGTTTCCGGGCGGCAAGACCGCGGTGGTCGTGTCGGGCGGCGGCATGTCGACGTCGTACTGGGGCTTCAAGGGGACCGAGGATCTGGGCAACGGCTACAAGGCCATCTTCACCATCGAAGGCTTCTTCCGCGCGCAAACCGGCGAGTACGGCCGCTTCACCGGCGACACGACGTTCTCGCGCAATGCGTACGTCGGCATCGAATCGCCGTACGGCACGGTGACCGCCGGCCGCCTGACGACGCCGCTGTTCGTGTCGACGATCCTGTTCAACCCGTTCGTCGATTCGTACTGGTTCTCGCCGATGGTCTATCACGTGTACCTCGGCCTCGGCACCTTCCCGACCTACACGACCGACCAGGGCGTGACCGGCGACTCGGGCTGGAACAATGCGGTGTCGTATACGTCGCCGAACTTCAACGGCCTTTCGGCTACCGCGATGTACGCGCTCGGCAACACGACCCAGAACGGCGCGAAGAAGTGGAGCGGCCAGGTGCTGTACTTCCACGGGCCGTTCGCGGCGACCGCGGTGTACCAGTACGTGAACTTCAACAACGTGCCGGGCGACCTCGGCAGCTTCGAAACCTCGGGCGTGCCGGGTCTACGCAGCCAGAGCGTCGCGCAGGCGGGTGTGTCGTACGACCTGAAGTTCGTCAAGCTGTACGGCCAGTACATGTACACATATAACAACCAGCAGGTCACGAGCTGGCACGTCAACACGGGCCAGGGCGGCGTCACGGTGCCGTTCGGGCCTGGCTCGGTGATGGCTTCGTATGCGTATTCGCGTAACGGCGGCGGTTCGAACCAGACGCGCCAGACGGCGGCGGTCGGCTACGACTATCCGCTGTCCAAGCGCACCGATGTCTATGCCGCGTACCTGTATGACCACATCACCGGTCAGTCGAGCGGAAATACATATGGCGCGGGGTTGCGCGCGAAATTCTGATCTCGGCCCACGGTGTCACCGCAAAGCCCGCGTTCCGCCCGGAACGCGGGCTTTGTCGTATTCGGCCGCCGCCGAATACGAGCGTTTGCTGCCGTTCTTTTGATAAACCCGGCAAAATGACGTCGATTGATTCCTGAAGCGAGCGACTGAGATGGACACCCTCGTCAGCATGAAAGTGTTTCGCCACGTGGTCGAAGCCGGCAGTTTCGTCGGCGCGGCGGAGAAGATGGAGATGTCGGCGGCGATGGCGAGCAAGCATGTGATGCATCTGGAGCAGCAGCTCGGCGCGCGGCTCCTGAACCGCACCACGCGCCGCGTCGCGCCGACCGAGGCAGGCCGCGAGTACTACGAGCGGCTGAGTCAGGCGCTCACCGAGCTCGACGAAGCCGGCCAGGCGGTCGGCGCGGCAAGCGTCGTGCCGCACGGGCGGCTGCGGGTGTCGTCGCTGTCGGCGTTCGGCCTGAATCACGTGATGGCCGCGGTCGCGGACTACGCCGCGCAGTATCCGCAGGTCACCGTCGATATGACACTGTCCGACCGCGTCGTCGAACTGATCGACGAGGGCTTCGACGTCGCGATCCGCGCGTCGCCGGGCGGGCTCAAGTCGTCGTCGCTGATCGCGCGGCAGATCGCGACCGCGCATCTGGTGCTGTGCGCATCGCCCGCCTATCTGCGCAAGCATGGCACGCCGAAGAGCGTCGCCGATCTCGCGCGCCACAACTATCTGCAGTACGCGGGCGTATCGGCGCTCGAGGTCGCGACCGGCGACGCGGGCTCGCGTGTGCGCCTGTCGGGCAATCTGATCGTCAATCAGCTCGAGGCCCAGCGCGTGGTCGTGCTGCATGGCGCGGGCATCGCGATGCTCGGCACCGAGGTGATCGGCAGCGATCTCGCCGAAGGGCGGCTCGTGCCGCTGCTCGTCGACCAGGTGCCGCCGCGGGAGCTGCCGATCCACGTCGTCTACACGAGCCGACGGCATCTATCGGCCAAGGTGCGCTCATTCGTCGATTTTCTGGCGGCGCGGTTCGCAAACGAATCGCTGTGGCCGTCGCTCGACCAGATCAAGGCGTTGGCGGTGCGTTAGCGTTTCGGGAAGCACCGAGCATACGTCGCCAATCGCCCGCCCCGCGCCCCGGCGCCGTGTTACCCCGTTTCTATATACTGATTGTGAACACCCATCAGTTAAATGATCTGGGGGAGACATGACCGATCTGTCCACGCCGCAGCGTGCCGGCAGCCACGAACTGCCCGCGGGCCGGCGCCTGCGCTTCGTCACCGCCGCCGCACTGTTCGACGGCCACGACGCGTCGATCAACATCATGCGGCGCATCCTGCAGGCAAGCGGCGTCGAGGTGATCCACCTCGGCCACAACCGCTCCGTCGCCGAAGTCGCGACCGCCGCGCTCAACGAGGACGCCGACGGCGTCGCCGTGTCGAGCTATCAGGGCGGCCACAACGAATACTTCCGCTACCTGGTGGATTTGCTGCGTGCAAGCGGCGGCGAGCGCATCAAGGTGTTCGGCGGCGGCGGGGGCGTGATCGTCCCCGAGGAAATTGCCGCGCTCGAACGCGACGGTGTCGAAAAAATCTACTCGCCGCACGACGGTCAGCGGCTCGGTCTGCAAGGCATGATCGACGACATGATCGCGCGCTGCGTCGAAGGGGCGCGCGCGGCCGACGCGGCGCGGCCGACGCCGGTGCGCGAATGGCTCGCCGAGCTGGCCGCGCGGCCGTTGCCGCGTTGCGGTGAGGCCCATGCTCCGCACGCTGGCACTGCTGCTGGCTCGCACCCCGCCGATCCCGCCGCGCCGATCTTCCGCCGCCTCGCGCAACTGATCAGCGCGTTCGAAACGAACAGCGTCGACGCCGCCGCGTGCGACCAGCTAGCGACGCTCGCGCAAGCGCCACGCATCCCGGTGCTCGGCATCACCGGCACCGGCGGCGCGGGCAAGTCGTCGCTGACCGACGAGCTGATCCGCCGTTTCCGGCTCGACTACGGCGACTCGCTGAACATCGCCGTGCTCGCGATCGATCCGTCGCGGCGAAAATCCGGCGGCGCGCTGCTCGGCGACCGGATCCGCATGAATGCGATCGGCGATTGGGGCGGCGGCGCCCGCATTTATATGCGCTCGATGGCGACGCGCGAGGCATCGACCGAACTCTCCGATTCGCTACCTGCCGCGCTGATGCTGTGCAAGGTGGCGGGCTTCGATCTGATCGTCGTCGAGACGTCGGGGATCGGTCAGGGCGATGCGGCGATCGTGCCGTTCGTCGACGAATCGCTGTACGTGATGACGCCGGAGTTCGGCGCCGCGAGCCAGCTCGAGAAGATCGATATGCTCGACTTCGCGAGCTTCGTCGCGATCAACAAGTTCGATCGCAAGGGTGCGCTGGATGCGCTGCGTGACGTCGCGAAGCAGGTGCAGCGCAACCGCGGGGACTTCGCGACATCGCCCGATGCGATGCCGGTGTTCGGCACGATCGCGTCGCGCTTCAACGACGACGGCGTAACCGCGCTGTACCGGCGCATCGCTAATGCGCTGCGCACGCACGGGCTGCGTGAGGGCGGCGCACGGCTCGGCGCGACCGAAGGCCTGCGCTTTTCGAGCAACCTGCATGCGATCGTGCCGCCCGCGCGCGTGCGCTATCTGGCCGACGTCGCGCAGACGGTACGCGGCTATCGAGCGCGCGCCGACGCGCAGGCGCAAATCGCGCGGGAACGCTGGCAGATCGTCGAGACGCGCCGCATGCTCGGCGAGGCGGGCAGCGACGCCTCGTCGCTCGATGCGCTGATCGACCAACGCGGCGCCGCGCTCGGCGAGCGCGAACGCAAGCTGCTTGATGCGTGGCCGCAAACGGTGGCCGCCTATGCGGGCGACGAACATGTGGTGCGCATCCGCAAGCGCGAAATCCGCACCGCGCTGACGGTCACGACGCTGTCCGGCTCCGAAATCCGCAAAGTGTCGCTGCCGAAATTCGTCGATCACGGCGAGATCCTGCGCTGGCTGATGCTCGACAATCTGCCCGGCTATTTCCCATTCACCGCTGGCGTGTTTCCGTTTCGTCGCGAGAACGAGGACCCGACGCGCATGTTCGCGGGCGAGGGCGATCCGCAGCGCACGAATCGTCGCTTCAGGCTGCTGTCGGAAGGCATGCCGGCCAAACGGCTATCCACCGCGTTCGACTCGGTGACGCTTTACGGTGAGGAGCCGCACGAGCGCCCGGACATCTACGGCAAGGTCGGCAATTCGGGTGTGTCGGTCGCCACGCTCGACGACATGAAGACGCTGTATGACGGCTTCGATCTGTGCTCGCCCGATACGTCGGTCTCGATGACGATCAACGGCCCCGCGCCGACGATCCTCGCGATGTTCTTCAACGTCGCGATCGAGCAGCAGATCGCGCTGGGCGAGCAACAGCAAGGCCGCCCGTTGACCGAAGCCGAACTCGCCGCAACGCGCCGCGCCGCGCTCGAAAACGTGCGCGGCACCGTGCAGGCCGACATCCTGAAAGAAGACCAGGGGCAGAACACCTGCATCTTCTCGACCGAATTCAGCCTGAAGGTGATGGGTGACATTCAGGCGTATTTCGTCGAACACGGCGTGCGCAATTTCTATTCGGTGTCGATTTCCGGCTATCACATCGCCGAGGCCGGCGCGAACCCCATCTCGCAGCTCGCGTACACGCTCGCGAACGGCTTCACCTACGTCGAGGCGTATCTCGCGCGCGGCATGTCGATCGACGACTTCGCGCCGAATCTGTCGTTCTTCTTCTCGAACGGCATGGACCCGGAGTACACGGTGCTCGGCCGCGTCGCGCGACGCATCTGGGCGGTCGCGATGCGCGAGCGCTATGGCGCGAGCGAGCGTAGTCAGAAGCTCAAGTATCACGTGCAGACGTCGGGCCGCAGCCTGCACGCGCAGGAGATCGATTTCAACGACATCCGCACGACGCTGCAGGCGCTGATCGCGATCTACGACAACTGCAACTCCCTGCACACCAATGCGTTCGACGAAGCGATCACGACGCCGACCGAGGAATCGGTGCGCCGCGCGGTCGCGATCCAGCTGATCATCAATCGCGAATGGGGGCTCGCGAAGAACCAGAATCCGAATCAGGGCAGCTTCGTGATCGATGAATTGACCGATCTGGTCGAGGAAGCGGTGCTCGCCGAGTTCGAGCGGCTCACCGAGCGCGGCGGCGTGCTCGGCGCGATGGAAACCGGCTATCAGCGCGGACGGATTCAGGACGAGTCGATGCTGTACGAGCATCGCAAGCATGACGGTTCGTATCCGATCGTCGGCGTCAATACGTTCCTGAGCGCGCATCCGCATGAAGCGCCGCGGCCGCTGGTGCTGGCGCGTTCCACCGACGCGGAGAAGCAGAGTCAGCTGCGGCGGTTGCGCGACTTCCAGGCGCGCCACCGCGACGCCGCGCCCGAGGCGCTCGAACGCCTCAAGCGCGCGGTGATCGACGACGGCAACGTGTTCGCGGTGCTGATGGACGTGGTGCGCGTGTGTTCGCTCGGGCAGATCACCCACGCGCTGTTCGAGGTGGGCGGGCAGTATCGGCGGAATATGTAGGCCGGGAGCGGGCGGCCCGGCCCGCCCCGTTCTTCACCTCAGCGCGCGATGCCGAGCCGCGCCTTCGCGTCGTTGTATTCCTTCTTCAGACGCCGCACGAGCTCGGCGACGTCCGGCACGTCGTCCATCAGGCCGACGCCCTGGCCCGCGCCCCAGATGTCCTTCCACGCCTTCGCCTTGTCGCCGCCGAAGTTCATCTTGGTCTTGTCCGATTCGGGTAGCGCGTCGGGATCGAGCCCCGCGTTCGCAATGCTCTCGCGGATGTAGTTGCCGTGCACGCCGGTGAACAGATTCGTGTAGATGATGTCCGACGCCTTCGCGTTGATGATCGCCTGTTTGTAGCTGTCGACCGCGTGCGCTTCTTTGGTGGCGATGAAGCGTGTGCCCATGTACGCGAGGTCCGCGCCCATCGCCTGCGCGGCGAGAATCGAGCCGCCGTTGGCGATCGAGCCCGACAGCACGATCGGGCCGTCGAAAATGCGCCGCACCTCGCCGACCAGCGCGAACGGCGAGGTGGTGCCCGCGTGGCCGCCCGCGCCCGATGCGACCAGAATCAGCCCGTCGACGCCGGCTTCCAGCGCTTTCTGCGCATGACGCAGATTGATCACGTCGTGCAGCACGATGCCGCCGTAGCTATGCACCGCATCGACGATCTCGCGTGCCGGCGCGCGCAGGCTGGTGATGAAGATCGGCACCTTGTGCTCGACGCAGACGCGCACGTCGTGCTCGAGCCGCGCATTCGACTGATGAACGATCTGATTGACCGCGATCGGGCCGATCACCGCATCCGGGTTCGCGGCCTTGTGCCCGGCGAGTTGCGCCTGGATCTGCGTCAGCCATTCGTCGAGCAGCTCGGCCGGGCGCGCGTTGAGGGCTGGGAACGAGCCGACGATACCGGCCTTGCACTGCGCCAGCACGAGTTCGGGATAGCTGACGATGAACATCGGCGAAGCGACGACGGGCAGCGCGAGGTTTTGCAGAACGGCGGGCAATGCCATGGTGCGAGTCTCCAGGTTGGGCCAACCGGTGCGACGTGCGCCCGGCAAATAGATGAATGAGTTTAGCGGCACACGGCTTGCGACGTGTTGACCGGCGAATGCGTGTGGCAGTCGAACGAAACCGGCATGCCGAAGTCGCGCCAAACATTTAAGAACGGTCGTTCGATTATAGGCGAAGCGGGTGACCCGCGCGCGGTAGGCCCGTTTGGAACGGTTCGAAGGAGTATTCAGGTTCCATGTCTGCGTGGGATATCCCACCTCGCACGGACCTGTTGGCCTTCTACAATGCACGGACCTCAAACGATCAACGAGACGTCATGGCCTTCGAAAATTTCACGTCTTTTCGCGTCGCCGTGGGCGATGTCGACATTTTCGGCGTGAAGGGCGGCGCCGGGCCGCCTCTGCTTCTGCTGCACGGCCATCCGCAATCGCATCTGATCTGGGAACGCTGCGCCGCGCCGCTCGCGCAGCACTTCACGGTGATCGCAACCGATCTGCGCGGCTATGGCGCGTCGGGCAAACCGCCGAGCGATGCCGCGCACGCACCGTATTCGAAACGCGTGATGGCCGCCGACCAGGTCGCGGTGATGCGCCACTTCGGCTTCGAGCGCTTCCTCGTCTGTGCGCACGATCGCGGCGCGCGCGTCGCGCACCGGATGGCGCTCGATCACGCCGACGCGGTCGAGCGTTTGATGCTGCTCGATATCGCGCCGACACTCGCGATGTACGAAGCCACCGACCGCGCGTTCGCAACACACTACTTCCACTGGTTCTTCCTGATCCAGCCGGAGCCGCTGCCCGAAACGTTGATTGGCGCAAATCCGGCCGCCTATGTCGACGCGGTGATGGGCGGACGTCACGCGGGTCTCGCACCGTTCGATCCCGCCGCGCTCGACGCGTATCGGACGGCGCTCGCGCAACCGGGTGCGGTGCACGCGATGTGCGAGGACTATCGCGCGTCGGCGAGCATCGACCTTGAACATGATCGCGCCGATCTCGAGCGCGGCAACAAGATCGGCTGTCCGCTGCGGGTGCTGTGGGGCGACAAGGGCGTGATCGAAAAATGCTTCGATGCGCTCGACGAATGGCGGCATGTCGCGCGCGACGTGAGCGGCCGCGCGCTATCGTGCGGGCACTATCTGCCCGAGGAAGCGCCGGACGAACTGGTCGCCGAGATGCTGTCGTTTTTCGAGACGCTCGAACAATAAGCGCCGGGCTGCTTGGCCCGACCTTCGTTTGACCAGCGATGGACCTTCGTTAGCCGAGCGGCGGCAGCCGTCGCGCGACCGGCGTCGACTTGACGATCGCCGTGCTGGTCTCCGCGCGCTCGGTCACTTTCGACAGGATCTCGTCGAGCTGTTCGATCGAATGCAGGTACAGGCGGCAGATGAAGCAGTCGTCGCCGGTCACCTTGTCGCATTCGACGAACTCCGGAATGCGCCGGATCACTTCCTCCACCAGATGTAACTGCCCGGGCAGCGGCTTCACGCGCACTACCGCCTGCAGCGTGAAGCCGAGCGCGCGCGGATCGATCTGCACGGTGAAGCGCTCGATCACGCCCTGCGCTTCGAGCCGCCGCACGCGTTCGGCCGTGCTGGGCGCCGATAAGCCGACGATGCGCGCGAGTTCGCTGACCGGCTGGCGCGCGTCCTGCGCGAGCGCGGCGAGCAGTGCGCGGTCGGTGTCGTCGAGTGCGACCGGCGCGATCGATGCAAGGCGTTTGCTCATGATGGCCTTCGTTTATGAGGTGAAAATGCGGTAACGCTTAAGTTTAGCCATGTATTCGCGCGGGTGGATTAATTACACTGCCAGTTATGCAGTCACAATCCGGGATCGAATCATGGCTTCAAACAAGGCTTCCGTCACGACCTCGAGCAGCTCGCCCAGCGACATCCGCCGTGGCGCGGCGGAGATGAGCATCGCGATGCTGATGTCGGGCACGATCGGCTGGCTCGTCGTGTCTTCGCAGCAAAGCCCGTTCAACGTGGTGTTTTTCCGCTGCATTTTCGGCGGCGCGACGCTCGCGCTCGTGTGCGCCGTACTCGGCCTGTTCCGCCGCGAGCTGTTTTCGTGGAAGATGCTCGGCCTCGCGTTGCTCGGCGGCGCGGCGATCGTCGTGAACTGGGTATTGCTGTTCGCCGCGTATTCCCGCGCGTCGATTTCGATGGCGACGGCCGTCTACAACACGCAGCCGTTCATGTTGGTCGGGCTCGGCGCGCTGGTGTTTCGCGAGCGCATCAGCGCATCGACGATCGCGTGGCTCGTGGTCGCGTTCGTCGGGCTTGTGTTCGTCGTGAAGGTCGAGCCGGCCGTGCTCGCGGTGCCGGGGCAGTATCTGGTCGGCGTCGCCTATGCGGTCGGTGCGGCGGCGATGTACGCGGTGTCGTCGATCATCACGAAGCGGCTGAAGGGCACGCCGCCGCATCTGCTCGCGCTGATTCAGGTATCGCTCGGCGCGCTGTTGCTCACGCCGTTCGTACGCTTCGACGCGTTGCCGGCAAGCGGCGCGCAGTGGCTCGAACTGGTCGTGCTCGGCGTCGTCCATACCGGGCTCATGTACGTGCTGCTATATGGCGCGATCCAGAAGCTGCCGACGTCGATGACGGGCGCGTTGTCGTTCATCTATCCGGTGGTCGCGATCATCGTCGACCGGCTCGCGTTCGGACAGACGCTCGCATGGATTCAGGTGCTCGGCGCCGCGCTGATTCTGCTGGCGGCGGCAGGCGTCAATCTCGGGTGGCGGATCGTGCCGCAGAGAAAGCGCTTATCGTCCACGTGATGCCGATTCGACATTCAATCGGATATTGCTACGGATCCCGGAATAACGCGCAAGCGTTCAAGCGCTTAACGCCGTTTGACGACAGATCATGTATGCATTCGTAAAACGTGGCGCCAAATTTCTGTAGGGAAATCACCGATGCGATGCAAAAACCCACGCGCGTATCATCGACAGCGACGCTGATCACGTCCAACAGATGTTCCGCCGCTCGCTTCGTCGAGCGGTTTTCTTTTTGGCAGCACGGTTTTGCGTTCCGGTGCGCTTTTCCACCGCGCCGGTCGAACCGGTCACATCACAGTTCAATGCCGCGCGAGAATGCGTGTGCCGTCCACTTCGAGCGGTCCATCGTTCGCCGCGAGCTCCCCGATCATTCCCTTCAGCAACGCGGGCCATTCGCCGCGCGGCTTCAGCATCGACGCGGCCGCGCGCATCACGGCCGCGTCGGCGAGCATGCGCAGCAGCGTATCCACACTCATCTCGCGGACTTCGAGCAGCTTGAATACGATCAGCACTTTCAGCGCATTCTTTGCGTTGCGCGCGGGATCGGCGCGCAACCAGGCGACGCGCGACATCGCGCGTTCGAGCGCCGCTTCGACCTGCGTGAACGGCGCGCCGTGGCCTGGGATGACGACGCGCACGTCGAGCGTTGCGATCAGGTCGAGCACGCCCTGCTGCTCGGCGAAGCCGCTTTCGCCTTCGAGTTCGGGAAAGATCACGCCGAAGCCGTTTTCCCACAGCGCATCCGCGCTGATCAGCAAGCGTTCGTCCGCGCAATAGAGCATCAGCGAATGCGGATCATGGCCGGGCGCGCCGAGCACCTCCCAGTCGAGTGCGCCCAGCCGCAAGCGCGCGCCGGGTGTCAGCGTGCCGGTGAAGCCGAAGCGCTCGCAGGTTTGACCGGTCGCGCGAAAGCTGAGGCGAGTTTCGTCCCAGTCGCGCACGGCATCGGCTTCGGATGACGGAATCAGCGTGCGGCACGGCCACGTTGCCTGCAACAGTGCGTTGCCGCCGCAATGATCCGAATGCAGGTGCGTGTTGACGATCAGATCGAGCGGCCGCGTGCGCAACGCATTGCGTACCAGCGCGACCGTTTGCGATGCGTGCGTCGCATAGCCGGTATCGACCAGCGCGGCGCATGTGTCGTCGACGAGCAGCACGTTGTTCGACGACAGCCAGCCGCGTTCGAAAACCCGGATCGATGCGGGCAGCGCGATCATGGTGCGACCGTTCTCGCTTGCGCGTCCACGACCGCGTCGGGCTTCGGCATCACGAGGATCGTCGAGGTACCCGTCAACATCAGCTCGCCGCGCTGATTGACCACCGAACCTTCGAGATAGGTCAGATCGCCGTTCAGGCTCGGCTTCCAGTGAGCGTCGTGCACACGCCACGTGATCGTCAGCGTGTCGTGCGCCTGCACTGCCTTCTTCAGCTTGATATCGAATTCGAGGCCGAGCGGTTGCGCGTAAGTAGAGAAATGCGTGGCGAGCAGCGCCATGAAATACGCGGTGGGTTGCGTGCCCGACGCGATCAAGCCGCCAAAGCGGCTTTGCGCGGCATACGCTTCATCGTGATGCAACGGGTTCAGGTCGACGACGAGCGTCGCGAACGATTTGATCGAATCCACCGACAACTCGAGCGTCGAACTGAACGTCTCACCGGGCGTCACGATGCGCGGCGCGGCGTTCATTGCTTCTCCTTCGTCGTCGATGTCGTGCGCAGCGCCATTAACGTCGCGTGGCGCACTTCGATCGCGTCCCACACCGCGCGCTTCGCGTCGTTGTCGAGCGTCGACCAGCCGGCGATTTCGTCGATCGTGCGCAGGCATCCTTCGCACCAGCCGGTCGATGCATCCATCCTGCACACGCTGATGCACGGCGACGGCACGCAACCGCCGTCGTCCGTGTCGTCGTAATCGTTGCCGCTCGCCATCGTGTTCAGGCCGGCTCGCGCAACGCGACATCGACGACCGGCGCGCCTGTGAGCGAGATCAGCTCCTGCGCGGTCAGATTGAACACCGCGTGCGGATGACCGGCGGCCGCCCACAGGCTCTCCAGTTCGAGCAGATCCGCATCGATCAACGTGACCGGCTCGGTCGCGTGACCGACCGGGCACACGCCACCGATCGCATAGCCGGTCTTTTCGCGCACGAACTTCGCGTCCGCGCGGCCGATCTCGCCGACCTGCGCGGCCACTTTCTTTTCGTCGACACGATTCGCGCCGCTCGCGATCACGAGCACCGGCGCGTCGTCTTCGCGGCGCCGGAACAGGATCGACTTCGCGATCTGCGCGACCGAGCAGCCGAGTCCGGCGGCCGCTTCGGCGGAAGTCTTGCCGGTTTCCGGCAGCATCACGATTCGCCCCGCGTGACCGCGTTCGCGCAGCAGCAGCGCGACGCGGCGTGCCGAGTCGGGCAGCGCGGCGAGATCGTCGGAGTCGAAGGACGCGAGGTCGTTCATTGTTTGGGACCCTGAATGAAAATGGATGCTGCGGTTATACGCAGGTGTTTGCTTCGCTGCGCGCCTTCGCGAGCAGCGCTTTACCGGCGCGCGACACGTTGGACCGGCCGATCGCGTTCGAAATGAAGTCGCCGATTTCGACCACTTGCGCGAGGTCGATACCGGTCTCGATGCCGAGGCCGTTCATCAGATACAGCACGTCTTCGGTCGCGACGTTGCCGGTCGCGCCCTTCGCATACGGGCAACCGCCGAGCCCCGCGACCGATGCATGAAAAATCTCGACGCCTTCGAGCAGCGCCGCGTAGATGTTCGCGAGCGCCTGGCCATAGGTGTCGTGGAAGTGTCCCGACAGATGCTCGCGCGGAAACACTTCGGTCACGGCCTCGAACACTTCGCGCGTGCGCTTCGGCGTGCCGACGCCGATCGTGTCGGCGATATCGATCTCGTCGCAGCCGAGCGCGGCGAAGCGCTTGACGACGTCGACGACCGAAGCGACCGGCACTTCGCCCTGGTACGGACAGCCGAGCGCGCACGACACGCTGCCGCGAATCCGCAGCTTATGTTGTTTCGCCGCCGCGGCGACTGGCGCGAATCGCTCGATGCTCTCCGCGATGCTGCAGTTGATGTTCTTCTGCGAGAACGCCTCGCTCGCCGCGCCGAAGATGACGATCTCGTCGGCGCGCGCGGCGAGCGCGCCTTCGAAACCGCGCAGGTTCGGCGTCAGCACCGAGTAAATCGTGCCGTCGCGGCGCTCGATGCCGGCCATCACGTCGGCGCCGTCGGCCATCTGCGGCACCCATTTCGGCGACACGAACGACGCTGCCTCGACGTTGCGGAAGCCCGCCGCCGACAGCCGGTTGATCAGCTCGATCTTGGTCGCGGTCGGCACGAATTCCTTCTCGTTCTGCAGCCCGTCGCGCGGACCCACTTCGACGATTTTCACTTGCTTCGGTAAGGCCATGATGTGTCTCCGATCCGATGCGGTTTGATCGCGGTCCCATCCGGGATGGGTGCTGCCGCGTTGCTGCAATTCAAGTCAGCCCGCACGCCTGCGACGCGTGCGGGTGCGGGTTTCACTCAGTAGCCGCGTTCCAGTTGCACTGCGCCGCTCACCTGCTGGCCGCGCATCATCGCGCCGATCTTGTCCGCGACCTGCGCGACGCTGTCCTCGCGCAACGTCAGCGCCGACGTGTGCGGCGTGATCGTGACGCGCGGCTCGCGCCAGAAAGGATGATCGGCGGGCAGCGGTTCCTCGCGGAACACGTCGAGCGTCGCGGCGGCGAGCTGGCCGCTCGCGAGCGCAGCGAGCAGATCCGCTTCGACGAGATGCGCGCCGCGCGCGACGTTGATCAGATATGCGCCGCGCGCGAGCTTCGCGAAGACTCGCGCATTCAGCACGCTTTCCGTGTCGGGTGTATGCGGCAGCAGATTGACGAGCACCTTCGCGCCGTCGAGGAAGCTATCGAATTGCGCGTCGCCGGCGAACGTCGCGATGCCATCGATCTGCTTCTCGCCGCGACTATAGCCGCGCACCGGCAGGCCGAACGACGCGAGCGTTTGCGCGACCTGCGTGCCGAGCACGCCGAGCCCGAGCACACCCACCGTGAACGTTGCGCGCGGATGCGGCTCGAGCACTTTCCAGCGGCGCTCGCCTTGCAGCACCTGATATTCGTCGAAGCGGCGCAGATAGCGCAGCACCGCATGCGTCACGTACTCGGCCATCTGCGCGCCCATGCCGGTATCTTCGAGGCGAATCAACGGCACCTCGGGCGGCAACGTGCCCGGATGCGCGCGTTCGAGCGCGAGAATCGCATCGACCCCAGCACCGAGATTGAAGATCGCGCGCAGCGTATTGCGTCCGGCCAGCATCTCGCGCGGCGGACGCCAGACCACCGCGAAATCGGCTGGGCTGGTGTCGCCGGGCTTCCATTCGCGCAGCTCGGCGGCGGGCAGAGCGCACGCAAAGTCGTGCAGCCACGCGGCGGCTTCGGTGTGCGGTGCGTAGAAGAGTATTTTCATGCGGTCCGGAGTGCGTCGGCGTCGATGTGGGCGTGAGCGGGACGGACCCGGAGCGCGCGACGGCAATCGGACGACGCGTGCGGGATCGGGTCTCCTCCCGGTATGAACAGGCTTCATTCTACTTTTTCGACGCAAATCGCGCGCGTTTGCGCACGCACGTGCGCTTCGAGATGCATGCCGTGGTGGGCGTCGAGTTCGCGCGTACCCGCGCATTTCTTCGTTTGCCCGATAACGAAAGCACAAAAACTTGGTTCATCGATGCGCGACCGGGCGGGACAATGATTGCCTGGATTCCTTGCGCAGCGAGGCACGCACATGCTTTCATGCACCCGATCGAGCTGGCCGCCACGGCTCGTCACCGTTCCCGGCTTGCACGGCAGCGAAGGCGCGCATTGGCAAACATGGCTGGAGCGGCAGTTCGCGCGCTCGTTGCGCGTCGAGCAGGCCAACTGGGACGCGCCCGATCTCGCGCGATGGGCGAAGTCGTTGTGCGATCTGCTCGCGCGCGAACGCGGTCCATTCGTGCTGGTCGCGCATAGCTTTGGCTGCCTCGCGACCGCGCATGCGTTGCAGCAGGGCGCGCTCGCCAGCGAGGTGGTCGGCGTGCTGTTCGTCGCGCCCGCGAGTCCGCGCAAGTTCGAATTCGCGGGGCCGTTCGACGCGCGACGTCTGGGCGTGCCGTCGATCCTGATCGGCAGCGAAACTGATCCGTGGATGACGCTCGCCGACGCGCGCGATCTCGCGAGGCGTTTCGGCAGCGCGTTCGTCAATCTCGGCGACGCGGGGCATATCAACACGGCGGCGGGCTTCGGTCCGTGGCCGCGCGCGAAGTACTTCATCGATACGCTCGTGCATTGCGCGGCGCCGCTGCGCTTTCGCGAAGAGGCGATCGAAACCGCGCCGCATGCGCTCGTGTGAGCGGTGTCGATCGTCGATAAGGTCGTCGACAAGCGTGGCACGCGCACGCAAGCGCAGGCGTATCTCGACTATCTGTGGTCACCGGCCGCGCAGGAGATCATCGCTCAGCATCATCTGCATCCGCGCGACAAGGGCGTCCTCGCGAAGCACGCGGCCGAGTTCAAGCCGATCAAGACGTTCACGGTGGAGGAGATGTTCGGGAGCTGGCAGAAGACGCAGGACACGCACTTCTCCGATGGGGGGACGTTCGATCAGATTATTGTTGATCGGAAGTAAAGCCGACGTTTCGCTTCGGGAACAGGTTCGTTGTGTTGCGGAGGCATGACTTTGCTCATGCCGGCCCGTCCGGTCATGCCGCTGACGTGCCCTCATCACTCCTGGTGGCGTTTGCCCGAATAGCCGATATAACCGCCGACTATCGAGCTCACGCATGCCAGCACGAACCAGAGAATCAGAAAGATGTTTTCTGCTGTGCGAGAGGTATCGAAGATACTTCCTTTGCCGTGCAGCAGAAAAACACCGTACAGGTAGAGCCCGACCCACGACAGTAGGGTGGCGCAAACTGCTCCCACGGTGACGCCGACGAGAGGCCTTGAAAATCTCATTTCACCGGAAAGAACAGAATTGTTTTCGAGTTTCGAAAGTCGGACCAGATACCCGGAATAACAATGTTCCAGCTGACTCTGAGTCCGGTGCCGAAGCCCGTCAACCTGTTGCCGTTCCAAAGATCGATGTGACCGCCGCTTGTACTACCCGTCGAATCGGTGTCGCGACTCCAGTACCGGTCAAACATTAAGATGCCGGTACGGCCTTTGACTTTCGTAACCCAATCGGCTCCGGTGACGTTCTCCGGGTTGCCGATGCCGGCAAAGGGCTGAAGTTTGAGCCACTCGCCAAGTTCATTGGCTCGTGTAGCCGTTGCGTTTCCGTCCAGCATGATACGTCCAATGCTGGGCTGTCCATCAAGCGGCGTGATTAGCTTGGAGGAAAACGACTTCATCAGGATGCCGACATGATGAAAGGTCACACTCATGCGAATCGCGCACTGGTCAGGATAGTCCGGATTGTCGTACGGATCGCCCGATGGATAGTTATCCCAAAGTTGCTGAAATGTGACGGCGTTCAACTGAATTGACTTTTGGGAGCCGGGCGTCGAATTGGTCCTGACTACCGTTTTTCGGTTGGGCATTAGTCGGAAACTCCGACCATTCTCGCTAGCGCTTCGTCACCCCAATATACAACGTACTCGGCGGCGATCGCGCCGCTCGAGATGCGTGGCAATTGACCGCTCGTGTCGAGACGGCCGAACTGTATGCGTTTATCTGCTGTTTCAATGTAATACGGGTAGCCCGGAAGCAGGGCACCCACCACGCTGGCACAGACCTGCTCGTCATATACGAGCGCCGTCCACGACGACGTAGCCGCCGCGAGCGCAGCACTAACTTGCCCATGCGCCAAGCCGTCATCAGTTTCAATGAAGACGCGTGGATTACTGCCGACTATCACCCGGTTCTTGTCGCAGGGACATAGCACGCGATCACCATCGAGAACGGCACGCCGGCCTTTTTCGGATAGACCCTTGCCGGTGCCGAATAGCTTGAACGTGCCCTCGCAGTTGCCGCATGTCGCTTCGTCTCCGCTCAGGGCAATCTTTTTGCCGTTATCGGAGATGCTTGACGAATAGGCCATGACGAGTCCGCGTGTCGTGGTGGAGTCACCGTGTCGTACGGCTGCCTTACGCATTCATGCTCTCCTGAAGTGCTCAGGAGCATCACCCTACATGCGCGAGGATATTTTTGAAATCAGACCGATTGCGACAATTCCTAATTTGACGCAATTTGTATATTGATTAGGTTTCTTGAATTGCTGATCAAAGCTTCGCCATGAAAAACACCCCGAAGATTGGATCAACGTCCAACTTTCGGGGTGAATTTCGCCACTATGCAGCGGCGCAGACCATTAGTTCGCGCACGCAGCGCATGCGGCTCAGCGCTTCCACGACTCAATTCGCCACGTTGTGATCCCCATGCCCATGCGCACACCCATGCTCGCACTCGCTCTGCTCGACCGGCATCTGCTGCGCAGCCTCAGCGCGAATCCCCAGGCGCGCGAGCAGCTTGCGATCCGCTTCCGCCTGCGGGTTGCTCGTGGTCAGCAACTGATCGCCGTAGAAAATCGAATTCGCGCCTGCAAGGAAGCACATTGCCTGCAACGCCTCATCCATCTGCTCGCGTCCGGCCGATAGACGTACCATCGCGCGCGGCATCGTGATGCGCGCAATCGCGATCGTGCGCACGAATTCGAACGGATCGATCGCTTCGGTCCCGGTCAGCGGCGTGCCTTGCACCTGCACCAGATTGTTGATCGGCACCGATTCCGGATACGGCTCCATGTTCGCGAGCTGCGCGATCAGCCCCGCGCGTTCGCGGCGCGATTCGCCCATACCGACGATGCCGCCGCAGCACACGTTGATGCCCGCGTCGCGCACGCGTTCGAGCGTGTCGAGGCGATCCTGGTACGTGCGCGTCGAAATGATCTGGCCGTAGAACTCCGGCGACGTATCGAGGTTGTGGTTGTAATAGTCGAGGCCCGCATCGCGCAGCGCTTGCGCCTGGTGCGTTTCGAGCATGCCGAGCGTCACGCAGGTTTCGAGGCCCATCGCCTTCACGCCGCGGATCATGTCCTTGATCGGCTCCAGGTGGCGGTCCTTCGGATTGCGCCACGCGGCGCCCATGCAGAAGCGCGTCGCGCCGTTCTGCTTTGCGACCTGCGCGGCGGCCAGCACTTCGTCGACCGGCATCAGCTTGTCGGCGGCGAGACCCGTGTCGTGATGCACCGATTGCGGACAGTATGCGCAATCCTCTTCGCAGCCGCCGGTCTTGATCGACAGCAGCGTCGACAGTTGCACCGCATTGGCGTCGAAATGCTCGCGATGCGTTTGCTGCGCGCGAAACAGCAGGTCGTTGAACGGCAGTTCGTACAACGCGACGATATCGGCGACGCGCCAACGCGCGAGCGGCTTCGCTTCAGTGGCGGCGGCAGTCGGATTGCCGTTGGTGGCGCTCGTGTCGGCGGTGCCCGCTGCGATGTTCAGTTGTGTCATGTGATCGATCCTCGTAAACGGATGAATTTGGGTTCGGCGCTGCGGGGCAGCGCTATGCCGCGCGCAATTGGCGCAGCGTTTGCAGAAGCCGTCGAATGTCGAGCTGTTGCGCTGCAAGCTCCGGCGACGGCGGGCTGATATGCGGCACGACGCCGAGCAACGGCGCGTCGTACGCTTGCGCGAAATGCACGCGAATCGACGCGATGTTTTCGTCGGGAAAGGTCATGTCCTGGTCGATGCGATTCGCGACCCAGCCCGCGAGCGTTAGACCGCGCGCGGCGATCGCTTCGGCAGTCAGCAGCGCGTGGCTGATGCAGCCGAGCCGCATGCCGACCACCAGCACCACCGGCAGCTTCAGCGCGACGGCGAGATCGGCGGTGTCCTGCGTCGCGGTCAACGGCACACGAAAGCCGCCGACACCTTCGACAACGACCACCTCGGCGAGCTTCAACGCCTCGCGATGGCACGCGACGATGTGCTCGAGATCGAACGAGACGTTTTCCAGCGCCGCCGCGATGTGCGGCGCGGCCGGTTCCCTCAGCAGATACGGCGTGCGCATGGCGGGCGGCAGCAGCACGCTCGACGCGGCATCGAGCTGATCCGCGTCCTCGTTGTGCAGCACGCCGTTCACTTCGAACGCGCCCGCCGCGATCGGCTTCATCGCGGCTGCCTGCAGGCCTTCGCGCACGAAGCCGCGCAATAGCGCCGACGACACGAAGGTCTTGCCGATTTCCGTATCGGTGCCGGTGACGAACAGCGACAGCGCGCCGTCATCGTTAATCAGGTTGCTCATGCCGCGCGCGCTCCGGCTCGTTGCAGGCCGGCCTCGAGCCGGTCGAGATCCGCATGCGAATGCGCGGCCGACAGCGAGATGCGCAGGCGCGACGTGCCGGTCGGCACGGTCGGCGGACGGATCGCGGGCACCCACAGCCCCGCGCGATCGAGTGACGCGGCGATGTCGAGCGTCGCATCGTTCGCGCCGATGATCAGCGGCTGCACGGCCGTATGTGAATCGACGGGCAGCCACGGCGTCGCCTTCAGCATCGCGCGCGTGCGTTCGATCAGTTGCTGGAGATGCGCGCGGCGCGCATCGCCTTCCTCGCCGCCGATGATGCGCAGACTCGCCGACACCGCATGCGCGGCCGCCGGCACCGACGCGGTCGTGAAGATATACGGACGCGCGCGCTGCACGAGCCATTCGATCACGGTCGCATGCGCGACGACGAACGCGCCGGAGACACCCGCCGCCTTGCCGAGCGTGCCGATCGAGATCAGATGCGGCGAGCGCAGCGCGGCCTGCGCGATCGCGCCACGGCCTTGCGGACCCAGTACGCCGAAGCCGTGCGCATCGTCGACGATCAGCCATGCGCCGTGCCGCTCGGCGAGTTCGAGCAAACGCGGCAGCGGCGCGATGTCGCCGTCCATGCTGAACACCGTGTCGGACACGATCACCTTGACGTCCGCCTCCGACGCTTCGAGCATCGCGCTCAATGCATCCATGTCGCAGTGCGGATAGATCTGCACATCCGCGCGCGACAGCCGCGCGCCGTCGATCAGCGAAGCATGATTGAGCGCATCGGAGAACAGCGTCGTGCCGCGGCCCGCGAGCGCGGTCAGCGTCGCGAGATTCGCCATATAGCCGGTGCTGAAATACAACGCGCGGGCGTCGTCGAGAAAGCCCCCGGCAAATTCAGCGAGATCGTATTCGAGTTGCGCATGCGCACGCGAATGACCGCCGAGCAGATGCGAGCCGCCGCTGCCCGCGCCATACAGGCGCGCGCCTTCGGCGATCGCGTCGATCAATTGCGGATGCGCGGCAAGGCCCAGATAGTCGTTGCTCGCGAAGCCGATGATTTCACGGCCGTCGACCGTCATGTGCGCGGCGCATGGTGTGTCGGCGGTGCGCCGGTGTCGGCGCAGGCCGCGCGCGTCGATTTCCTTCAGGCCTTCGGCGAGTGTGTCGAGCAGATGCATCAGCGGGTCTCCGCGAGCGTGGCGTCGAAGGTGTCGCGCGTGCGCGTGGCGAGCAGCGCGAGTTCTTCGTCATCGAGGATGTACGGCGGCATCAGGTACACGGTGGTGCCGATCGGGCGCAACAACAGCTCGCGTTGCAGCGCGTTTTCGAAGAAGCGGCGCGAGAACGTTTTGGCTTGCTGAGGATCGTCGATCATTGCGTCGAACGCGAAGATCGTGCCGCGCTGACGCAGATTGCGCACCTGCGCGTGCTCGACGAGCGGCGCGAGCGCGGCCGCGAGGGTCGCCGATTTGCGTGCGTTGGCGGCGAGCACGTCGTCGCTCGTGAACAGATCGAGCGTCGCGAGCGCGGCGCGGCACGCGAGCGGATTGCCGGTGTACGAGTGCGAGTGCAGGAAGCCGCGCGCGGTGTCGTCGTGATAGAAGGCCGCGAAGATCTCGTCGCGCGACAGCACGATCGACAGCGGCAGATAGCCGCCGCTGATGCCTTTCGACAGACACAGGAAGTCCGGCCACACGCCCGCCTGTTCGCACGCGAAGAACGTGCCGGTGCGGCCGCAGCCGACTGCGATTTCGTCGGCGATCAGATGCACGCCGTACCGGTCGCACAACGCGCGCAATCCGGCGACGTACGACGCGTCGTGCATCGCCATGCCGGCCGCGCATTGCACGAGCGGCTCGACGATCAGTGCGGCGATGCGGTTCGCGCGCGCCTCGAACAGCGCGCGCACATGGTCGAGCGCGCGGCGCGCGACCTCGACGGCGGTTTCGCCCGCTTGCGCGAGCCGCGCATCGGGCGAGGCGACGACGTGGGCGTGACGAATCAGCGGATCGTACGCGTCCTTGAACAGCGCGACGTCGGTCACGCCGAGCGCGCCGATCGTCTCGCCGTGATAGCTGTTGGCAATACAGACGAATTCCTGCTTGTCGGCGTAGCCCCGGTTGCGCCAGCTGTGAAAGCTCATCTTCAGCGCGATCTCGACCGCCGACGCGCCATCCGACGCGAAGAACGCGTGGCCGAGCGTGTTGCCGGTCAACGCGTGCAGACGTTCCGCGAGTTCGACGGCGGGCTCGTGCGTGCAGCCGGCGAGCATCGCGTGTTCGAGCGTATCGAGCTGATCTTTCAGCGCCGCGTTGATGCGCGGGTTCGCATGACCGAACAGATTGACCCACCACGAACTGATCGCGTCGAGATAGCGATGACCGGCGCGATCGTACAGCCACGCGCCTTGACCGCGCGCGACGGGGATCAGCGGCAGACGTTCGTGGTGCTTCATCTGCGTGCACGGATGCCACACCGCGCGCAGGCTGCGGGCGACCCAATCGTCAGGGGCGACCGGGGGGACTGCTGACTTTTCCAAAGAGGTACTCCAAAGTGCTTTTTTGCCACGCACGCAAGCCTCGGCGAGTGCGCGGGGTCGAGATTAGCGGTTTATTTAGTCGCGCGCATCAACCGCGAAATGCTCGTTTTTCGCGGTGGCGTCGAGGTTCAGCATCGTTCGATGCAGCTCGTTCGAGTTCGTGAGGGAAGCTCGCCAATCGACGGAGATAGCGACGTCAAAGTAATGGGCTGTTACTGGCCAGAATTTGGGGTGACGAGGTGTTTTTTGCGGGGGAACGGAGCGCACAAGAAAAAGCCCGCCGATACGGCGGGCTTGCGGCACATCAGAATCAGGCGCGACTCACGCCTCGACTCACGCCTCTATTCGTACTTCACTCCCGGCTCGCAATCGCTTTGCGCCCATTGGCATCGGCATCGCTTGCATCCGCCGTCTGCGAGTTCTGATTGCCCCACACGACCGCGTTATCGACCGCATACAACCGGCACGGATCGGAGCTCTGCTTCTGGCAATTCGTCACCGCCACCGACATCGGATTGTCGCCGCCCTCGGCCCACGACCACGCGCCCGAATCCGACACCGCGAACGCGCGGCTCGGATACTGATGCAGGAAGTTGCGATAGCCATTGCGGCCCTCGTTGTCGAGGTACGGCACCGAGTCGACCGCGTCGAGCGCGGCGAATCCGGTTGCCTTCGGCGCGGCCGGATCGGCGACGTGATACTGCACGGCAGTCGGCATACCGGCGCGCGCGAGGAACGCTTCGACGGCCGGCCACCATACGTGCACGCCGTCGCGGTCGCCGACCAGCCGATGCGCGTCGTTCTTGTAGTGGCCGAAGTCGACCATCTTCGCGCTGGCGCCGTGTGCGCCGTACGCGGCGTACATGCCCGCGACGAGCGGCGCGTTCCACACCGAATCGTTATCGCCATAGAGCCACAGCGACGGCACCGCAGTCTTCTCGCCGTACGCGCCGAATGCGCGCGTCAGATTGCCTTGCCAGTCTTCGCAGGCGTCCTGGCGCAGGCCGCCCGAGAAATTGATCAGCGCGCGCACGCCGGGCGCCGCTTCGGTGCCGTATGCGATCGTCGCAAGACCGCCATGCGAGGTGCCGGCCACCGCGATGTGCGTCGCGTCGACATAAGGTTGCTTCGACATGTAATCGATCGTCGCTGCGACGTCGCCGGCCTGGCCGAGGCCGTTGCGCTCGACGTCGCAGCCGTCCTGCTCGTACACGCCGTCCGAGTGACCGAAGCCCTGGCGGTTCGGCGCGACGACCACGTAACCGCGGCGCACGAATTCGCGCGCGAACGGCAGCGGGTCGCTGCGTTCCTGCGTGCGCGGGTCGCCCGGAATCTTGCCGTGGTTGAAGACGATCATCGGGAACGGGCCGGGGCCGTCCGGCTTGTAGATCGTGGTTTCAAGCGTGACCGTGCCGGCGGCGTCGACCGGCACGCGGATGATCTTTTCGTTCAGGTGAGCGGTGGGCAGGTAGACGTCGTCGTCCAGCGCGAGGCGCGGCACGCGGGCGCGCGACAGCGGTCCCTGGATGTCGCTCGACGGCGTCGCGTCGTGTGCGGAAAGGGACGAGTAGACGAGCGGATCGGCATGCGCGATCGTGACAGCACACGTGGCCGCGGCGCAGATCGCCGCACACTTCGTCAGAACCTTGCTCAACACCATTGACGCACCTGCTTTAAAGACATGTCCTGAACTCCGTGCTGTCCGGTTGCGCAAAACGCGGCTGACATTCAGCTTTCGTTCGCGATTTCGACACAAACAGACTCACTCGCGAACGTTGCGGGAAGCGCACGCACGCAAATCGAGATCGCACGGGATGAACCCAACGGCCGACGCGACCCCACGCGTCGAGGATGAACGTCACTTGATGCTGTCGGAGTCCGCGCGGCTCGCGTTCGATCAGCGGCCGGTCAGCCTTCCTTTGCATGTTGCGGAGCCGGTATGACCCGCTCTCGCAATGTGACGTCATGAAACTACGGACTCATCCTGGCACGACAATTTTGTTTTGTGCAATCAAGGAGAACCCGTGACGAAAAAATTGCTGCATGTGCGAACGAGGCTTCAAAGCCTTGCCGGGCAAGGGCCGGGGACATGTGGCGGGAAGCGGCGAGTAAAGGTCGTGTCAGTGCTGTGGCGCGAGGCCAACGAAGAAGCCCGCGTGAAAGGAACGAAAAAAGGCCTATGCAAAGGCCTTTATCAAGTTTGTGGAGAGCGAGTGAAAGGCACGAGAAAGCTTCGGCGCGCAATGCAGCGATTACTTAATCGTCGCGTGCTCTTCATTTACTCATTGACGTCGCCATCGACATAACGCCAGCGGCCATCATCGCCGCGCACGAATCGACTCGATTCATGCAACCGATAAGCACGTCCCCCCACTTTGTAGCGGGCGATGAATTCGACGCTCGCGTGATCGGCATCGCTTTCGGCGAAGCCTTTGATCTGCAGTCCGAGCCAACGGGGCGCGTCGGGCGCGGTGGGATCGACGTCGAGATCGGCGGGGCAGGTGCGGGGATCCCACGTCGCGCGCAGGTAGTCGGTTGCACCGAGCACGTACGCGCTATAGCGCGAGCGCATCAGTTCGAGCGCGCGCGGCGCCGCTTCGCCGCCGTCGATATAGCGGCCGCAGCATTGCGCGAAACGCGGGGCTTTGGTCGCGGTGCCCCCGCGTGCGTCGGGCGCGGCGCCCCCGCACGGACAGTCGACAGGTCTTTGCAGTGACAACAATGGCTTGTTCATTGAAATTTCAGTTGAGCGCGCGAGCGATCAGGATCTTCTGGATGTCGCTCGTGCCTTCGTAGATCTGGCACACGCGCACGTCGCGGTAAATCCGCTCGACCGGGAAGTCGCTCAGATAACCGTAGCCGCCGTGAATCTGCAAGGCGGCCGAGCAGATGCGCTCGGCCGCTTCGGAGGCGAACAGCTTTGCCATCGCGGCTTCGGTCAGACACGGCTGGCCCGCGTCCTTCAGCGATGCCGCGTGCCAGATCAATTGACGCGCGGCTTCGAGTTGGGTCGCCATGTCGGCAAGGCGAAACTGCACCGCCTGGTGCGAGAACAGCGGCGCGCCGAAGCTCTCGCGTTCTTTTGCGTAAGTCAGCGCCGCCTCGAACGCGGCGCGTGCCATGCCGACGCTTTGCGCGGCGATACCGATGCGCCCGCCTTCGAGACCCGACAACGCGATCCGGTAGCCTTCGCCTTGCGCGCCGATCAGGTTCGCGGCCGGCACGCGGCACGCCTCGAATACGATTTGCGCGGTATCCGACGAATGCTGGCCGAGCTTGTCTTCGACCCGCGCGACCACGTAGCCCGGCGTGCCGGTGGGCACGATGAACGCGCTGATGCCGCGCTTGCCAGCGGCCTTGTCGGTGACGGCCATCACGATCGCGACGTCGCCGTTCTTGCCGCTCGTGACGAACTGTTTGACGCCATTCAGCACGTACGCGTCGCCGTCGCGTGTCGCGGTGGTGCGCAGCGCCGACGCATCCGAGCCCGCTTGCGGCTCGGTCAGGCAGAACGCGCCGAGCATCTCGCCGCGCGCGAGCGGCGTGAGCCAGTCGCGCTTCTGCGCGTCGTTGCCATAAGTGAGCAGGATGCTGCACACGGGGCAGTTGTTCACCGAGATCGCGGTCGACGTGCCGCCGTCGCCGGCCGCGATTTCTTCGAGGATCAACGCGAGCGCGAGCGCGTCCATGCCCGCGCCGCCATACGCTTCGGGCACCAGCACGCCATAAGCACCGAGCTCGGCGAGCTGCCGGTGCACGTCGCGCGGGAAGGTGCGCTCGCGGTCCCATTGCGCCGCGTACGGCGTGATCTCTTCGCGCACGAAGGTGCGCAGCGCGTCGCGCACCATCAGGTGATCCTGATCAAGCACCATGAGCGTGTCTCCGGTCCCATGCAACGTAGTTGTCTACCAGTCGAGCTGCGTGCCGTCGTGCTGAAAGAAGCGGCCGTGGAACGCGTCGCGCGATGCCGCCGCCTGCGCCAGCACCTCGCGCATGCCGGCGACGCTGCGCTCGGGATCGAGCGCGGCCTGCGCGCCGCCCATGTCGGTGCGCACCCAGCCGGGATGCAGCGACACGCAGGTCGCGCGCTGCGCGTCGAGCGACGCGAGCTTCAGCACGGCGTTCAGCGCCGCCTTGCTCGCGCGATACAGCCAGCCGGTCGTGCCGCTTGCATCGGCGATGCTGCCCATGCGACTCGAAATCACCGCGAGCACGCCGTCCGTTTCCTCGACGAGCGGCAGCAGGATTGGCAGCAGCTGCATCGGGCCGCGCACGTTCGTGTGCATTACGTGATCGAAGTCCTCGGCGGTGATCGTTTCGATGCCTTCGGTGCGCGGACCGTACACGCCCGACACCAGGATCGCGGCATCGAGCCGTTCGCCGTTGAGCTTCCAGCCGAGCGCGGCGATGTCTTCGGGCACGGTGACATCGAGCGCGAAGGTTTCGGCGCCGAGTTCGTTGAGCGCATCGAGCGCGGCGCCGTCGCGCGCGGTCGCGAGCACGCGCCAGCCGCTCTTTCTGTACTGCCGGACGAATTCCTGGCCGATGCCACGCGATGCACCGACGATCAACACTGTTTTCATCGTGTTCCTCGAAGTTTTTGTGGATACATCAGATCAGTTCGACACCCATCGCGGTCGCCTCGCCGCCGCCGATACACAGCGTCGCGACACCGCGCTTCAGACCGCGATTCTTCAGTGCGCCGATCAGCGTGACGAGAATGCGCGCGCCCGAGGCGCCGATCGGATGGCCTAACGCGCACGCGCCGCCGTTCACGTTGACCTTGTTGTGCGGTAAATCGTGCTCTTTCATCGCGGCCATCGTGACGACCGCGAACGCTTCGTTGATCTCGTACAGATCGACGTCTCCGGCGCGCCAGCCGTTCTTCCCGAGCAGCTTGCGGATCGCGCCGACCGGCGCGGTGGTGAACTTCGCGGGCGCCTGCGCGAACGTCGAATGACCGACGACGCGCGCGAGCGGCGCCACGCCGAGCCGTTTCGCGGTCGACTCGCGCATCATCACGAGCGCGGCCGCGCCGTCCGAGATCGACGACGAGTTCGCCGCCGTCACGGTGCCGGTCTTGCTGAACGCGGGCTTCAGCGTGGGGATCTTGTCGAGGTTCGCCTTGAACGGCTGCTCGTCGCGCGCGATCGTGACGTCACCCTTGCGGCCCGCTACGGTGACCGGCGCGATTTCCCAGTCGAACGAGCCGTCCTCGTTCGCGCGCTTCGCGCGGTTCAGCGACTCGACCGCGAACGCGTCTTGCGCCTCGCGCGTGAAGTCGAACGACGCCGCGCATTCCTCGGCGAACGCGCCCATCAGACGGCCTTTGTCGTAGGCGTCTTCAAGGCCGTCGTAGAACATGTGGTCGAGCACCTGGCCGTGGCCCATGCGCATGCCGCCGCGCGCCTTCGGCAGCAGATACGGCGCGTTCGTCATGCTCTCCATGCCGCCCGCGACGATCACGTCGAGCGAGCCGGCGGCCAGCATGTCGTGCGCGAACATCGCCGCGCGCATGCCGGAGCCGCACATCTTGTTGACCGTCGTGCAGCCGGTGGCGAGCGGCAGACCCGCTCCGAGCGCGGCCTGGCGCGCGGGCGCCTGGCCGAGGCCGGCGGGCAGCACGCAGCCGATCACCGCTTCGTCGATCTGCTCGGGCTTCAGACCCGCTCGTTCTACGGCCGCCTTGATCGCGACCGCGCCGAGTTGCGGCGCGCTCAGCGACGCGAAGTCGCCCTGAAAGCCAGCCATCGGCGTGCGCGCCGCGCTGACGATTACGATTGGATCGGCGTTGATACCACTGTGGTTTGCGTCACTCATGTTCGAGCTCCTTGGTCATAGCTTGGATGGCTACCGCCGCGCGTTGCCCGCTGCGAACCCTTTTGGGATTCATCAAGCCACGCGCACATTTGGCTCGTTCGCCTGCGCATCGGTTGCTTCGGCGAACCGCTCCGGATAGCACACGCAGAAGCGCAGGCTCCGGTCGTACGGGAAAAAATCGGGCAGATCGCCCATCAACAGAAAATCTTTGTATCGCTGCCACAGCTCGGGCTCGAAGAAATCCGCGTGATGCCGCATGAACGAGCGCCGCACGCGTGGATCGCCGAGCAGGAACGTGCCGTACGTCTCCGGGAAAATATCGTGCGGGCCTACCGCGTACCACGGCTCGTCCGACATTTCGTCTTCCTCGTTGCGCGGCGGCGGCACTGCGCGCACGTTGCAGTCGGTCAGGTATTCGATCTCGTCGTAGTCGTAGAACACGACGCGGCCGTGTCGCGTGACGCCGAAGTTCTTGTACAGCAAGTCGCCGGGGAAGATATTCGCCTGGATCAGTTCCTTCACCGCGTCGCCGTATTCCTTGATGCCGTGCTCGACGTCGTCGTCGTTACCGTTCTGCAGGAACAGATTGAGCGGCACCATGCGTCGCTCTAGGTACAGATGGCGAATCACGAGGTTGTCGCCGTCGTACTCGATCAGCGACGGCACTTCCTTTTCGAGTTCGCGCAACAGCGTTTCGTCGAGCCGCGCGAGCGGCAGCGCGACGCTCGAATATTCGAGCGTGTCGGCCATCCGGCCGAGCCGGTCATGACGTTTGACGAGCAGATACTTCTGCTGGATCTGCGCGCGCGTGGTTTCCTTCGGCGGCGGAAAGTTGTCCTTGATCAGCTTGAACACGTAGGGGAACGACGGCAACGTGAACACCAGCATCACGAGCCCCTTGATGCCGGGCGCGACGATGAAGCGGTCGCTCGAATGCTTCAGGTGATGCAGCAGATCGCGATAGAACAGATTCTTGCCCTGCTTCTGCAGACCCACCGACGTATAGATTTCCGCCTTCGGCTTGCCCGGCATGATCGTGCGCAGAAACTCGACATACGCGGACGGCACTTCCATGTCGACCAGAAAATACGAGTGCGAGAAGCTGAAGATGATCAGCAACTGCTCGCGCTTGAGCAGCACGGTGTCGAGCGCGAGCAGGCCCGGTTTCACGTGACGCAGCGGCACCGCGAACGGCAGCAGCGCTTCGCCGTTGATGATGCGCCCGACGATATACGCGCCCTTGTTGCGATAAAACAGCGACGACAACACGTGAATCTGGAAGTTCGGCGCTTCGTCGAACACGCCGAACGCTTCGCGAATCGACTGCATCACGCAGGCGACGTCGCGCGTCAGATCCTCGAACGGCGGATCGAGCTGGAAGTTCGTGACGACCCGTTCGAGCGTTGCGGCAAGTCCATCGGTACCGGGGTAATACGCGCGATAAGTCGGCTTTGCGGCAGGTTCGTCGTTCTCGATGTATTCGGTCGAGATCGCCGGGCGCACGAAAATGAAATCGTTGTTGAAGTACGAGCGGTGCAGAATCTTGCAGGAAACCGAATTAAAGAAGGTTTCCGCGCATTCCGGCTGACGGTGCGTGGTCAGGAGGCCGATGTAGTGCAGCTTGATCTGCTGCCACACTTCGCTGTCGATGTTCTCCGCGTCGTACTCGTCTTCGAGCAACTGCACGCATTCCTGCACGCGATCGTCGTACGACGTGATGCGGTCGCGCGCGAGCTTTTGCAGGCCGTGCCAGTCGCCGGCTTCGAACAGCGTCTTCGCGTGGATCGCCGCGTCGCGAAAGATCCGGTAGTGACGGTCGAACCATTCGAGCATCGTCTGCGCGACGTCGAAACCGATTTGCGACGATAACAGCTTGGGGAAGTGATTCATCACGCGCGCTCCGCAAACGCCGGTCAGAGTCAGGCCGCTTCAGGCAGGCTTGGCGTCTTGCCTCGCGCCATCGAGCAGCGCGCGCGCCTGCGCTTCATACTGCGCGAGATCTTCGAGCGTCGCGTCGAGATCTTCTCGCTGACGTTCGAGCACTTCGCGATGACGCGCGACCGTCGCGAGGAACGCGTGCAACTGCGGCACGGTATCGGTCGGCGATTCGTAGACGTCGAGCAGATCACGGATCTCCGACAGCGTGAAGCCGAGCCGCTTGCCGCGCAAGGTGAGCTTCAGACGCGTGCGGTCGCGGCCCGAATAGACGCGCCGCAAGCCGCTCGAACCCTCGCGGCTCGGTGATAGTAAACCCTGGTCTTCGTAGAAACGGATCGCGCGTGGCGTGACGTCGAATTCGCGCGCGAGCTCGGTGATCGTGAATTGCGTATTCATCGGGACATCTCGTGGCCACTTGGTCGGCACAAAACCGGATTGGACGATAGAATCGACGTTTACGTTATCGTCAACCTGAGCGGAAAGCAACCACAACCCGGCCGACCGGCATCGCACACCTCGCCATGCCGGAGGGTCGTCGGAGGAAGACAGTCCCCATGAATGCACTCGAACACCAGCTCGAATACCCCTTCAACGACACGATGCCCGACGCGGGCCGCACGATGGAAGTCGCGCCCGGCGTGCTTTGGCTGCGCATGCCGCTGCCATTCGCGCTCGACCATATCAACCTGTGGCTGCTGCGCGATGAGATCGACGGCCAGCAAGGCTGGACCGTGGTCGATTGCGGCATCACGTCGGACACGATCAAGGCGAATTGGGAGAGCGTGTTCGAATCGGTGCTCGACGGCCTGCCGGTGCTGCGCGTGATCGTCACGCACTGCCATCCGGATCACATCGGCCTCGCGCACTGGGTGTGCGGCGGCGGCGAAAAAAAGCGTTGGGACGCGCGGCTGTGGATGACGCTCGGCGAATACATGCAGGCGCGCGTGATGGCGACCGGCGACGGCTCGAACGCGGGTGGCGAGGCCGCGGCGCGGCACTTCGCGCGGCACGGTCTGACCGACGCCGAATCGCTCGAAAAACTGCGCAATCGCAATAGCTACTACTCGAGCCTCGTGCCGGCGATTCCAGGGCAATACCGCCGTTTGCGCGAAGCCGAGGACGTGAGGATCGGCGGTAGGACGTGGCGCGTGGTGACGGGATTTGGCCATTCGCCTGAGCACTGCGCGCTGTACTGCGCGCAAACCGGCACGCTGATTTCCGGCGACATGGTGCTGCCGCGCATTTCGACCAACGTGTCGGTGTTCGATATCGAGCCTGAGGGTTCGCCGCTCGAACTGTATCTGGAGTCGCTCGGCCGCTACGAGACGATGCCTGAAGACACGCTCGTGTTGCCGTCGCATGGCAAGCCGTTTCGCGGCGTGCGCACGCGCATTCAGCAACTGCGCGAGCATCACGACGCGCGGCTCGCCGAAGTGCGCGAAGCATGTGCGGAAAAGCCGCGCAGCGCCGCGGATATCGTGCCGTTGATGTTCAAGCGCCAGCTCGATATCCATCAGATGACATTCGCGATGGGTGAGGCGCTTGCGCATTTGCATCTGCTGTGGCGGGTGGGGGATTTGAAGCGGACGCAGGATGCGGATGGGGTGATTCGGTTTGCGGCGGTGTGATCTTTTCGATTCGATGCGCTATATGAGCGCACTCAGCGGCGCAACGGTGCTGGGTGTGTTCATTCGAACTATTTCAACGGCAAGTCAGATGCAGCGTCGCGAAGTTGCTGGGCACGCCGGTTGTTGAGTTCCGCAACGCAAGCCAAACTGCGCACTTCGCGTGCACTGCCGGCTCCACCACCGCTTAGCGAAGCTGCGAACTGGCATTGAGTCTCGCGGTACTTAGCGAATTTGCTGTTTGATGCGACGAGTCTTGCCTTGGCCTGGTTCACGTACTTGTTGTCTTCATCCCATTTGGCGATGGCGCCAGCCATCTTCTCCTCGGCTCGTCTGAGGGCCTTCTGACTGGCCTCTGCTTTTTCTGCCAGACAGTCCCGCATTCCCGCTTGCGAGAATGCACTGCATTCTTCGCGTAAAGCCCGCTCGCTTGCAACGAGAGCTGTTGAGGCCGCAAGGACCAACGTTGGCAGGCAGACGGCCATGCCTAAACAGATCAGCTTTATCGCGCGCATAGGGCCACCTTTCCTTTACGCACCATTGACAAAGCGTAATCAAGCTTTCTGGCGTAGTTGAGGTCACCGCCTCCGTTATAACGCTCCGCTATCAATGCCGCGGAGAAGGGGCGCCAGCTCGTAATAGCCTTTTGAACTGAAGCCTTCCGGTACTTCAACACTTGTCCGGGTCGCAGAACGGTGGCGGTGGGATTCAGCTCTTTTAACGTGTCGATCGTCGTGCCCTGAGCCTTCGCCATCTTGTCGAGGCTGTCTCCTAGCCTGACGGCGATTTCGTAAACCTTAGGGTCAGCAGGAAGTACGCTTCGGTAGTTAAAATGTGCCATGCGCATCAGCAAATAACCAATACCAGCACGGATGTTATACGCCGGTATCGTTCTGACTGAGGCCATTGTCAGCCGTCCTATCCAGGCTGGCGGCACAATCAAATCGCCGCCTTCATTACCTGAAAGCAGCGATGCTAATCCAGGATCGCCTGCAACCCCAATTCGCATCGGCTTGGCGTTCCACTCAGGATCGTGGGCACCTGTTTCGACCCACAACATCGCCTTGATAAGCTGCCAGTCCAAGGGCATGTACCCGGAAGTGCCGTGAAGATGGCGGTTGTACTCATGGACTGCCATCTGGATCTCGCAGTCCCAGGAATTCCATTTGGCATCGCTTACAGCCTTGCTAACGCCATCCTGCCACCGTTCAAAACCTGTCCTCGTTGGAGCTTGCATTGCCATAACCATTCCTTCTGTCAAAGTGTGGGCGGCTACTTTGCAAGCAATTATCAGCTTCTTGCCTGAGGAAAATTGCATTAGGAATCGGTCTGGCGGGCGAAGGCCCGAGATCACGTCGAAAAAAGGTTACGCAGTGTCAGATGCAACCAGCCAATTCGCGCGTTGAATAAAAAAAGCCCGCTTCAAAAACCGGGCTTTCTTGCAGGGCCGCCTGCGCTAACCGCGGCGCAAAATCACTGCACCACCACCGCCCCAAAATTCTGCCGACCAAACGGACTCACGTGATACCCGCTCACGTTCGTGCGCGTGATCGCGGCAGCGGTCGGATAGCCGAGCGGAATCCACAGCGCTTCGTCGTGGATGATCTGCTGCGCGGCTTCATACGCTTTCGTGCGCTTGGCGATATCGGACGTCGCTCTGCCGTCGGCGATCAGCTTGTCGAGGTCCTGATCGCAGAAGCGCGCGAAGTTGATGCCCGACTTCACCGCGTTGCAACTGAAGAGCGGCGACAGATAATTGTCCGGATCGCCGTTGTCACCGGCCCAGCCCATGAACAGCGTGTCATGCTGACCCTGCTTCGCCTGCTTGATCAGCTCGCCCCATTCGATCACCTTGACTTCCGCTTTCACGCCGATCTTCGCGAAGTCGGCCTGCAGGAGTTCGGCACCGGCCTTCGGATTGGGATTGAGCACGCTGCCATTCGGACGCACCCAGATCGTCGTTTCAAAACCGTTCGGATAGCCCGCGTCGGCGAGCAGCTTCTTCGCCTTCGCCGGGTCGTACGGCCAGCCCTTGATCGAGTGGTTGTAGCTCCACGTATTCGGCGGAAACGGGTTCACGGCCGGCGTCGCGGTGTTGTCGAACACGGTCTTCAGATATGTCGTGCGGTCGAACGCCATGTTCAGCGCGGCGCGCACCTTCTGGTTTTCAAGTGGCTTCTGCTGCGTGTTCAGCGCGACGAAGGCCGTCATGAACGCGGGCGTCTGCACGATCGCGAGCGACTTGTCGTTCTTCGCGTCGGCGAGATCCTGCGGCTTCGGCGACAGCGCGATCTGGCATTCGCCAGCCTTCACCTTCTGCGCGCGCACGGTCGCGTCCGGCGTGATCGCGTAGATCAGGCGCTCGATCTTCGGCTTCGGTCCCCAGTAGGTCGGGTTCGCGTCGTAGCGGATCACCGCGTCTTTCGTGTAGCTCTTCAGCACGAACGGCCCGGTGCCGATCGGCTTCGCATTCAGATCGATCTGCCGGCCGGCCTTCAGCAACTGGTCCGCGTACTCGGCCGAATAGATCGAGGCGAAGCCCATCGTCAGGATCGACAGGAACGTCGCGTTCGGCTCGTTCAGCTCGAACTTGACCGTGTTGTCGTCGACCTTGGTAATCGACTTGATCAGCTTCGGCAGCCCCATCGATTGCGCATGCGGGAAGCCGCTCGCGCCCGCCACCTTGTGCCACGGATTGCTGTCGTTGAGCATGCGGTCGAACGTGAAGATCACGTCGTCGGCATTGAGCGCGCGGGTGGGCTTGAAGTAGTCGGTGGTTTGGAACTGCACGTTGGGGCGCAGGTGGAACGTGTACGTCAGGCCGTCGGGGCTCACTTCCCACTTGTCGGCAAGCGCGGGCACGACCTTCTTCGCGGCTTCGTCGAACGACACCAGCGAGTTGAAGATCACGTCGGCCGATGCATTCGTCGTGACGAGCGAATTGAACTGCACGACGTCGAAGCCGTCGGGGCTCGATTCGGTACAGACGGTCAACGGTTTGGCGAGCACGAGCGCGGGCGCAGTGAGCAGGATGGCGGCTGCGAGCAGTTTGAAGCGCATAGGATCTCCGGTAACGAGCGCAGTCAGGCAGTGCGTCTGGTTGTGTTTATGGCGGCGATGCGTGAGCGGGCCGGTCAGCGGTCCCGGCGCGCGCGTCGCCACGATTGTGATACGTTCCCGGCGCCGTCGTACAGGTCGGGCGATCCCGGCCTGAGGCCTGGGGGCCGGCCTTCGAGGCCTGGCCGGCGGCGCGCCTTCGCGAAAGCTTATCGAAGGGCCATTTTGGCGACAACAATTTAATCGACATATCCATATGGGGGCGGCGCGGCCATGCTGCCGCCTCAGGCTGCGGCGGCCTGACGCAGCAGGTAGCCGATGCCACTTATTGCGCGCACGCCGTACCACGACGTCATTTCCCCATCGATCAGATCGATGCGCTTGCCGGTGAGACGCGGATCGCGCGCGAGCGCATCGCGATGCGCGGTCGTGAAGCGGTACGGCTCGCTCGACAGCAGCACGCGCTCGACCTGCGCGAGCCACGGCGCGTCGTCGAAGTCGAGCGTGGGGTAACGCGCGGCGCCCGCGCTGCCGCCGCGCACGTCGGGCAGCGTATGCCAGTTCACGAGGCGCAGCATCGCGGCGATGTAGGTGTCGCGTGCGACGCTCATCCACGGTTCGCGCCAGATCAGGTACAGCACGTTCTGCGCGGCGAAGGCGTGAGCGCCGGCTTCGCGCAGACGCGCTTCGAGCGAGTTGCTCAAGCGCCGCGCTTCTTCTTTACGCCCGAAGATCGCGCCGAGCAGCGCGAACAGCGCGAGGTTGTCGTGCGGCGTCTGCGGATGGGTGACGACGATGTGCGGCACGAACGCGCGCAGTTGCTCGACGGTGTCGCGTTCGTTCTCGTCGACATTGACGATCAGATGGGTGGGGCGCAGCGCGCGGATCGCGTCCAGTTTGACGGCCTTCGTGCCGCCGACCTTCGGCACCGCCCGGACCTTGTCGCGCGGATGCAAGCAAAAGCCGGTGCGCCCGACGATCTGCCGTTCGAGGCCGAGCGCGAAAAGCGTTTCGGTGAGGCTCGGCACCAGCGACACGATGCGCGCGTCGGTGCCCGCGGATTCGTGCGCGACGCCGGCCGCATCGACCGCACGGGATTGCATGGCTTACTCGGTGGTGGCGCGCGGCTTGCGCGGCGCGCGTTCGAACACGCGGTCGTAGAGCCAGCGCGGCAGCACATGCAGCAGCATCGCGGCCACGCGCATCTGCCACGGAAACACCCCGAACGACGTCTGCCGTTCGACTGCCCGCGCGACCTTCGCCGCGAAACGGTCGGGGTCCATCAGGAACGGCATGTTGTACGGATTGTGCTCGGTCATCGGCGTGCGGATATAGCCGGGCGCGATCGTGACGACCCCGACGCCGAACGGCCGCATCTCGACGCGCAACGCCTCGAGATACTTCAGGGCCGCCGATTTCGACGCGCTGTACGCGCCCGAACCGGGCAAGCCGCGCACGCCCGCGACGCTCGCAATGCCGACCAGCGTGCCGCGCTTCGATGCGGCCATCGCGGCGGCAAACGGCTCGAACGTCGCGACCATGCCGAAGTAATTGATGTCCATCACCTCGCGGAACGTGCGCAGATCGCCGTGACCCGTCAGCGCGCCGCGGCTGATGCCGGCGTTGGCGATCACGACGTCCGGCAGGCCGTGCGCGGCGATGAAGCGCGCGGCCGCATCGGCGAGCGCTTCCGCGTCGCGCACGTCGACTGCATAGATCGAGACGGTGTTCTGGGGATGGGACCGCTGGAACGCGGCGAGCGCGTCACCGCGGCGGGCGACGAGGCCGAGAATCGCGCCGCGCCGTGCGTATTCGCCGGCGAGCGCGAGGCCGATGCCGCTCGAAGCGCCGGTAATGAAAACCTTCAGCGGAGAGCTCATACCGGCGCCTCGTGATTACATCTTCTTGGCGCGGACTTGCGAGACGAGGTAGTCGAGCACCTGGATCGTGCCCGGCAGGGTGCCGGTCGCGGCCGGGCCGGTTTCATACTTGCCCTGCACGGCGAGCGTCGGCACGCCGTCGATCTTGTAGTCGTCGAGCAGCTTCTTGTCCTTTTGCAGCGCGCTTTGCGTCGAGAACGAGTTGTACGCTTCCATGTACTTCTTCGGATCGACGCCGAGCTTCGCGAGGAATTTGGTCTGGTCTTCCGGCGTCAGCAGATAGTTCTTGTTGACATGGATTTCGTTGAACACCTTCGGCGTCAGTTCGTTCGCGACGCCGAGCGCGTCGAGCGCGTGGTACATCTTCGAGTGCGGGATGAAGTCGTCGCGGAAGGCGACCGGCACGCGGCGGAATACGACGTCCGGGCCCTGCTTCTTGACCCAGGCTTCGAGGAACGGGTCGAATTCATTGCAATGCGGGCAGCCGTACCAGAAGAATTCGATCACTTCGATCTTGCCGGCCGGCACGTCGGTCGGTTGCGGCGAGGCCAGCACGGTGTAGTCCTTGCCGGCAACCGGCGCGGCCGGCGACGCATGCGCGCTGGCCGCGATCAGGCCTAGCGAAAGAAACAGGATGCTCAGCAGCTTTTTCATGTTGTGTAGACCCAGATAAGGCGGTAGCGCGGCGACGCCATGCTAAGGGCCCGTCGCCGCTGGTCGGATTCGGTGTGGCCGTCCGCCACAATACAGGTCGAAGCGGCCATCGTGCTTGTGACTCGCGCGCCGCGCCGATAGTTCGACGCGCCGTACGGGCCGGCATTACCGTTTATTTATTGTTTGGTGAAGCGGATCACCGCGGTATCGACACCCGCGTCCGACAGACGCTGACGGCTCGAATTCATGTCCTCGAACTTCGAGAACGGCCCGATGCGCACGCGGTAGTACGTGACGCCGCCGGCATCGCGCTGCGTGACCTTCGATTCGAAGCCCTGGAACGCGAGGCGCGCGCGCTGCTGTTCGGCATCGGCGGCGGTCTTGTACGCGCCGACCTGCAGGAAATAGCCGGTGTTCGCCTCGCCCGGCGCCGGCGCGGCGGCCGGGCCCGGCTTGGCGTTGGCGGCCGTGGTCGCGCTCTTAGGCGCGGAGCCTGCCGCGGTGGCGGCCGGCGCGCTCGAGGTCTGCGGCTTCTTCGCCGGCGCCGGCGCGACGATGCCGCCGGTGCCGTTCTCCTGCGCGGGATTTGGCGCGACCGCCGTGCCGTTGTTATTCGCGTTGCCGCCCGACGGCGGCACTTCGACGATCTGCGGTTCTTCGAGCATGCCCGACTGGGTCTGGGCGTTGGTCTGGCCCGGCGCGGTGTTCGGCGGAGCCGGTTGCGCGGCCTGCGGCACCGGCTGGCCCGGCGTCTTGCCTTGCAGCGGACGGTTCGGATCGTATTGCGGCTGGCTCGCACCGTTGTCGGTCGCCGCTGGCGGCGCGACCTTCGACACGAACGGCGTAGGTGCACGGGTGATATACAGCGCCACCACTACCGCGATCGCCAGGCCGACGATCAGGCCCAGCACGATGCCGAGAAAAGTGCCCCCGGTTTGCTTCGATTGCTTTGTTGTGCGGCGTGGTTTTGCCATCGTACGAATCACCTGCAAAAAGAATCCAGGAACGGCCGCCGATTATAACGACGGCCGCGCGCATATTACGCTGGAGGAGTTACATCTTGACGGGAGCGGAGACGCCGATCGTCGCGAGACCGTTGGCCAGCACCTGGCGCGTGGCCGCGAGCAGCGCGACGCGAGCGTTGCGTTCGGCCGCATCGTCGACCAGCACGCGCTCGGCACGGTCATTGTAGAACGAGTGAAATTCGCCGGCGAGTTCGCGCAGGTAGAAGGCGACCGCGTGCGGCGCGAGTTCGTCGGCGGCGTGCTGCAGCATGTCAGGGAATTCGGCGAGCTTGTTGAGCAGCGCCATCGAGCGCTCGCTTGTCAGCGGCGCGAGATCCACGCTCGCGAGCGCGTTCTCGTCGAGGCCGTAGCGCGCGTTGCACTCGGCGATCACCGAGCAGATGCGCGCGTGCGCATACTGCACGTAGTGCACCGGATTTTCGTCGTTCTGCTTCAGCGCGAGGTCGATGTCGAACACGAACTCCGTGTCCGCCTTGCGCGAGATCAGGAAAAAGCGCACCGCGTCGCGGCCGCGGCGAATGGTTTCCTCGTCGATCAGATCGACGGCCGCTTCCGAGCCCGGCGTCGCGCCGCCCGACCATTCGATCAGGTCGCGCACCGTCACGTAGCTGCCCGCGCGCTTCGAGATCTTCACCTCTTCGCCGTTGCGCATGACCGTGACCATCTTGTGCAGGATGTAGTCGGGATAGCCCTTCGGAATGCCGATGCCGAGACCCTGCAGACCTGCGCGCACGCGCGCGATCGTGCCGTGGTGATCCGAGCCCTGCACGTTGATGACCTTGGTGAAGCCGCGCTCCCACTTCGCGACGTGATAGGCGACGTCCGGCACGAAGTACGTGTAGGTGCCGTCGGTCTTGCGCATCACGCGGTCTTTGTCGTCGCCGTCGTCGGTGGTGCGCAGCCACAGCGCACCTTCCTGCTCGTAGGTCTTGCCCGCGGCGATCAGCGCGTCGACCGTTTTCTCGACGCGGCCTTCCGTGTACAGCGACGATTCCAGGTAGTACTGGTCGAACTTCACGCCGAACGCCTGCAGGTCCATGTCCTGCTCGCGACGCAGATACGTGACCGCGAAGCGGCGGATCGCCTCGAGGTCCTCGACGTCGCGCGCGCCGGTGACGGGCTCGCCGTCGCTCGCCTCGACCGTGATGCCGTTCAGATAGTCTTTCGCGATGTCGGCGATGTACTCGCCGTTATAGGCCGACGCGGGCCAGCGTTCGTCGCCGGGGGCGAGGCCGCGTGCGCGTGCCTGGGTCGACAGGGCGAGCGTGTGGATCTGCACGCCGGCGTCGTTGTAGTAGAACTCGCGGTGCACGTCCCAACCCTGCGACGCGAGCACGTTCGCGAGCGCGTCGCCGAGCGCGGCCTGGCGGCCGTGGCCGACGTGCAGCGGGCCGGTGGGGTTGGCCGACACGAACTCGATCAGCACGTGCTTGCCGGCGTCGCGCCGTGAGCGGCCGTACGCGTCCTTCTCGGCGAACACGGCGGCGATCACGCCTTGCTTGGCTGCGGCCGTGAGCCGCAGGTTGATGAAGCCGGGGCCCGCCACTTCGGCGGTGTCGATCAGCCCTTTGGCCTGCGGATTGACGCGCAGCGCATCGACGATCTGTTGCGCGAGCTGGCGCGGATTGGCGCGCAGCGGCTTGGCGAGCTGCATCGCGACGTTGCACGCGACGTCGCCGTGCGCGGCGACTTTCGGGCGCTCCAGCGCGATGGTGGGCGAGACGAAGGCGGCTTCCGTCGCGCCTTGGGTGGCAGTCACGATCTGCTTCACCGTCTCGGCGAGCAGTGTTTCGAGTGTGTGTTTATGTGCGGGCAGCATGCTTGTTGCGAGTCCAGTGAGGCAATCCGGTAAGGCGGAAGAGGCGCCGGCCGAGGCCGGTGTCGCAAGCGTTGAACGCGGCAGCGCTTTGCGGCGCCGATGGCAGACTGTCCTCCAGGCGATGCGACGAGACGCAAGCAGCGCAACCCGGTGGACTCCGCTCGGCGGCCCGCCGGCACGCAGGCTCGCGCGGCATGCGGATCGCGGCCGATGGTTCGACGCCCCCGCTTGGCCCACGTGCGCGATGCTCGTCGAGCCTTGCCATACGTGGCGCTGGGCGGCGCGCTTTTCCGTTCAGACGGATTTTAGCAGGTGCTAATATGTTCAATGAGTTGCCCACGAGCGGCTGGGGCTGCCGCACCTTGCCGGCGCCACGTCAGGCGCGCGCTGTTGCCGCCCTTGGGACGCTCATGCGTTAACCCGACATAACGAAAAAGGGAACAGTCATGCTGATTACTTTCAAGTGCCACGCCTGCCCGGACGTGATGATGCTGGAGAATCTGGCGCAGTATCTGGTCGGCATTGTCGGCAAACGCCTTGGGCAGCGGGGCGTCATTACTCACGACGAACTGGGCCCGGCCATCGAGAAGCTCGAAGCCGCGATCACCTCCGACAAGCAGGAGCGCGCCGAGCACGAGGGCCATTTCCACGAGGGCGAAGACGGCCGCGATCGTCACGAGATTCCGCCCGGTCTCGCGCAGCGCGCGTATCCGTTCCTCGACATGCTGCGCGCGGCGCAGAAGGAAAACGCGGATATCGTCTGGGGGCTTTGATTTCTGCTGGGTCCCGAGCGCCGCGGCCCGGTCTCAGAAGGCCTTCACAAGCGCTTTTGGGGCGCACTCAAAGAAAGGAGCCCGCTTGACGCGGGCTCTTTGTCTTTCAGAGGGCTTGTCGGCCTCGCCGCTCACTGGCTCGCGGGGGCCGCCGACGCTGCCGCGCCTTTCTTCTTCTTTTGCTTCTTCGCCTTTTTGACATGCGCCTCGGTGGGGGGCGAGTAGGAGCTGACCGCGCTCGATCCGCCCGGCGCGGCGGGTTGTGCGAGCGCCACGGAAGCGCCCGCGGCCAGCGAAACAGCGGTCAATAACAGTGTCAGCTTCTTCATACGATTTTTCTCCGTTGACGGTTGCAATTTCGGTGAGCCGGCGCGTTGTGCTCGTGCCTGACGGGATGAAAGCCGACTCAGTCTACAAAGCCGAAATTGCCGTGGCGCCAAATATTCTGTCTTTCGGACTCGATATAGTCGCGCACGCGCGGCTCGGGCCGCACGGCCCGGCCACGTATCGCTTCACGCTCAAAGCAACGGCGCCAACGCGCGCTCGGCGTCCGCTTTCGTGAGCGACATCCGCTGCGCGTAGTCGTCGAGCTGGTCCGCGCCGATCTTGCCGACCGAGAAATAGGTGCTGTCCGGATGCGCGAGGTAGAAGCCCGACACGCTCGCCGCCGGCAGCATCGCAAGCGATTCGGTCACGCTCATGTTGATTTCGTTCGCCTGCAGCACGTCGAACATGTCGCGCTTGACGAGGTGGTCGGGGCAGGCCGGATAGCCTGGCGCCGGGCGGATGCCGCGGTATTTTTCGGCGATCAGCTCGTCGTTGGAGAGGTTTTCGCTGTTCGCGTAGCCCCACAGGTCGCGCCGCACGCGCGCGTGCAACGCTTCGGCGAATGCTTCGGCGAGCCGGTCCGCGAGTGCCTTCAGCATGATCGCGCTGTAGTCGTCGAGATCCTTCTCGAACTGCTTCTCCTTCACGTCGACGCCAAGACCCGCCGTCACCGCGAACATGCCGATGTAGTCGGCGACGCCCGAGTCCTTCGGCGCGATGAAGTCGGCCAGCGAGCGGTTCGGTCGCATCACCCCGTCGACCACCGGCCGCACGCTCTGTTGACGCAGATTGCGCCACGTCAGCGCGACTTCGGTGCGCGATTCGTCCGTGTAGATTTCGATGTCGTCGTCATTCACCGTGTTGGCCGGCAACAGCGTGATCACGCCGTTGGCCTGCAGCCAGCGGCCCTGAATCAGGCGCGCGAGCATCGACTTGCCGTCGGAGAACACGCGCCGCGCCGATTCGCCGACGATCTCGTCATTGAGAATCGCCGGATATGGGCCGGCGAGATCCCACGTCTGGAAGAACGGACCCCAGTCGATATAGTTCGCGAGCTCGTTCAGATCGAAGTTCTTGAACACGCGCCGGCCGATGAACTTCGGCCTGACCGGCCGATAGCCTGCCCAGTCGATCTTCGTCTTGTTGGCGCGCGCTTGCGCGATCGTGACCATCGGCTGTGCCTTTTTGTTCGCATGCTGATCGCGGATGCGGTTGTAGTCGGCGTTCAGTTCGTCGATGTACTTCGCGGCGCCCTCGTCGGACAGCAGGCTCGAGGCGACCGATACCGAGCGCGACGCGTCCGGGACGTAGACCACCGGCCCGTCGTAGTGCGGAGAGATCTTCACCGCCGTGTGCACACGCGAGGTCGTCGCGCCGCCGATCAGGAGCGGAATCTTCTTGACGCGGAAGTAGTCGTCGCGCTGCATTTCCGATGCGACGTAGGCCATTTCTTCGAGACTCGGCGTAATCAGGCCCGACAGCCCGATGATGTCCGCGCCCTCGACCTTCGCCTTCGCGAGGATCTCGCTGCACGGGACCATCACGCCCATGTTGACCACTTCGAAGTTGTTGCACTGGAGCACGACCGACACGATGTTCTTGCCGATGTCGTGCACGTCGCCCTTCACGGTCGCGATGACGATCTTGCCCTTGGCGCGCACGTCGCCGCCGGCCGCCGCGAGCCGGCGCTTTTCTTCCTCGATGAACGGGATCAGATGCGCGACCGCCTGCTTCATCACGCGCGCCGACTTCACGACCTGCGGCAGGAACATCTTGCCCTGGCCGAACAGGTCGCCGACGATGTTCATGCCGTCCATCAGCGGACCTTCGATCACGTTGATCGGACGGCCGCCTGCAGCGGCGATCTTCGCGCGCACTTCCTCGGTGTCTTCGACGATGAACGTGGTGATGCCGCTCACGAGCGCATGCGCGAGACGCTTCTCGACCGGCTGCTTGCGCCACTCGAGGTTCTCTTCCTTCTTCGCGGCGCCGCTTTTGAACTTGTCGGCGATTTCGAGCAGGCGGTCGGTGCCGTCTTGACGGCGATTCAGCACGACGTCTTCGACGAGCTCGCGCAGTTCGGGATCGAGTTCGGCATACACGCCGAGCTGGCCCGCGTTGACGATGCCCATGTCCATCCCCGCCTGGATCGCGTGATAGAGGAACACGGTGTGAATCGCCTCGCGCACCGGATCGTTGCCGCGGAACGAGAACGACACGTTCGACACGCCGCCGCTCACCTTCGCGTACGGCAGGTTCTGCTTGATCCAGCGGGTCGCCTCGATGAAGTCGACCGCATAGTTGTTGTGTTCCTCGATGCCGGTCGCGATCGCAAAGATGTTCGGATCGAAGATGATGTCCTCGGGCGGAAAGCCGACTTCGTTGACGAGCACGTCGTACGAGCGCTTGCAAATCCCGGTCTTGCGCTGGAACGTATCGGCCTGGCCCTGTTCGTCGAACGCCATCACGACCGCAGCCGCGCCATAGCGGCGAATCAGCTTCGCATGATGAACGAACGCTTCCTTGCCTTCCTTCAGCGAGATCGAGTTGACGATCGCCTTGCCCTGCACGCACTTGAGACCCGCCTCGATCACGTCCCATTTCGACGAGTCGATCATGATCGGCACGCGCGCGATGTCCGGCTCCGACGCGATCAGATTCATGAAGCGGACCATTGCCGCTTTCGAATCGAGCATCGCCTCGTCCATGTTGATGTCGATTACCTGCGCGCCGTTCTCGACCTGGTGGCGCGCGACTGCCAATGCTTCGTCGAACTGATTGTTCAGGATCATTCGCGCGAACGCTTTCGAGCCGGTCACATTGGTGCGTTCGCCAACGTTGATGAAGAGCGTCCCGGACGTGACGTTGAACGGCTCGAGGCCGGCAAGGCGCATGGTGTGATCGGTCATGGCGTGTGTGCGAGTCGGGTGCGTGCGTTAAAGGACGTGCAGGGCGTCGGGGCGAAGTGTTTCAGGCGGGCTCAGGCCGCGTCGAGATACTGGCTCGGCCACTTGCGCGGCTTCAGCTCGGCGAGCGCCTTCGCGATCGCCGCGATGTGCTCGGGCGTCGTGCCGCAGCAGCCGCCGGCGATGTTCACGAGCCCCGCTTCGGCGAATTCTTTCAGCAGGCCAGAGGTATCCGCGGGCAATTCGTCGAAGCCGGTGTCGCTCATCGGGTTCGGCAGGCCGGCGTTCGGATAGCACGACACGTAGGTGTCGCACAGCTTCGCGAGCTCGGCGATGTACGGACGCATCAGCGCCGCGCCGAGCGCGCAGTTCAGGCCGAACGTGAGCGGCTTCGCGTGACGCAGCGAGTTCCAGAAGGCCTCGACGGTCTGGCCCGACAGAATGCGGCCCGACGCGTCGGTGACGGTGCCCGAGATCATGATCGGCAGACGCTCGCCGGTGTTTTCGAATAGCTCGTCGAGCGCGAACAGTGCGGCCTTCGCATTGAGCGTGTCGAAGATCGTTTCGACGAGGAACAGGTCCGCGCCGCCGTCGAGCAGCGCTTTCGCCTGCTCGTAGTACGCGGCGCGCAGTTCGTCGAAGGTCACGTTGCGCGCGCCCGGATCGTTGACGTCCGGCGAAATGCTGGCGGTTTTCGGCGTCGGGCCGATCGCGCCGGCGACGAAGCGCGGCTTGTCCGGCGTTGCGTATTTGTCGCACGCGGCGCGCGCGAGCTTCGCCGATTCGATGTTCATCTCGACGGCGAGCGATTCCAGGCCGTAGTCGGCCTGCGCGACCGTGGTCGCGCCGAACGTGTTGGTCTCGATGATGTCCGCGCCCGCCGCGAGATACTGCTCGTGAATCTCGGCGATGATCTGCGGCTGGGTGATCGACAGCAGTTCGTTGTTGCCCTTGATGTCGCGCGCGTAGTCCTTGAAGCGCTCGCCGCGATAGCTGGCTTCGTCGAGCTTGTAGCGCTGGATCATCGTGCCCATCGCGCCGTCCAGAATCAGGATGCGCGAGTTCAGCAGCGCGGGCAGCGCTGCGCCGCGGGTATAGGCGGGCTCCGAACGGACTGGCGTGATGGATTGAGCAGGCTGGGTCATGGCGGACGAGGGCTTGCGCCGGCGTTGGCGGAAAGCCTGTCATTGTAGCCGCAGCCGGGCGGATGCGCCCGGCGCGGAGGAGAGCGCGAGGCGCGGCCGGCAAAATCGACCGATACGAACGCGCCGCGCCGGGAATTCAGAAACGCGCTAACAAACGATGCAATAAAAAACGGCCCGGCAAGCCAAAGCCTGCCGGGCCGTTTCGCTGCCGCCGACCGCTTGATGGAACCCGCCGGCAAAGCCGCGCGGTGCGGTCGATCGATGTCGCCAGAGCGCCAGCTGAACCCCTCCGGTCAATGCAGGACCACCGGTTGATGCATCAGACTGTCGAATTGACCGAGGAATTCATCAACCTCGTCGAGCGTCGGCTCGCCTTCGATCAGCTTTTGCACATGCTCGCGAAAACGCGCCGCCATTGCCCCATCGATGTAGATTTCGCGCTGCATGTTCTTGTCGACAATCTCGTAGCCGCCCGACTTCATGGCAAGCAGACCTTCCTGCGGAGGAAACTCGACGACACAGTAGTTAGGGCTGTTATAGATCATTTGCATGGCGACACTCCTTATTTCCGTTGGGCTCCTGCCCTTTTCTGCACCGTAGGTGGAGCATGTGGGATGGAATTCAAGGGGTGGGTCCGGACGACGCAAGTAAAAACTCCGGACCTGACGGTTAGACTCGCCGCTCCAGAAACGATTCAAGCAAGGCGGCGAAACGCTGTGATTGCTCGATTGGCGCGAGATGCGCGGCGTCCAGCAACTCGAAGCGGGCGCCCTCGATCGCCTCCGCTATTGCCTGCGTAGCAGCAGGGGGCGTGCCAGTGTCGTGACGTCCGGCCACCGTCAGCGTCGGCGAGCGGATTGCGCCGTGCTGGCCGCGAAGGTCGAAATCGCGCAGTGCCTCGCAGGCCATCGCAAAACCTTCCGGCGAGGTGCGCGCAAATGTCTCACGGATCGGCTCGACCGCTTCGGGATGGCCGGCCTGAAAGTCGGGCGTGAGCCAACGCGCGATCGTCGACGGTAGCAGCGCCTCCATGCCGTCGCTGCGCGCGGTGTCGGCGCGCTGATTCCACAACTCACGGTTCTCGGGCGGAGTACCGCCGGTGCTGTCGGCAATCGTCAGCGTGCCGATTCGCGATGGATGGTCGAGCGCGAACTGCTGCGCAATCATGCCGCCGAGCGACAGGCCGACCAGGTGCGTCGTCCGCGCGCCGAGGGCATCGAGCAGTTTGGCGAGATCGTCGGCCAGATCGCGCATGGCGAACGGCTCGCGCGCAACCGCGCTGTGGCCGTGGCCGCGCACGTCGTAGCGCAGCACCGTGTAATCGTCGCGGAAATAGCCTGCCATCTGATCCCAGATGGAAAGATCGCCGCCCAACTGATGGATGAACGTGAGCCACGGGCCGCCGCCTTCGTTGCTCAGCACGTAGCGTGTGTCGATACCGTTGATGTTCACTTGCATGCGGACTCCTTTGAAGGAAACGCAGTGAAAAAGCGCGGTGGGTCGCCTCGTTCGCGCGAACGGGGCTCCATTGACGTGCGAGTCAGCGTTGCAAAGGAAGTTTCGCCGATCTCGTGCGGATTTGCTCGTGACACTCTGTCACGAAACCTGTCACGGTTTGATGATGGTCGGAGCGGTCGAATCGACCGGTGCAGCTGGGGCGGCCTCGGGTGTTACTGCCGATGCGTCGGCCGGAGCCGGCGCCGGCGTTGCAGGGCCCGTGGCAGCGGGGGCTGCGGGTGCAGCAGGCGTGGCCGGCGCGCCACCATTGCCGCGGTCATCCGGCGACGTGCCATCGACATTCAGCTTGCCGCGCCACACCAGTTCGAACTGGGTACCGTTCGGCTCCGTCTGCAGGATGCGCGCCGGCAGCCAGCCAAGGGACGGGGCGAGCCACACGTCGACGCGGCGCTGGTCGCCATCGTGCCGCGGCAGACGTTTGAAGTGACGCGTCTCCAGATAGCCTTGCGCGGCGCGGATCGTTTCGTCGCCGATCGTCTCGATCGGCCAATTCTCCCCGCTATCGGTATCGACGACGAAAAACTGTCGCGTCACGCCAGGCTTATAGGCGTCAGGATCGCCGCGCACGAGGCTCGCGAGCTGCATCACGACACTGAAGCGATCCTGCGCGCCGTCGGGCAACGGCAACGAGGCGGGCGTGCGCGTAAAGCCAACCTTCTTGTCGTTGCGATTGAAAATCGCGATGTCTTCGGCGCGACGGCCACGCTTTTCGCTGTACTGCGCCGGCGCGAGGCCAAAGGCATCGATGCCGCCGTGGCTCGAAAACACGAATGGACCGACGAACGGCAGCGGCACTGATACGACCATTTCGTAGCCCTGCCCGTCGCTCGCCCAATGGATCGTGCCGGGCGCGTTGCGCACGCCGTTGTAGAACGTGTCGTAGTCGAGTTCGGCCGACGGCGGTACCGAAAACTTCACGCCCTGCGACGTTTGCGGTGCGCTGGCCGCGGCAGGGGCGCTCGCGACGGCGCCGCTGGCATTCGCATGGGCCGATGCGTTCGCGTTCGCGGTGGCGGGTGGCGCGCTAGCCGCCACCTCCGATGCCGGCGTGGCCGCGGGCTCGTTCGGTTTGGCCGGCTGCAACGCGGTCATCACATGCTGCTCGCGCGGCGGCCTCGCCGCGGGCTTGCGTGCTGGCGCGGGCGGATGCGGTGCCGGCACGGCGGGCTGTGGCGCGGGTTGACGCTCGACCCTTTCGGGCGTCAGCAGCACGACCTGCACCGGCACATGCTCGTGATTCGCCGGATTCAGATCCACGCGATTGCGCTCGAACCATTGCGCCGCGATCCAGTGCACAACCGCGACGGCCGCGAGGACGGCGATCCAGCGCCACGCGCGCGCGCCGCGTCCCGGCCCGCTACCAAAAGCGGGCAGGCGATCATGACGGCGGTTGGCGGAAGCAAAATCCATCGGCGTTTGAATCGGTGAGAGCGTGAAAGGATCGGTGCGTATCAACCGTTGTCGCCACGCGGCGTCGCGCTATAGCCGAGTTCGTATGACAGCTTGCGCGCGCATTCGCGCAGCGCGGTATCGATCTCGCCGCCCCAGCGGATATCGAACGCGCCTTCATGGCCGAGCGCGACGAGACCGAGCGCGAGTTCGCCGGTCGAATCGAACACCGGCAACGAAAACGCGTGGATCGTCGGCAGCAGCATGCCTTCGACGCGCGCAGCCCCGTGCTCGCGCACCTCGGCGAGCACCTTGTCGACCTCTTCGCGGGTGCGTGGCGCGCCGCTATACGACGAGCGCCGCGAGTCGGCCAGCTCGCGCTCGAGCATCGCGGCGGTCTTGCCGGACGGCAGGTAGGCGGCGAACAGCAGACCGGTCGCCGAACTGAGCAAGGGCATCACGTCGCCGAGCTTCAGCGACGCCTTGGCCGGATAGCTCGACTCCATCCAGTGCACCATCGTCGGTCCCTGATTGCCCCACACCGCGATGCCGACGGTCAGATCGAGCCGGTCGCGCAGCTCGGCGAGCGCGATGCGCGCGAGCTTCACACCGTCGACGCGAGCAAGCCGCGCGAGCCCCAGCTGCAAAGCGAAGCCGCCGAGTTCGTAGCGGCCCGACAGCGGGTCCTGCGCGACCACGCCGAGACGCAGAAAGCTGACCAGATAGCGATGCGCCTTCGCCGGACTCATGCCCGCGCGCTGCGCGAGATCGCGCAGCATCATCGCGCGCGGCTCGTGGGTCAGCACCTCGAGCAGCCTGAAACCGACCTCGATCGACTGGATGCCCGAGCGCAGTTTTTCTTCGCCGGGTTCGCCGGGTTCGTCATCGGCGCCGGTTGCGTCGGTTGCATGGGCGGGATCGAGCAGATCGTCGGCGGACGCGGGGTCGGTGCGGGTGCGGATCGTGCCGGAGCGGGCGTTGGCGGACATGTGCAAAAGGCGCGGGCAGCGCGTTCGGTGATCGTAATGGAGACGGCTACGGTGACACGACGACGAACACGCAGATATTGGGCCGCGCCGATTCACCATCGTAGAATACATTCCTTCCATCGTCACTAATACACGGTTCACAGCTCTATGAAACTTGCCTCGCTGAAGGACGGCACGCGCGACGGTCAACTGATCGTCGTGTCCCGCGACCTGCACACGGCGGCCATCGCCGACGCGATCGCGCCCACGCTGCAGCGCGTGCTCGACGACTGGGCCTTCTACGCGCCGCAACTGCACGACCTTTACGATGCGCTGAACCAGGGCCGTGCGCGCAACAGCTTTTCATTCGACGCCAAAGAGTGCATGGCGCCGCTGCCGCGCGCGTTCCAGTGGGCCGACGGCTCGTCGTACGTGAACCACGTCGAGCTCGTGCGGCGCGCGCGCGGCGCGCAAATGCCGCCCGAATTCTGGACCGACCCGCTGATGTACCAGGGCGGTAGCGACGACTTCATCGGCCCGCGCGACGACGTGGCGTGCGCATCGGAAGAGTACGGCATCGACTTCGAGGCCGAAGTCGCGGTCGTCACCGGCGATGTGCGGATGGGCGCGACGCCCGAGCAGGCCCTGCGCGGCGTGCGGCTGGTCATGCTCGTCAACGACGTGTCGCTGCGCAACCTGATCCCCGCCGAACTCGCGAAGGGCTTCGGCTTTTTCCAGAGCAAGCCGGCCACCTCGTTCGCGCCGGTCGCCGTGACGCCCGACGAGCTCGGCGAACACTGGCGCGAAGGCCGCGTGCATCGGCCGATGATCGTCCACTGGAACGGCAGGAAGGTCGGCCAGCCCGACGCGGGCACCGATATGGTGTTTCACTTCGGTCAGCTGATCGCGCATGCCGCGAAAACGCGCAATCTGCGTGCTGGTGCCATCGTCGGTTCGGGCACGGTGTCGAACAAGGACGCGAAACGCGGCTACTGCTGTATCGCCGAGAAGCGCTGCCTCGAAACGATCGAGCACGGCGCGCCGCAAACGGAGTTCATGAAATACGGCGACACCGTGAGGATCGAAATGTTCGACGATGCGGGCAAGTCGATTTTCGGTGCGATCGAGCAGAGCATCGCGCCGCTCGAATGAAGCGCGGCGCTCACGCGGCAATGCTGTGACGCGGGCGGCACGCGCGAAAGGGTTTCGCCCGATGCCGCCACTTGCGCGCGCGGCTACACTGCGGCAAACATCACAACGAAAACCCCGACGTGAGGAGACAGCATGCCGCGATTGGACTTCTCCGCAGGTGAACGTCGGCGCGCTTGCGCGTCGCCCAGTGAAGCGCGCACGAGCGCGCGTGGCTTGCCTCAACGTGGTCGGCGCTTCGCGCGGCGCGCCGCGACGCTGTGCGCCGCGCTTGCCTGCGCGTTGCCGCTGACATCGTTCGCGCAGGTGAAGATCGGTCTCGTGCTGTCGCTGACCGGGCCGGCCGCGTCGCTCGGCATTCCCGCGCGCGACACGGTCGCGCTGCTACCCAAACGGATCGGCGGGCAGAACGTCGAGTACATCGTGCTCGACGATGCATCGGACACGACCCACGCCGTGCAGGACACCAGGAAGCTCATCAGCGAGAATCACGTCGACGCGATCATCGGCTCGTCGATCACGCCGAATTCGCTCGCGATGATCGACGTGGTCGCCGAGGGCGAAACGCCGATGATCTCGCTCGCGTCGTCCGCGAAAATCATCGAACCGGTCGACGCGAAACGTCGCTGGGTCTTCAAGACGCCGCAGACCGACGCGATGATGGCCTCGGCGATCGCCGAGCATGCGAGCGGACACGGCGTGAAGACGATCGCGTTCATCGGCCAGGCCGACGCGCTCGGCGAGACGTTCTACGCCGAGATCGCGAAGTTCGCGCAGCTGCATCACATCGACGTGGTCGCGAGCGAGCGTTTCAATCGCACCGATCCGAGCGTGACCGGCCAGGTGCTGAAGATTCTCGCGACCCACCCCGACGCGGTAGTGGTCGGCGCGGCCGGCACGCCTGCCGCGTTGCCGCCGAAAACGCTGCGCGAGCGCGGCTACAAAGGCGTCATCTATCACAACCACGGCGTCGGGAATAACGATTTCCTGCGCGTGTGCGGCGCCGATTGCAACGGCACGTTCCTGCCCGCGAGCCCGGTGCTGGTCGCCGCGCAATTGCCGGCCGATCATCCGGCGAAGGGTCTCGCCCTCGATTACATCGCGCGCTTCGAGGCGCAGCACGGCGCGGGCAGCGTGTCGGCATTCGGTTCGTACACGTCGGACGCGGGCGCGTTGCTCGAGCATGCGATTCCGCTCGCGCTGAAAGCCGGCGCGCCCGGCACGCCGCCGTTTCGCCGCGCGCTGCGCGACGCGCTCGAAGGAACACGCGGTCTCGCGGACACCAATGGCGTCGTCAACATGAGCGCGGCCGATCATCTCGGGCTCGATCAGCGCGCCCGCGTGATGGTCGAAATCAACAATGGCAAGTGGCTTTATCAGCCGCATTGAACGGGGCGCGCCGTTCCGCGCGCGACTGAACGAATCTCCTCCGGACTGCTCACCATGCCTCAGCCATCGCAACCGAACGACGCGTACTACGCGCACTACCAGTCGCTGCGTTTGCAGCGTCATCCGCATGGCGTGCTCGAAGTCGTGATGAGCGGCGAGGGCGCGAATAAAAGCGGTCTCGCGACCGCGAACGCACGCATGCACTACGAGCTCGCGGAAATCTGGCGCGACATCGATCGCGATCCCGATACGCGCGTCGCGATCATTCGCGGCGAGGGTAAAGGCTTTTCGGCCGGCGGCGATCTGCAGCTCGTCGAGGACATGGCGAACGATTTCGAGGTGCGCACGCGTGTGTGGCGCGAAGCGCGCGATCTCGTCTACAACGTGATCAACTGCGGCAAGCCGATCGTGTCGGCGATGCACGGGCCGGCGGTCGGCGCGGGGCTCGTCGCGGGGCTGCTCGCCGATATCTCGATCGCGGCGAAGACGGCCCGCATCATCGACGGACACACGCGCCTCGGCGTCGCCGCGGGCGATCATGCGGCGATCGTCTGGCCGCTCCTGTGCGGCATGGCGAAGGCGAAGTACTACCTGCTGCTGTGCGAGCCGGTGAGCGGCGAGGAGGCGGAGCGCATCGGGCTCGTGTCGCTGGCCGTCGACGAAAGCGATCTGCTGCCGAAGGCGTTCGAAGTCGCGCGCAAGCTGGCCGACGGTTCGCAGACCGCCATCCGCTGGACCAAGTACGCGTTGAACAACTGGCTGCGCACGGCGGGGCCGGCGTTCGATACGTCGCTCGCGCTGGAATTCATGGGCTTCGCGGGACCCGACGTGCGCGAGGGCCTGAGCTCGTTGCGCGAGCGGCGCGCGGCCGATTTCGGCGCGGGCGGTCCACGTAACGACCAACGATCGTGATGTCATACCCCACACGGTATGATCGAATCGACGCGCGCGGCATCGCGCGCTCCACCTATCATCCAGCACCGAGGCGACAACCATGACCGACACCACTGGCTCCGCGCCGCCCTTTCCCGGCTTCCCCGGTTTTCCGCCCGCTGAAATGCTCGATCGCATGTGGAGCATGATTCGGCTGTCGCCGTTCGGCGCCGCCATGACGGGCGCGCAGCCGGGTGGGGGCACGAGTCCGTCGCTGTCGATGATGTCCGACATGATGGCGCCGCTCACGAGCGTCGAGGAGCTCGACAAGCGCATCACCGACATGCGCGCGGTCGAGCAATGGCTGAAGCTGAATCTGAGCATGCTGCAGTCGGCGATCCAGGCGCTCGAAGTGCAACGTGCGACGCTCGCGACGCTGCGCGCGTTCGGCGCGTTCGCGCAATCGTCGATGTCGCAGGCGGCGGCTGCTGCGTCGGGTGCCGCCGCGAGTGACGCGCCGAACACCGCCCCGCGCCCCGCCCCGGCGCCGAGCTGGACGAAGCCGGCCGCGCCCACGCCCGAAAGCGCCACGCAGGCCGACAGCGACGAAGAGGAAGCGCCCGCGACGCCCGGCTTCGATGCGTCCGCGTGGTGGAATCTGCTGCAATCGCAGTTCAACCAGATCGCGCAGTTCGCGACGACGCAGCCGTCCGTCGCGGTCGCCGCGGCGGGCGGGGGCACGCAGGGCAAGCCGGAACCGTCGAAGGCCGCCGATGCGTCGGGCGCCGATGCGTCGGGCGCCGATGCGTCGGGCGCCGCCGCGCAAAACGCGAAGCCCGCCGTCAAACGGCCGGTGGCGAAGCGCGCCGCGCCGTCGGCCAAACGCGCGGCCGGAACGAGCGCGGCAACGCCGAAAAAGTCGACGTGAGCCGGACGGCGCGCCGGGAATCAGTGGCCGATGATGAAGGCGACTGATCGGCTGCGTTTTTCCCTATTCCGGCGCCGGCGGTTTCCGCCCGCGCGAATCGCCGACTTTATTGAGAGAAGTCAATACCACAGTGCGCTCGCGCCGCTTCTGTCACGGGTTTCGTGGGAGGCGCGTGCTATCATTATGTAAGCTTGATCTGGCTTTGGGGCGTGCGCCGAAAACAACCAATCCCGCCGCCCTCGCGTCATTCGCCGCCGGCGCTACCGGTGCAGGGCGGGACGGTGCGGCTGTCGACCCAGACTGGCTCGACCTCAGGCAAAGGGTATCCCTCCCCCACGGTTGGCCACGGCGCCTGATTCACGCTTCAGGCGCCAATACAAAAGCCCGGACTTCTTTGCTGCCCGATGCTTCTGGGCGGCTGATTAACGCGTAAAATTGAATGCTTGGCCGATAAACGGCACGTCCGTTCGTCGTAGGTAAAAACGGCTACACGTAGCAGCAACAGACACACACAGTATGTGCAGAACAGGGGTGGGACTATGAACACCATGCTTTATCCGGAACTTTATAAATCGCTCGAATCCGTTCGATGGGACATGGAGAAGGACATTCCCTGGGACAAATTCGATGCATCGCTGTTGACCGACGAGCAGGCGGCGACGATCAAGATGAACGCGATCACCGAATGGTCGGCGTTGCCCGCCACGGAAATGTTTCTGCGTGACAATCATCACGACAGCGATTTCTCCGCATTCATGAGCGTGTGGTTCTTCGAGGAGCAGAAGCACTCGCTGGTGCTGATGGAATACCTGCGCCGCTTCAAGCCGGAACTGGTCCCGACCGAAGAGGAACTGCACGCAGTGCGCTTCGAGTTCGATCCCGCACCGCCGCTCGAAACGCTGATGTTGCACTTCTGCGGCGAAATCCGCCTGAATCACTGGTATCGCCGCGCCGCCGAATGGCATACCGAGCCAGTCATCAAGCACATCTACGAAACTATCTCGCGCGACGAAGCGCGCCACGGCGGCGCGTATCTGCGCTACATGAAGAAGGCGATGGCGCAAACCGGCGACATCGCGCGTGCCGCGTTCGCGAAGATCGGCGTGCTGATGGCGTCGGCGCGTCGCACCGAAAAGCCGCTGCACCCCACCAACCTGCACGTGAACCAGGCGCTGTTCCCGCGCGACACGATCCAGTCGCGTCTGCCGGATCCGGAATGGCTCGAGCGCTGGCTCGACGAGCAGATCCGTTTCGACGACGGCTGGGAAAAGAAGGTCATCGAGCGCATTCTGCACAACCTGTCGCTGCTGTTCGAACGCACGTTCAACACCGCGCAGGAACTGAACCGTTATCGCAAGGAAGTGGTCGCGCGTCTGCAAGCCGCTGAACAAAACCCGGCGCAGCAGCAGCCGGCGTAACGACTCAGGCGGTTTCAGCACCGTATCAAACGGCGGTCCGGCAAGCGTGAGCTTGCCGGACCGTTTTGCTTCGAACCGTCCAGCGTGTATCGTGACGGCACCTGGCATTCCTGTTCCCGTAACTCCCCAACTCCCAGATTCCCCAACTCTGTGACCGTGCGATGACCGCCATCTTTGAACGCAAGATTCTGACGCGCGATGCCCTGGTGAAGCTTCGTCCTTCGCTGCGCGCGCCCGTCGTGTTTACGAACGGCGTGTTCGATATCCTGCATCGTGGTCACGTGACCTATCTGGCCGACGCAAAGGCGCTGGGCGCGTGCCTGATCGTTGGTGTCAATAGCGACGCGTCGGTGCGGATGCTCGGCAAAGGCGACGACCGGCCGATCAACAACGAGGCCGACCGCATGGCCTTGCTAGCGGCGCTGGAAAGCGTCGATTACGTGGTGTGCTTCGGCGAGAAGACGCCGGTCGAGCTGATTTCCGCGCTGCGCCCGGACGTGCTCGTGAAGGGCGGCGACTACGACATGGACGCGCTGCCCGAGTCGGCGCTCGTGCGCGGTTGGGGCGGCAAGGCGCTCGCGATTGCGTTCGAGCACGATCGCTCGACGAGCGCGCTGTTGAAGAAGGTGCGGACGCAGGGCTGATGCCGCCCGTTACCGCAACACGCGCGGCGCACTGCTGAACTTCTAACCGATCGCGTCGCTCACCTGATTTACTGCGGCAACTCCGATGTCGAAATCGGCGCCTGCGGCGCGGGTCCGCCGACCACCGCCTGGTCGGCCGCATCGGCGGCGCTGACCGGCCGCACCTTCAGCCAGTCCGGATGAATCTGGCGATTCAGATGATTCGGCTCGCGTCCGCTGGCGGTGGGTGTGGGGCCGAAGGCGCCAAGCAGCGCGACGAAAGCCAGCACGTTGACAACAATCAGAATGGCGATCGGCCAGCGAAGCATTGTGGGTGTTTCCAATTCAGAAAGAAGTCGAGCCTGGGGCGTGCGGGAAAGACTCGGGTTCGGAAAATGGGCGGCGAATTGCGCGCAACTCAGGCGCACGTTCTACACGTACATCACGCGCCACCCGGTCGTGAATCGGACGCTAGCCACGGCAGGCAATCAGCCGCTTTGCCGCGCCGTATCCTCGGCTGCGATCAGCGCAAGCCCTGACAGCACCAGCGAATCGTGGCGAGTATGCGGCACTTTCAGGGCGCTCGCCACTTCGTCGGCAGCGCCGCCGCTGACCACGAGACGCACCGGCACCTGCCACTCATCCTGCAGGTCCCGCCACATCCGCTCGATCAATCCGGCCTGCGCCAGCGTGCAGCCCGCCGACAGCGAGCGCGGCGTATCCGTTGCGAAGAACGGCCCGCGACGGCCCGCGCCGGTGGTATCGGCGGCGTCGAGCAGGCCGCGCGCGTGCGCGGCGTCGAGCGTCGGCAGTTGCGCGGTGTGCTCACCGAGCGAGCGCATCATCAGCATCCAGCCCGGCGCAATCAATCCGCCGATAAATGCGCCATCGGCGCGCAAGGCCTCGAGCGTCGTCGCGGTGCCGAAGGTCGCGAGCAGCAGATGCTCGCCGGGAAAGGTCGCGCGCGCGCCGATCATGCCGGCCCAGCGGTCGCTGCCGAGCGAGTCCGGTGTCGTGTAGCAATTGGTCACGCCGCATCGACGAGCACTTGCGCGGATCGTCGCGAGCGGCAGTCGCGGCCAGTGCGCGTCGACGAGCGCCGCGATGTGCGTCGCGACCTCCGCGCCCGCGACGTTGGAGAGCCACGCGCCGCATGGCGCCGGCCGGTCAGTCCAAGCGGGTTGCGCAGCCGACCGCGCGCGTGGCGAGGCAAGGTCGTCATGCGCGAGCGCGCCGCTCGCCAACTGCGTCCCATCGGGCTGCACCAGCGCCCACTTGATCCGGCTATTGCCCGCGTCGATCAGCAGATATGGCGCGCGCTGACTCATGCGACACCGTGGGCGAGGCGCAGCGACACGTCACCGGTCGCGATGCTCTGGCGGCCCTCAGCCGTATCGAGCAGCAACTGGCCACGCTCGTCAACGCCCGCCGCCACGCCGCGCGCGAGCTCCTGGCCTTGTTCGAGCAGCACGACGTCGCGGCCCGCGTAAGCATGCACCGCGTTCCAGCGCGGCTGGAACGGCGCGAAGCCTTCGGCGCCGAAGCGCTGCAGCATCGGTTCGAGCGCGTTCAATTCGGCTGCCAGCGTATCGGTCAGATTCGCGTTCGGCAGCGCCCGTTGCAACGCGGTCGGCACGGTGCCGAGCGCCTGCGGCGGTACCTCGGCGTTCAGCGCGCCGACCTTCGCCGCGAGTTCGTCGGCGCCTTTCACGTTGGTGCCGATGCCGATCACGACCGCGCTCGCGTCGTCGGTGCTCCACGCGGTTTCGATCAGGATGCCGGCGAGCTTGTCGCCTTCGAGCAGCACGTCGTTCGGCCACTTCAGCGCGATCTGTCCGGGACCCGCGACCGGCAGCGAGCGCAGCCCGTCGACGAGCGCGACGCCCACCGCGAGACTCAAGCCCCCGAGCCCTTCGAGCGGTCGCGGCAAGACGCACGCGACCGAAAACAGCAGCGCGTTGCCGGGCTCCGCGTACCACGGCCGCCCACGGCGGCCGCGCCCGGCGGTCTGCAGATACGCGACACGCACGATCGGCCGCGGCAGCGCGTTCGCGCGCCGCGGCAGGGCTTTCACGTGGGTCATCAGGTCGGCGTTGGTCGAGCCGGTTTCTTCGACGATTTCGATCGGCCAGTCATGCGCATGCGCGCCGAACAGCTTGACCGCGCGTTCGCGATCGATGCGCCAGTCGGTCGAAGCCGACGACGAGGCTGGTGCCGCGCTTGTCGCTGCGGACGGGGAGGCGGGAGTCTTGGAGGCATTCATGTCCCATATTGTAGCCACAGCGTGTAGCCACAGCGACCCCGCCCGGGACTCGAATGCGCAGCGGTGAACGGCGACGCCGATCGATGTGCATCAGTGCGGACCGGCGGCCGAGCCTTCGTTACAATGGCCGCTAATCCGATAACCAGATTCACGCGATCCTTGAACAATGACACTCCGCCCGGCCTTGAAGTCGCGGCCGGCAGCCAAGGCAAGATCGTCCGTCTCTCGGGCCAGTGGACGGCGCTCGCGCTCGCGCGCGACCGCGACACCGGGCACGTGATTCCGCAACTGCGTTCGCTGACCGGCGCGCAGGGTATCGGCGAGTGGGACCTGTCGCGCGTCGACAGGATGGACCACGTCGGCGGCCAGGCGCTATGGCGCGTGTGGGGCCGCAAGATGCCGCCGGGCACCGCGCTCACGGACACGCAGCGCGACATCTTCGAGCGCATCGCGCTGCTCGACACGGCGCGCGAGAGCGCCGAGCCGGTCACGCGCCTCGATCCCTTTACGCGTCTGGGCCTCGGGCTCTTCTCGTTCGTCGAGCACATGCAAGGCGGCGTCGCGATGCTCGGGCGCTTCGTGCTCGATCTGCTCGCGATCGCGCGCAAGCCGAAACTCACGCCGTGGACCGAAATCTCCGCGAACATCTACAACGCCGGCGCTCGCGCGCTGCCGATCACCGCGCTGGTCGCGTTCCTGATCGGCATCGTGTTGAGCTATCTGTCGGCACAGCAATTGCGCATGTTTGGCGCGAACCAGTTCATCGTCAATATTCTCGGCCTCGCGGTGATTCGCGAACTCGGCCCGGTGCTGTCGGCGATTCTGGTGGCAGGCCGCTCGGGCTCGGCGATCACCGCGCAGATCGGCGTGATGCGCGTGACCGAGGAGCTCGACGCGATGCGCGTAATGGGCATCCCGCACGGCCTGCGGCTGATCCTGCCGCGCGTGATCGCACTGGCCGTCGCGATGCCGCTGCTCGTGATGTGGACCAACGTGATCTCGTTGACGGGCGGCGCGCTCGCCGCGAAGCTCGTGCTCGGCATCGACATGAGCTTCTTCGCGCGCCAGCTGCCGAACGTCGTGCCGATCGCGAACCTGTGGATCGGGCTTGGCAAGGGCGCGGTATTCGGCATGCTGATCGCGATCGCCGGCTGTCATTTCGGCTTCCGTATCAAAGCCAATTCGCAGAGTCTCGGCGAAGGCACGACGACCTCGGTGGTCACGTCGATCACCATCGTGATTCTCGCGGACGCGGTGTTCGCGATCCTCTTTCAGAACGTGGGGCTAGGATGATCGCGCCACTCACCGAAGCCGTACGCGGCCAACCCGTACCGTCGATCGCCGAGCCGGTGATCGAGGTGATCGACATCACCAAGCGCTACGGCCGCAACATCGTGCATCAGCATCTGAGCCTCGACGTGCGGCGCGGCGAGATCGTGTCGATCGTCGGCGGCTCGGGCTCGGGCAAAACCACGCTGGTGCGGCAGATTCTCGGCCTCGAGCGCCCGTCGAGGGGCACGATCAAGCTGTTCGGCGAAGACCTCGCAACGATCTCGCCCGACACCGCGCTGCTGATGCGCAGCCGCTCGGGCATGCTGTTCCAGCGCGGCGCGCTGTTCTCGTCGCTGTCCGTGTTCGACAACGTCGCGCAACCGGTGCGCGAGCTCGGCAAGGTGCCCGAAGACCTGCTGCGCGACATCGTGATGCTGAAGCTCGAAATGGTCGGGCTGCCGTGCAAGCACGCGTCGAAGATGCCATCGGCGCTGTCGGGCGGCATGATCAAGCGGGTTGGCATCGCGCGCGCGATCGCGCTCGAACCCGAACTGCTGTTCCTCGACGAACCGACCGCCGGCCTCGACCCGGAGGCGTCCGACGAATTCGTCGAGCTGATCTCGGGGCTGCATCGCGCGCTCGGTCTGACGGTCGTGATGATCACGCACGATCTCGATACGATGGTCGCACTGTCGACCCGCGTGGCCGTGCTGGCCGATCGCAAAGTGCTCGTCAACGCGCCGGTCGAGGAGGCCGCGGGCGTCGACCATCCGTTCATCCACGAATATTTCCTCGGCCTGCGCGGGCGCCGCGCGCTGCAGGCGCTGCCGCCGGAGCGCCGCGCGAAGCTGCCGCAGGCGGCGCTCGAGCCGGCGTCGTCCGAGTTGCCGCTGTGAGGCGGGCCGCCATGAACCGGGCCGCCATGAACCGGGCCGCTATGAACCAGGGAAACTGACAATGGAAAACAAAGCGCATGCGTTCTGGGCCGGGCTCTTCACGGTCGTGCTGACGGCGGCGATCGCGCTGGCGGCGTATCTGTTCAACGTCGACCGCACCGTGCGGGTGCCGTACGACCTGATCGCGCGTACCAACGTGACCGGCCTCTTTGCCGACGCGGCGGTGCGCTTTCGCGGGCTCGACGTCGGCCGTGTGCAGTCGATCAAGTTCGATCCGACACATCCGGGGCAGATTCTGATCCGCATCATGGTCGACGAGCACGCGCCGATCACGCATTCGACGTTCGGCAGCCTCGGCTTGCAGGGCGTGACCGGCATCGCGTTCATCCAGCTCGACGATACCGGGCGCGATCTGACGCCGCTGCCGTCGTCGGCCCAAAAGGTCGCGCAATTGCCGATGCGTCCGGGTCTGTTCGACCAGTTGCAGCGACGCGGCGAGGTGCTGCTGCGCAAGCTCGAAAAAGTGACCGACAACGTGAACGACATGCTGTCGCCGGAAATGGTCGCGCAGCTGCACGACACCGCGGCGAGCATCGCGCAGGCGGCCTCGGGGGTCGCGACGCTGACTCGTGAGATGGCGCCCGTCGCCAGCAAGCTGCCCGGCACGGTCGACCAGCTGAACCGCACGCTCGCGTCGACCAACCAGATGATCACGAGCCTGAACCGTCCGGACGGGCCCCTCGAGCGCAATCTGAACAAGGTCGGTACGGCCGCGCAGCAGGCGGGCGATGCGCTCACGCAGATGAACATGTCGCTGCAGGACCTGTCCGCGCGGGTCGGCTACGAGACGCTGCCGCGCGTCAATTCGCTGACCGAGGACGTGCGCGCGGCGGCGCAATCGATCGACCGCGCCGCCGACACCTTCAACACCAATCCGCGCAGCGTGCTGTTTGGCGCGCCTCGCCCGGCGCCGGGTCCGGGCGAGGCCGGCTTCGCGTGGCCCGCCGCCGCCGCGCCCGCAGCTCACTAAATCCGCAGGCTAGAACAGAGGAAGATACCCATGTCACGCTCGATTGACCGACTGTTGTCCTCGCGCGCCGCGCTCGCGGCGCTGCTTGCGTTCGGCGTGCTGGCGGCGGGCTGCGCGGGCACCTCCGCGGTGGTGTCGGATGTCCGCTACGACTTCGGACCACCGCCGCAGGCCGCCGCGGCGAGCCGGCTGCCGGCCGTCAAGGTGCTGGAGGTCAGCGCGCCGTCCGTGCTCGAATCCGACCGGCTGACTTATCGGCTGAGCTATGCCGACGCGCAGCAGACGGCCGCCTACGCCAACAGCCACTGGACGATGATGCCGTCGCAACTGCTGACGCAGCGCCTGCGCAACGCGCTGAGCGAGCGCGGCACCGTGCTGACGGGCGCGGACGGCGTGAGCGCGCCGGTGCTGCGGGTCGATCTGACCGAGTTCGAGCAGGTGTTCGACAGCCAGGCGGACAGCCACGGCGCGATCACCGCGCGCGCGACGCTGATGCAAGGCGGCAAGGTGATCGGCCAGCGGACCTTCGTCGCGCACGCGCCCGCGCATTCGGCGGATGCGGCCGGCGGCGCGCGGGCGCTCGCCGCGGCCAGCGACGACCTCGTCGCGCAGATCACCACGTGGCTTGGCTCGCAGGCGCTGGTCGCCGCGCAATGACGGGCGGGCAGCGCACGCAACGGAGCGCTGCATGAGCGAACGCCCCTGGCTGCGCCGCCCGTCGACGCTGGCCCGTCAGGCGCTGCTGCTTTACACGGCGCTGATCGTCTACGGGTCGTGGTATCCGTTCTCGGGCTGGCGCTCGCTCGGCATCACGCCGTTCGCCTATCTGTTCGATCCGATGCCGCAGTACCTGACGGCGTTCGACGTCGTCACCAACGTGCTCGGCTATATGCCGTTCGGCGCGCTGGTGGTGCTCGCGGTGTACCCGCGTTGGCGCGGCACGCTGGCCGTCGCGCTCGCGTTCGTGTTGGGCGGTCTGCTGTCAGGCACGATGGAAGCCGTGCAGACCTATCTGCCGATACGCGTCGCCTCCAATCTCGATCTCGCCGCCAACACGCTGGGCGCGCTCGTCGGCGCGTCGGTGATGTCGCCGTTGACCGGCGCGCTGCTCGACCGCGGCCTGCTCAGGCGTTTGCGGTTGCTGTGGTTCGAGCGCGGCCATGCGACGCTCGCGTGCCTCGTCGCCGCATGGCCGTTTGCGACGATGTATCCGTCGCCGCGTCTGTTCGGTCTCGGCAACTGGCCGCGCGCGCTGTGGCTGAGCGTCGATCCGGCCACCCAGGACGCGCTGCTCGCGTGGACGCCGTCCGCGTGGCATGTCGGCGCATGGCCGGCGGTGGCCGCCGCGTGGCTGGACGACGACACATGGGAAGCGCTGATCACGGCGCTAAACCTGTTCGCGGCGCTCGCGCTTGCATCGCTGCCGGCGCGCCGTCATGCGCCACGCGTGCGCCTGCTGTTCGTGTTCATCGTCGCGACCTTGTGCGTGAAGGCCGGCGCGACGTTCCTGCAATCGCAATCGGGCCTCGCGTTCGACTGGGCGACGCCCGGCGCGCTAATCGGACTCGTGTGCGGCACCGTCGCGGCGCTCGTCGCGCTGCCGCTGCGGCGGCGGTTGCGTGCGACGCTCGCCGGGGTCGCGCTGGTCGTCGCACTCGGGTTCGTCAATCTGCTGCCGGTGAACCCGTATTTCGACGCCGTGCTCGCCGACTGGCGGCAGGGACGCTATCTGCATTTCAACGGGCTCGCGCGCTGGCTCGCATGGATATGGCCCTATGCGGCGCTGGTGTGGCTCGCGTTCGCGGTCGAGCGGGCGTGGCTCAAGCGGCGCGCGAGGCGGGCGTGACGTGCTTGCGCCTGCCGCCAGGTCCCGACGCCTGTACAGCCCGGTCGCTATAATCGTCCGCACCGCCATTGCACTTCCTTTCAGGCTCGCCTCCCGAACATCATGGATTCCTTCTACAAGCACCACGTTTTCTTCTGTCTGAATCAACGCGACCCCGGCGCCGAGCGTCCGAGCTGCGCGAACTGCAACGCACAGGCGATGCAGGAATACGCGAAACAACGCGTGAAGCAACTCGGCCTCGCCGGGCCCGGCCAGGTGCGCATCAACAAGGCCGGCTGCCTCGATCGCTGCGAACTGGGCCCGACGCTCGTCGTGTATCCCGAGGCGGTCTGGTACACCTACGTCGACGAGAGCGACATCGACGAGATCGTCGAATCGCATCTTGCGAACGGCAAGATCGTCGAGCGTCTGAAGATCGATCAATAACGCGAACCACAAAACGATCCATCCCGATGAACGTCAACACGAAGAAGTATCTGATCGACGGCCCGGTCGGCAAGATCGAGGTCGCGCTGGACCTGCCCGACGGCGTGCGCGAAAAAGGCGCCGCGCCACGCGGCATCGCGCTCGTCGCGCATCCGCATCCGCTGTTTGGCGGCACGATGGACAACAAGGTCGCGCAGACCCTCGCGCGCACGCTCGTGCAGCTGAACTACGTCACTTACCGGTCGAATTTCCGCGGCGTCGGCCAGACCCAGGGCGAGCACGACGCGGGCGTCGGCGAGCGCGACGATCTGCGCGCGGTGCTCGAGCACATGCGCGCAGATCCGGACTACGGCGATCTGCCGCTCGTATTGGCGGGCTTTTCGTTCGGCACCGTGGTGCTGTCGCACGTCGCGGCGAAGCTGCGCGATGAAGGCCGGGAAATCGAGCGCATCGTGTTCGTCGGTACCGCGGCGAGCCGCTGGGACGTCGCACCCGTGCCCGAAAGCACACTCGTGATCCACGGCGAAGTCGACGAGACCGTCCCCGTCCAGTCCGTGTTCGACTGGGCGCGGCCGCAGGAACTGCCGGTCGTCGTGATTCCGGGCGCCGAGCACTTTTTGCATCGCAAGCTTCACATCCTGAAGCGGATCATCGTCGACGCCTGGCGCTGAAAACGCGCGACGCGCATTTTGCGGGGGACAGGTGCGCGCAAACGTGTGCAAATCGACGACACGCGCGCGAAGCTGACCAGGTAGCGCGCGTATAATGGGCGCTCTTTTTTTGGGCACAGCGCCGCCCAGCCGGCAGAATCGCGCGCCGCGGAATCATTTCGCGGGAGGGCGCGGCCGGGTGCGCAGCGCTGCGCTCGCGAACCGATTGCGTCGCCATCAGTCCAACGGGCGCCCGCCGTTTTACGGCCAGATGCCCCGCCGACCGGCTCCCCCAACTCCGCGCGCTGTCGCGCAACGAATTTTTCTGCACGAATCGATCCTATGCGTTTCTCCTCCTCTGGCCGCACGTCATTCCCGTCACTCGCTTCTTTCGTTCCCGCTTCGCTCAATCGCGCCATCGCCGTCGGCCTCGTGTTGCCGGCCACGCTCGTCGCCGGCACCGCGTTCGCGCAGGTGCCGCCGCCGGGCGTCAACGCGCGCTCGTGGGTGCTCGTCGACGCGACCAGCAACCAGGTGCTCGCGTCCGCCAATGCCGACGAGCGCGTCGAGCCGGCGTCGTTGACCAAGCTGATGACCGCGTATCTCGTGTTCGAGGCGCTCGACACGAAGAAGATCACGATGGATCAGAGCATCGAGCCGAGCGAAGCCGTGCGGCGCGTGCGCAACGACGAATCGCGCATGTTCATCGAGGCGCTCAAGCCGGTGACCGTGCACGACCTCGTGTACGGCATGATCGTGCAGTCGGGCAACGACGCGGCGATCGCGCTCGCCGAACTGGTGGGCGGCAGCGAGGCGCAGTTCGTCGACATGATGAACAAGGAGGCGCAAAAGCTCGGCATGACGCACACGCATTTCGCCGACGTGAACGGCATGCCCGACCCGCAGCACTACACGACCGCGGGCGATCTCGCGATCCTGTCGGCCCGCCTGATTCGCGACTATCCCGAGTACTACAACATCTTCTCGGTCAAGGAATTCACGTACAACAAGATCAAGCAGCCGAACCGCAACCGTCTGCTGTGGATCGACCCGACCGTCGACGGTCTGAAGACCGGTCACACGCAAGCGGCCGGCTACTGCCTGATCGCGAGCGCGAAGCGTCCGCTGCCGGGCACGACCGACGCGTCGCGCCGTCTCGTCTCGGTGATGATGGGCGAGACCAAGGAGCACGACCGCGTGCAGGACAGCCTGAAGATGCTGAACTACGGCTACACCGCATACGACACGACGCGTCTGTACAAGGCGAACCAGGTCGTGGCCACGCCGCGCGTCTACAAGGGTTCGCAGGACAGCGTGCAGGTCGGCGTGAAGAGCGACCAGTACATCACGCTGCCGAAGGGCGCCGCCGACAAGGCGAAGCCGCAGATCGAACTCAACGATCCGCTCGTCGCGCCGATCGCCAACGGCCAGCAGATCGGCACCGCCAAGCTCGTCGCCGACGGCAAGGTGCTCGCGCAATTCCCGGTGGTCGCGCTGCAGCCGGTGCAGCAAGCCGGTGTGGTGGGCCGCGTGTGGGATTCGCTGATGCTGATGTTCAACAAGAAAAAGTAAGGGCTACGTCGCAATGACCGTTGTCTCCGAGGTTTCGCCGGACCCGATCGTTCATCTGAACGGCGAACTGGTGCCGTTGTCCGAAGCGCGCGTGCCGGTGCTCGACCGCGGCTTCATTTTCGGCGACGGCATTTACGAAGTGGCGCCGTTGTACGCGCACGCGAGCGGACGGCGCACCGCGTTTCGTCTGAAGCAGCATCTGGCGCGTCTCGCGCGCTCGGTCGGCAAGATCGGCATCGCCAATCCGCTCGACGACGCTGGCTGGCGCGAGCTGATCGGACGCGTGGCCGAGGCCAACGAAACGGACGGCGGCTTGCGTGCCGATCAGGACGCGATCGCATACATCCAGGTGACGCGTGGCGTCGCGAAGCGCGCTCACGCATTTCCGGCCGGCGTGAAGCCGACCGTGTTCGTGATGGTCACCGCGCTGAACCTGCCCGCCGCCGCGCAGCGCGCGAGCGGTGTCGCGTGCGTGAGCGCCGAGGATCGTCGCTGGCTCAATTGCGACATCAAGTCGGTGTCGCTGCTCGGCAACGTGCTGATGGCGCAATACGCGGCCGAAAACGACGCCTTCGAGACGCTGCAGTTCCGCGATGGTTTGCTGACCGAAGGGTCGTCGTCGAACGTGTGGATCGTGAAGGATGGCGTGCTGGCCGCGCCGCCGCGCAGCAACAGGATTCTCGAAGGGATCCGCTATGGGCTCATCGAGGAGCTGACGGCCGAATGCGGTATCCGCTTCGAAGCGCGCGAGATCACCGAAGCTGAAGTGCGCGCGGCCGATGAAATCATCGTCAGCTCGGCGACCAGGGAAGTGCTGCCGGTCACGCGGCTCGATGGCGCGCCGGTCGGCGCGGGCCGCCCGGGCGCGGTGTTTGCGGAGCTGTATGCGGCGTATCAGCGAGCCAAGGCGGCTGAAGCCGCGGCGGAAGAAGGAGTAGAGAATGAATCCCGAGAACGACTCACTGTTTGAATTCCCCTGCGATTTCCCGATCAAGATCATGGGCAAATCGCACCCCAAGTTTGCCGCGACGATCGTCGAAGTGGTGCGCGTGTTCGATACCGAGGTCGATGCGTCGCGCGTCGAGACGCGGCCGTCGAGCAGCGGCACCTACACGGGGCTGACCGTCCACGTGCGGGCGACGAGCCGCGCGCATCTCGACGACATCTATCGCGCGCTGACCGGCCATCCGATGGTCAAGGTCGTGCTGTAACACCGCGCGGTTTTTCACCTTACGGCGCGACGCGCAACGCGTCCGCCGTCACTCCCTGCGCCGCCAGGCGCGCGCTCGCCGCGGGACCCGCCTCGCAGGCGAGATCGAACAGCAGCCTGAAGCGCGCCACCTCGTCGAACAACCAGTCGCGAAACGCCTTGACCCGCGCGGTCCCCAGCGTCTGCGGCAGGCAGACCAAATAGTATTGCCACGGGCTCGGCCCATCCACATCAAAGAGCCGCACGAGCCGGCCCGCCGCGATTTCGTGCATCGCGAGCGAGCGGCGCGTCAGCGCGACCCCCTGGCCGTCGACGGCCGCCTGCAACAGATTCGACGAATCCTGATACAGCGCGCCGCGCTTCGGCTCCGGCCAGTCGGTGAGGCCGGCGGCGTCGAACCATGGGCGCCATAGCTCGTCGTCGGAGCGCAGCAGCGGGACTTTGGCGAGATCGGCCGGGGTTTGCGGCAGCTTGCCGCCGTTGAAGTTGGGCGAGCAGGCGGGGAAGAAAATCTCGTCGAGCAGCAGCTCGGCGTGCAGCCCCGGATATTTGCCGAAGCCGAAACGGATCGCGACGTCGACGTCGTCGCGCGCGAAGTCCGTCAGCGCATTGGTGGTCAGCAACTCGAGATCCCACTGCGGATTTGCCTCGATAAAGCTGCCGATGCGCGGCGTCACCCAGCGGGCCGCGAACGACGACAGCATCGATATTACGAGGCGCCGCTCGCGGTCGCCGGCACGGATCGCGCGAGTCGCGTCGGCGAGCTCCATCAACGCGGCGCGCACCTGGGTGGCGTAGCGACGGCCGGTTTCGGTGAGGCGCACGCGCTTGCCGTCGCGCGCGAACAGCGACACGCCGAGCTCGGCCTCGAGCGCGCGGATCTGGTGGCTGACCGCGCCGTGCGTGACGAACAACTCGTCGGCGGCGCGCGAAAAGCTTTCGTGGCGGGCGGCGGCTTCGAACGCCTTGATCGCGTTCAGGGCGGGGAGTTGACGCAGGTCCATCGCAATATTTCTCACATAGAGGTGAAAATTGATCGTTTTGCCCAAGTCCTTGCTGCACATAGGATTCTAGTCATGAAACGATTTTTGGCGAGGGCCTCATGCGAGAAATTTCCTCTAGCATTGCATATGAAATCCGCACTGGCGACACGCTGCCGCTGAAGGTCGCGCGCAGCACGAAGTTGCGCGTGCATGGCGGCGCGGTGTGGGTCACGCGCAGCGACGACACGAAGGACTACTGGCTGCAGCCCGGGCAGACGCTGCATCTGCGGCGCGGCGAGCGGCTCTGGCTCAGCGCCGAGGGCGCCACGTTCGCGAAGGTTACGTTCTCGGTGCCGACGCGCTGCGACGAGCGCGTGCTGAACTGGCTCGCTCGCATCGGCGAGCGCTGGATGATGCGTGTGCGCGGCGGCTGGCACACCGTTTGACGGTGGCGCGGCGCAAAAGCCGTGCATGAGGCCGGGGCCGGCAGGGTACCAGGCCGGGGCCGGCAGGGTACCGGCCCCGCCTGTGCAGGCTCCCGGTGGCTGCGGGCGCGGTTTCCGAGATTTCGGTAAACTCCCGGAATCATGTGCGCCACCCCGGTCTCTCCGTCTCCTCTACCTGCCATCGAGCCGCCCATGCTGCGCTGGCTCGGCCGCGAACCCTACGAAGCCAGTTTCGACGCGATGCGCACCTTCACCGACGCCCGCACCGCCGACACCGCCGACGAAATCTGGCTCGTCGAGCATCCGCCCGTCTTCACGCTCGGCCAGGCCGGCGATCCGGCGCACCTGCTCGCGGCAGACAGCAATATTCCGCTCGTCAAGGTCGACCGCGGCGGGCAGATCACGTATCACGGGCCCGGCCAGGTGGTCGCCTATCTGCTGCTCGACCTGCGTCGGCGCAAGCTGATGGTGCGCGAACTGGTCACCCGGATCGAGCAGGCCGTGATCGACACCCTCGCGGCGTATAATCTCGCCGGAGAACGCAAGGCGGGCGCCCCCGGCATCTACGTGGCGCCTGGGCCCGACGCCGGGCTCCATGCCGGCGCCAAGATCGCGGCGCTTGGCCTGAAAATCCGCAACGGCTGCAGCTATCACGGCGTGAGTCTGAACGTGAACATGGACCTGCGGCCGTTTCTCGCGATCAATCCATGCGGCTACGCGGGGCTCGAAACGGTCGACATGGCGACGCTCGGCGTCGCCGCCGGCTGGGACGACGTGGCCCGTACCCTCGCAGCAAGTCTCACCGCAAACCTCGACGGCAATCCCGCGGCCGTCGCCCAACCGCAGGCCGGTGCGCTCACCGCCTGACTGGATCGAACGAATGACTGACGTAACCGCGAATTCCGCAGCAGCCACCCCCGCGCCCGAAGGCGTGCCGGCCCCCGCCGCCTACGACGCCACCGTGAAGCAGAAAGCGCAAGCCAAGACCGCGCGCATCCCGATCAAGGTCGTTCCGATCGAAAAGCTGAAGAAGCCGGACTGGATCCGCGTGAAGGCGGCCACCGGCAATTCGCGCTTCTACGAGATCAAGCAGATCCTGCGCGAGCACAATCTTCACACGGTGTGTGAAGAGGCGAGCTGCCCGAACATCGGCGAATGTTTCGGCAAGGGCACCGCGACCTTCATGATCATGGGCGACAAGTGCACGCGCCGCTGCCCGTTCTGCGACGTCGGCCACGGCCGTCCCGATCCGCTCGACGCCGACGAACCGGCCAACCTCGCGCGCACCATCGCTGCGCTGAAGTTGAAGTACGTGGTGATCACCAGCGTCGACCGTGATGATCTGCGCGACGGTGGCGCGGCGCACTTCGTCGAATGTATCCGTCAGACGCGCGAGCTGTCGCCGCAAACGCGTATCGAAATCCTGACGCCGGACTTCCGTGGCCGCCTCGACCGCGCGCTCGGCATCCTGAATGCGGCGCCGCCCGACGTGATGAACCACAACCTCGAAACGGTGCCGCGTCTGTACAAGGAAGCGCGGCCGGGGTCGGATTACGCGCATTCGCTGAAGCTGCTGAAGGACTTCAAGGCGCTGCATCCGCACGTCGCGACCAAGTCCGGCCTGATGGTCGGCCTCGGCGAAACCGAAGAGGAAATCCTGCAAGTGATGCGCGATCTGCGCGAGCACGACGTCGACATGCTGACGATCGGCCAGTATCTGCAGCCGTCGGAGCACCATCTGCCGGTCCGCGCTTACGTGCATCCGGACACCTTCAAGATGTACGAGGAAGAGGCGTACAAGATGGGCTTCACGCACGCCGCGGTGGGCGCGATGGTTCGTTCGAGCTATCACGCCGACGTGCAGGCGCATGGAGCCGGCGTGGTCTGACGCGCTGGCGCCTTGCCGCTGTTGCCTCGCCGCTGTTGCCTCGCTTCACGCCCGCAGAAACGAAAAGCCCGCCGATGTGCGGGCTTTTTTCATAGACCGCTCTACTATCAGCAAGGAAACGACACGTGGCAACCCCGAGGGATCGCGGGACCTCCGCACAATGGCCTTATCCGCGGCTGATCGCGCACCGCTGCGGCGGTACGCTTGCGCCGGAAAACACCTTGGCCGGTTTCGACGCCTGCGTGCGCTACGGCTATCGCATGGTCGAATTCGACGCGAAGCTGTCCGCCGACAACGCGCTGTTCCTGCTGCATGACGACACGCTAGATCGCACGACCAACGGCCACGGGCCGGCGGCCACGCACACATGGCAGCAACTCGCCGCTCTGGATGCCGGCGCGTGGCGCGGCGCGGAGTTCGCCGGCACGCGGCTGCCGACGCTGGCCGACGCGGCCGAGCGTTGCGCGCGCGAGGGCATCGCGGCGAACCTCGAGATCAAGCCGTGTCCGGGCCGCGAAGTCATCACCGGCGCACTGGTCGCCCAGGGCGCGCTCGAGCTTTGGCAAGGGCAGACGCCGCCGCTGGTGTCGTCGTTTTCGTTCGACGCGCTCGCCGCCGCGCGCGATGCCGCGCCGTCGCTGCCGCGCGGCATGCTGTTCGAGCGGGTGCCGGCGGACTGGCTGCGCATCGTGCGCGAACTCGACTGCGTCTCGCTGCACGCGAGTCACCGCTATCTGAGCGAACCGCTGGTCGCGCGGATCCGCGCGGCCGGGCTGCGCGTGCTCGCCTACACGGTGAACGATCCGGCGCGCGCGCGGTTGCTCGAAGAATGGGGCGTCGACATGATCTGCACGGACCGGATCGATCTGTTGACGTGACGTTGCGCTCGCAAGCTCCGCACAAACCCCTGCGGGTTTCCCCGCAAACGCGCGCGCACCGAATTCCGGATTCCCCGACGGCGCTCGTCCGGATTTCCGGAAACCCGGACGGCGCGCGCCGAGCTGTGCCGGAAAACCCATAAAAATCAAGGCTTCCAGTCTGAAATCAAACTGGCATCGACCTTGCGAAAGAAAGCTCGTGGCCGCCACGGCCCGACAAAAAAGCAAGGAGACAAAATGTCCGATTTCCCTTCCCGGTATTTCTGAATTCGTCGTCTTTGCAGCGGTCCGCCAACGTGCGCCCGCGCGACGACGTTTCGTTCGCGTGTCGCGCCTCGCGGCGGGTCATCAGCTCATATCCCTCGCAGGAACCATCGTGAAGAAACCTATCCATAAAGTGCTGTACGTCCAGGTGATCGTGGCGATCATCGTCGGCATCGTACTCGGGCATTTCTACCCGAACCTCGCCATTGACATGAAGCCGCTCGGCGATGGCTTCATCAAGCTGATCAAGATGGTGATCGGGCCGATCATCTTCTGCACGGTCGTGACGGGCATCGCCGGCATGGAGGACATGAAGAAGGTTGGACGCGTCGGCGGCAAGGCGCTGTTGTACTTCGAAATCGTCTCGACCTTCGCGCTGGTGCTCGGCCTCGCCGCCACGCACCTGCTGCGACCCGGCGCCGGCTTCAACGTCGATCCGGCCTCGCTCGACGGCCGCGCGGTTGCGTCGTATGCCGCGAAGGCGCACGGCCAGTCGACGGTCGACTTCTTCATGCACATCATTCCGGACACGCTGTTGTCGGCGTTCGCGCAGGGTGAGATCCTGCAGATCCTGCTGATCGCGCTGCTGTTCGGCGCCGTGCTCGCGACGGCCGGTGAGAAGGGCAAGCCGGTGACCAACTTCATCGAAGGGCTCTCGCACATCCTGTTCGGCATGGTGCGCATCATCACGAAGCTCGCGCCGATCGGCGCGTTCGGTGCGATGGCCTTCACGATCGGCAAGTACGGCATCGGCTCGCTGCTGCCGATGCTCAAGCTGGTCGGCACGTTCTATCTGACCTCGATCGTGTTCGTGGTGGTCGTGCTCGGCGCGATCGCGCGGGCGGTGGGCTTCAACATCCTGCGTTTCGTCGCATACATCAAGGAGGAAATGCTGATCGTGCTCGGCACGAGCTCGTCCGAAGCCGCGCTGCCGCAGCTGATGCTGAAGCTGGAAAATCTCGGCTGCTCGCGCTCGGTGGTGGGCCTCGTGGTGCCGACCGGCTACTCGTTCAACCTCGACGGCACCAACATCTACATGACGATGGCGGTGCTGTTCATTGCCCAGGCGACCAACATCGACCTCACCTGGGGCCAGCAGCTGACGCTGCTCGCGGTGACGATGCTGACCTCGAAGGGCGCGAGCGGCGTGACCGGCGCGGGCTTCATCACGCTCGCGGCGACGCTGGCCGTGGTGCCGACGATTCCGCTGTCCGGCATGGTGCTGATCCTTGGCATCGACCGCTTCATGAGCGAGTGCCGCGCGCTGACGAACATCGTCGGCAACGGTGTCGCGACGGTCGTCGTGTCGGCCTGGGAAAAGGAGCTCGATCGCAGCAAGCTGAACAAGATGCTGCGCGGCGAGGTCGCGGTCAAAGAGCCGGCCGGCGTTTGAGTCGCGCCTCGCCAACCCTGTCGTGACCAGCGCGGACGCTTGAGGATGAAACCTGCGTCCGCGCGATCTTCCGAGGCGTCTGCCGGCGAGACCGCCGGCAAAAGTCGCGGCCCAGCCCGCGACGCGTCTGGCGGCGACGCCTTGCCGCCCTATGCCACAATGTCCGATGCACATCGATCGGACTTTGCCAACGTGACCCGCCGCCTGCTGATTCTCTTCGCGCTCGCAGCCGGGCTCGCGGCGGCATGCTGGCTCACCTACAGCCTCGCGTGGAAAAGCGGCGTCGACACGCTGCGGCGCAATGCCGCGGTGCGCGCCGAGCGCACCGCGAGCGTCCTGAAGAGCACGCTCGAACGCTACGAATCGCTGCCGTATCTGCTCGCCGAGCATCCGATCGTGCAGGACGTGCTGATCGATCCGAACCCAGCCAACGTCAAGCGCGCGAATCTCTATCTCGAAGACCTGAACCGCCACGCGCGCGCGACGGTCACCTACATCATTTCGCTCGACGGCTACTGCGTCGCCGCCAGCAACTGGCGCGGGCCGGGCAGCTTCGTCGGCGCGGGCTATCAGTTCCGGCCATATTTCGTCGATGCGGTGAAAGGCGGCGTCGGCCGCTTCTTCGGCATCGGCACGATTTCGCAGGCGCCCGGCTATTACATCTCGCAGCCGGTGCGGCGCGACGGCAAAATCGTCGGTGTGGCGGTCGTCAAGCTCGATCTCGAATGGTTTCAGGGCGCCGACGCGTCCGAGCCGCTCGTCGTCACCGACGATCATGGCGTGATCTTTCTGTCGTCGGTGCCGGCATGGAAGTACCACACGATTCGGCCGCTGCCCGGCCAGATCGCCAATTCGATTTACCAGGCTCGCCAGTACGCGCAGCAGCCGATCGAGCCGCTACCGGTGACGGTCGAGCGCATACTCGAAGGCAATGCGCAGATCCTGCGCATCGGCGGCGGGCGCTCCGCGCCGCGCTTCCTCGCGTCGCGTCACGCCATGGGCGAGCCGGACTGGCATCTGATCACGATGTCGCCGGTCGATCCGGTCGATGCCGACGCGCGCAAGGCGACCATCGTCACCGGCTTCGGCTATGTGTCGCTGGTGCTGCTCGCGTTCTACTGGCGCATGCGGCGCGCGCGTGTGCGCGAAATGATGCGCAGCCGCGCGCTGCTGCAGAAGGCCTATGCCGAGCTGAACCAGCGCGTCGCCGAGCGCACCGCCGATCTGTCCGAGGCGAACGAGCAGTTGCACAAGGAAGTCGCCGAGCGTACACGCGCCGAGCAGGAACTGCGCGCCGCGCAAGACGAACTGATCCAGGCGAGCAAGCTGGCCGCGCTCGGTCAGATGGCGGCCGGCATCACGCACGAGCTGAACCAGCCGCTCGCCGCGCTGCGCAGTTTTTCCGATAACACGCGCGTGCTGCTCGAACGCGGCGATCAGGCATCGGCGCGCGAGAATCTCGAAGCGATCGCGGCGCTCACCGAGCGCATGGGCAAGATCACGAACCAGCTGAAGCTGTTCGTCGGCCGCGCGCGGCCGCGCAGCGCGCGCTCGTCGATCGTGCGGGCTCTGCGCAATGTCGTCGCGTTGCTGCAAAAGCGCCTGCGGGGCGTCGAACTCGAGTTCGTGCTGATCGATATCGCGGCCGACACCGACACCGCCGCCGCCGCTGCGGCGGGCGGCGCGCGCACGCCGCTGAATCTCGCCGACGATCATCCGGAGCTAGTCGCGAATTGCGACGATCTGCGGCTCGAACAGGTGCTGATCAACCTGCTCGGCAACGCGCTCGACGCAACCGCCGGCATGAACCCGCCGCATATCACGGTCGAGGTGGAGGCCGGCGTCGCGAACCTGTCGATCGCGGTCGGCGACAACGGCCCCGGCATTCCCGACGACGTGTTGCCGCACCTGTTCGAGCCGTTTTTCACGACGAAGGAAATGGGCCAGGGGCTCGGCCTTGGCCTCGCGATTTCATCGTCGATCGCGCGCGATTGCGGCGGCTCGCTCGTCGCGCGCAACGCGCCGCACGGTGGCGCATCATTCGTGTTGACGCTGCGTCGTGCGCGTGTGCAGACCAGCCCCTCGCACGATCCGCTGACCGCGGGCTCCTGATTTCACTCCGAAGCATCACCCGGAACACGCAATGAACGACGGCCTGCAAGTGCTGTATATCGAAGACGACGAACTGGTGCGCCGCGCGAGCGTGCAGAGCCTGCAACTGGCGGGCTTCGACGTGGTCGGCCATGCGTCGGTCGAGGCCGCGGCGAAGCTGATCAGCGCGGACTTCTCCGGCGTGATCGTCAGCGATATCCGGCTGCCCGGCGCGAGCGGTCTCGACCTGCTCGCGCAGTGCCACGAGCGCGCGCCCGACGTGCCGGTGATTCTGGTCACCGGCCACGGCGATATCTCGATGGCCGTGCAGGCGATGCGCGACGGCGCCTACGACTTCATCGAAAAGCCGTTCGCGTCCGAGCGGCTGATCGAAACCGTGCGGCGCGCGCTGGAGCGCCGCAAGCTCGTGCTCGAAAACCTCGCGCTGCGCCGTGAGCTGGCCGGGCAGAACGCGGTCGCGCCGCGCATCATCGGCCGCAGTCCGGCGATCGAGCAGGTGCGGCGGCTGATCGCCAACGTCGCGCCGACCGATGCGTCCGTCCTGATCAACGGTGATACCGGCGCGGGCAAGGAGCTGATCGCGCGCAGCCTGCACGAGTTGTCGCCGCGGCGTGACAAGCCGTTCATCGCAGTGAACTGCGGCGCGCTGCCCGAGCCGATGTTCGAATCGGAGATGTTCGGCTACGAGCCGGGCGCGTTCACCGGCGCGGCCAAACGGCGGATCGGCAAGCTCGAACATGCGTCGGGCGGCACGCTGTTTCTCGACGAGATCGAGAGCATGCCGCTCGCGCTGCAGGTCAAGCTGCTGCGTGTGCTGCAGGACGGCGTGCTGGAACGGCTCGGCTCGAATCAGCCGATTCGCGTCAATTGCCGCGTGGTCGCGGCTGCAAAAGGCGACATGGCCGAGCACGTCGCGGATGGCTCGTTCCGTCGCGATCTGCTGTACCGGCTCAACGTGGTGACGATCGCGCTGCCGCCTTTGAGCGAGCGTCGCGAGGACATCGTGCCGCTGTTCGAGCATTTCCTGCTCGATGCTGCCGTCCGTTATCAGCGGCCGGCGCCGATGCTCACCGATCGCCAACGTGCGAGTCTGATGCAGCGAGACTGGCCGGGCAACGTGCGCGAGCTGCGTAATGCCGCCGACCGCTTCGTGCTCGGCATCGCCGACGAACCGGTGCTGTCGTTCGGCGAAGACGGCGGGGCCACCCATCCGCTGAAGGAGCGTGTCGAGCAGTTCGAGCGCGCGATGATCGCCGAGGCGTTGGAGCAGGCGGGCGGCGTGGTCGCGGTCGCGGCGGACCGGCTGCAACTCGGCAAGGCGACGCTCTACGAGAAGATCAAGCGATATGGCCTTGCGGCCAAAGGGGAAGGGGAGCGGTGAGGAGGCGGACGCCGGCGGCGGGAGGTTGCGCCGGCGCGTGGGGATCTGCTTGCGCCGGCTTAAGCCGCGCCAGCCTTCAGCGCTTTCGCGAGCAACTGGTCGAGTTCCGCGAACTGCGGCTCGCCGACATAGCGCTTCAGGATCTTGCCGTCTTTATCGACGACGAAGGTGGTCGGCGTGAGCTGCACGTTGCCGAACCGCTTGGCGGCGGAGCCGTCGTCCATCGCGACCTTGAACGGCAGCTGACGCGTTTGCGTGTAATTGGTCACGTACATCGGCGCGTCGTAGTTCATTGCCACCGCGACGAATTCGAGGCCCTGGCCCTTGAAGCGGTTATAGGTCTCGACCATCTGCGGCATTTCCTTCATGCAGGTGTCGCAACTCGTTGCCCAGAAGTTGACCAGATAAACCTTGCCTTTGAGGTCCGCGGTCGTGAGCTTCTGTCCCGATAGCAGCGTGAAGGTCGCATCGGGTACGCGCTGCTGGCCGGCAAACGCGAAGTAACCGGCGACGGCGAGCGCAATGGCCACGGCCACCGCAATCAGATAGCGAAGCGGGTTCGTGCGCCGGACGGCGGTCGGTGAATTGGAACTCATGGACGGAACCTCGTGAGTCGCGCGCGGCGCGGAACAATGGGGCGGTGTGATGGCCCGCGGGCCGGTACTGAATAGCTTTTCTATTGTAGCTCCAATGGGTTCGGCTGCGCCGAAATGGCGGGACGGCTGCGCTCCGCGCGTCGGCCCGGCAGTCGATCAGCGGATAATGGCGCTTTACGCTCCGAGAAGCCCGATCTTCCGTCCCATGCTCCGAACCGTTCTTCGCGTCTGCTCTTTAGTTGCCCGCGTTTCTTGCCGTTTTCCGTTGATCAGCCGATTGTCCGCCCGCCGTGCGGGCGTCTTCCAACCGGCGGGCCTATTTTTCCGCGCATTCACGCGATCCGGTCACGCTCGAACCGTGATCGGCGCGGCGACGGCCGCGTTGGCGCTCGGCGTCGCGCTCAGCGCCTGCTCACCGACCTTCGACTGGCGCACCGTGATGAACAACGACAAGGGCTACACGGTCGACTTCCCAGCCAAGCCGGGCAACGATCAGCGTGCGGTGCAGATCGGCGGCACACCGATGCAGATGGCAATGCAGACCGCCGAAGCGGGCAATGCGGTCTTTGCGGTGGGCACCGTGATGCTGCCCGACGACAGCGACGCGACCCAGCGTGCCGCGCTCGATTTCCTGCGCGCGGGACTGGCGCGCAACATCGGCGCGACGCCCGATGCTCACCCAGCGCAAATCCCGCTGGCGGCGGGCGGCAAGATACCGGGGCTGGAAATGACGGTGAGCGGCGCGGCGGGCGCCAAACACGAGGCGCGCACGGTATATGCGCGGCTCGTCGCGCGCGGCCGGCACGTGTACCAGGCGGCGATCATCGCCGATCAACCGCTGCCGCAAGACCAGGTCGACCAGTTTTTTTCGTCGTTCCAGCTGTACTGAATGCGGTATTTTTGGCCGGTCGGGCGCACCTCAGAGGTGCCGAACGCAGTGAAAGTTCCTTCGCAGGTTTGTACGCTAATTGCCGGTTTACGTTGAGATTTTTGAGTTGCGCGCACAGCCTGTGGATAACTCTGTTGAGAAGTCGGCCTCAATGGCCGCAAAAGCCCATCAGGCGGGCCTCCCGGCAAAATCCACAGGCGTAGGGAATTTAAAAAAATACAATTAAATCAATGGCTTGGATGGACGCTCGTCTGCGCGCTTTTGAGTTGTATCAAAATCTAACAGGATCGCGCGTGTGTGAATAAGTCAAGTCTTGACAGTCGTTTTTTCTCCTCATAACGAGCCAAAAGCGCGGCGGTATTGGATTGCCTCGGCGACCTGCGCGGCGCTCGGCATCGCCGCGCCAGCCAGGTCCGCGACGGTGCGCGCGACCTTCAACACCCGGTAGTACGCCCGCGCCGACCAGCCAAAGCGCTCGCCGGCTTCGCGCAGCAGCGCCTCGCCCGCTGCGTCCGGGCGGCATACATCGTCCACTTCGCGTCCGTCCAGCTCGCGGTTGGTCTTGCCTTGCCGGGCCAGTTGCCGCTCGCGCGCAGCGCTCACGCGCTGTGCGATCGCCACGCTTGCTTCGCCGGTGGTGGCGGCGCGTGCCGCGAGTTCGGTGGCGGTCAGTGCTGGAATTTCGAGCTGGATGTCGATGCGGTCGAGCAGCGGTCCCGACAACTTACGCAAATAGCGCGCCGCAACTTCAGGCGTACAGCGGCAGCGCCCGCCCGGATCGCCGCGCCAGCCGCACGGGCACGGGTTCATTGCGGCGATCAGTTGGCAGGCGGCGGGGAAATCCGCTTGCCAGGCGGCGCGCGAGATCGTGATGCGGCCAGCTTCGAGCGGCTCGCGCAGCGTTTCGAGCACCACGCGATCGAATTCGGGAAGCTCGTCCAGAAAAAGCACGCCCAGATGCGCGAGCGTGATCTCGCCAGGCTGCGGCGGATTGCGTCCGCCAACCAGCGCCGCCGCGCTCGACGAATGGTGCGGCGCGCGAAACGGCCGCTGGCGCCACTGCGACGGCTTGAAGCCGATGCGGCTCGCGGACAGTAGCGCGGCGGAGGCGAGCGCTTCGTCGTCGGTCATGGGCGGCAGCAAGCTGGGCAGGCGTGCCGCGAGCATCGACTTGCCGGCGCCGGGCGGTCCGATCAGCAGCACGTGATGGCCGCCGGCCGCCGCGACTTCGAGGGCGCGCCGAGCGGCGCGCTGGCCAATCACGTCGGCCATGTCCGGCGCCGGGGCAGCGGCGTGCTCGTTGAGCTCGGGCGCGGCGACCGGACTAAGACGCGCGTCCGGCGAGCCTGCGAGATGCGCGCATAGCGACGGCAGATCGGCGGCGCCGAACACGTCGACGCCGGGCACGAGCGCCGCTTCCGCCGCGCTCGCGGCCGGCAGGTAAAGCTGTGGGGTATGGAAGGCCGGTGCGGCTGATTGATCGAGGAGGGCGGGCAACGCAGAACGCGCTTCAGATGAAGCGTCGGCGTCGCCGGCGTTCGCCAGAGCGCCGCGCGCGGTGCCGCAGGCCATCGCGAACGCGCCGCGCATCGGCCGCAGCGCGCCGGTCAGCGACAGCTCGCCGGCAAACTCGCGATGGAGCAGCGATTCGGCGGGAATCTGCCCGCTTGCGGCGAGGATGCCGAGCGCGATCGGCAGATCGAAACGACCGGATTCTTTCGGTAGATCGGCCGGCGCGAGGTTGACGGTGATGCGGCGGACTGGAAAATCGAAACCGCAGTTCTGGAGCGCCGCGCGCACGCGTTCACGGCTCTCGCGCACTTCCAGGTCGGGCAGGCCGACGATCGAAAAGGACGGCAGTCCATTGGCGAGGTGAACCTCGACGGTCACTTCGGGCGCACGGCCAGCGGCCGGCGCGCGGCTGCGCACCACGGCAAGCGACATATTCTCTCCCGTCGGAGGGCGCGCTCACATCGCGCGCAAATCCCCTAAAACGCTGATGACGTCACGGCCCGCTTGCCTGTGATGGGCGGCACTGCGCAGCGCGAAGGCTGCGAGCAGCGCTTACGGCGTCTGCGTGAGCGGCAGTTTCTGCTCGAGCTCGGCGACGCGGCGCTCGAGTTCTTCGAGGCGCGCGCGCGTACGCACGAGCACATGGGTCTGCGTATCGAATTCCTCGCGCGTGACCAGATCGAGCTTCGAGAAGCCCTGCGACAGCATTGCCTTGACGTTGCGTTCGACATCCTTGGCCGGCGAATTCTTGAACAGATCGCTGACGCGGGCCTGGAAGTCGTTAAAAACGTCGTTCGGTTGTTTCATCGTGTTCCCCTTGGTGCACAAAAAATGTGCATGTTTCATTGCGCCCGTGCCCCATTACGGCGAACGGGCGATTCTGGTGCGTGCGACAGATTGGTTGCCGCGGCCGCGTGAGCGTGTTTGGTGCGCGCCCTCGCGTTCAGAACGTTCGAACACTCTAGCAACGATCCCCCCGCCGCGCCACCGCCCGCCGCGCCGCTGGCCGTTCGGACAAGGCCGCTCGGGCGCGCTGCGCCACGCGCGCGAGGCGCGCTCCGACACAACATGGCATAGGAGTTGCTGTTACTGCCCCGCGCGCGCACTGCCAGGGCGCTTTTCCCGGTAGCGCAGGAGACCGCCGTCACGGGTACGCCACGGGGCACAACGGATCAGCAATAACTAGCGAGGATTTCATGAAACTCATTACCGCAATCATCAAGCCGTTCAAGCTGGATGAAGCGCGCGAAGCCCTGTCGGCGATCGGCGTGTCGGGCATCACGGTGACCGAAGTCAAAGGCTTCGGAAGACAGAAGGGCCACACCGAGCTGTATCGGGGCGCCGAATACGTCGTCGACTTTCTGCCGAAGGTGAAGATCGAAGCGGCGGTATCCGACGACATCGTCGATCAGGCGATCGAGGCGCTCGAGCGCGCCGCGCGTACCGGCAAGATCGGCGACGGCAAGATCTTCGTCACGCCAATCGAGCAGGTGGTTCGGATCCGCACCGGCGAGACCGGCGCGGACGCACTGTAAAAGACCAGAACATAGCGACACGGATAGCGACAAGAGGAAAACCAAGATGCGCAAACTAATGATGTCCCTGCTGATGGCCGGCTCGCTGCTCGCGGGCGGTGTCGGCACCGCCCTCGCGGACGATGCGTCCGCTCCCGCAGCCGCCTCCGCTCCCGATACGACGGCGAGCGCGCCCGCACCGGACGCCTCCGCCGCAGCCGCTGCCCCGGCGGCCTCGGCTCCCGCCGCCGATGCATCGGCCGCCGCCGCGGCCGCGCCGGCCACCCCGACCGCGCCGTTCTCGGTCGATTCATCGAAGATCAACTCCGGCGACACCGCATGGATGCTGACCTCCACCGCGCTGGTGCTGTTCATGACGATCCCGG